>QHZP01000117.1 GCA_003224715.1 Acidobacteriota bacterium | reverse complement strand
CGCGACGCCGAGAGCCGCAATCGAGCCTGTGGCCTCGATCGCAACCACGGTCCAGCCGTAGAGGTAGGCTAAGGTATTTCCGTAAGCGGCGCGCAAGTACACATACTCGCCCCCGGCCTGAGGAAGCATCGCCCCCAGTTCTGCATAGGTCAGCGCCCCAGCCAGCGAGAGGGCACCTGACACGACCCAAGCGGCCAGAACGAGTGCCGGCGTGCCGACCTGCTGCGCCATAACGGCCGTCTTCAGGAAAACTCCAGTCCCGATAATCGTGCCAATGACGAGCGAGGTCGTATCCGTGAAGCTGAGACAGCGCAGCAACTGGTTCTTGGCTTCAGACATTGTGGCGGTCCAAATTATTCAGGCAATTACCTCATTATACTCAGCTGGCCGGCGTCAGCATTGGCCCAGGCCCCCCTCAAAGTCCCCGGCCCTCCCTCACGGTCGGGCTACTGAACCGGCCGGGGCTCAAGTCGGTAGCCCGCGCGTCAGCAAGGGCTGTGTCCCGACGCAGCGCCTTATCGGATTTTGACGGGACCCTGGCAAGGCCCTACTTAACAAGATCATCCGGTGTGCGGCAAATTTGTCGGTAAAGACAGAACCATTGCGCCCAGTGGAGGTGAAATATTTATAGATCACAGACCTAAAAAATGGACGCGGCGCCTTACGGCGTCATGACGTCCTCCGCCGAGGCTCGGAGCTTCAGAACGCCGGCCTCTCCCTATAAAGAGGCCGCTGGAGATTGGACATTTCAAGTAGAAACAGCCATTCTTGCCTGTCCTGAGCTGCTTCAGAGACGAGTTTGACAGGCAGGAATGCCTGTCGCTACCCCCTTTTGCCGCTGAACTCGCAGAATGTCCAATCTCCTAAAGGCCTCTTTCTGTAAAGATGCCACCTCTAGGAGACTCCATTCGCTTCAAGCGGCCCCGGCATCTATCTGAGGGAATAACCCACAAATTTTGTCGCACACCCTAGATCATCCGGTCAATTGCTTTTTGAAATCCTGACGATTATCATTTAGCGATTCTATAAGCTGATTGGCTGGGAAGGAGAGGGTTACCTCCTGCTTCGAATAATTGGAGACGAAAAGGCTCGCCTTTGAACCGTTGAAAAGCAGAGCGGGCCAAGGCTCTTTTGATGATGGTCAATTCACATCCCACCGTGAAAGGTAAGTCACATGTATAGCAAATCGTATAACGGATCTAACGCAAAGATTTTTTGGCAAGAGTTCTGGCGTCACGAACTGGAAGAGGCACTCAAACATGCCCCGGTCGTGATCATTCCCGTTGGGTCTATCGAGCAGCATGGACCGCACTGTCCTATGGATGTCGATATAAGTATCCCCTATCATATGGCGGCAGAAGCAGCAACCCGCGTGAAGGAGTACCCCATCATTGTTGCGCCTCCCGTCTGGACAGGTTTTACCCACTTCAATATGGGACACATCGGCACGATCACCGTGACACTGGAAACGTACATCAACGTCCTTTGCGACATCTGCCGAAGCATCAAAGCTAACGGTTTTGAGCGGATCATTCTGTTGAACGGCCATGGCGGAAACGTAGCACCCACACAGACTATCTCGGTCAAGCTGGCGCAGGAGGACGTATGGGCCCTGCATATCACCTACTTCCACATGGTCGAAGAGGAGTTGAAGATTTGGGGGGAAAGCGACCATAGCATCGGCCATGGTGGAGAATGGGAGACGTCACTGCTGCTTTACTTGCGCAGCCACATGGTTGCTTTGGAAAAGCGGGCACCAAATGGCCTGAGAGCGTGGTTCTCGTCAGCGGAGCTGGAGAAATTTGCCCAGTGGCCAGAGCGGCGGCGTGAGGCTGACGAAGGCGTCATGGGGGATCCGTTCAAGGCAACTGCGGACAAGGGTGAACGCCTCTTCAAGGCGGCGGTAGAGAAACTCGTTAGAGTTTGCCATGAAATCCACGAAAAGCCCGTCCGGAGCTATTTCGAGCGTGGCAGCCACAGTAGCTTGGGCCCGATTTGAGGCAGGTGACTCATCTAACTAATACCATGAAGGACCTGAAGGTGATGAAGGATGAGAAAACCCAGCTCCTCAGAGCATCCACCAAGCGCTCCACATTAAGATTGCTCAGAAAGCACAGTTGGGTGTCTGAGAGTATCAATTAAGTCAGTAGTTGTTTGCTGAATCCCTTTTGATTTCCTCAACGCTCTTCAACCCCTTTTGACCGAGCACTCTTTCCCGATCTCGGCTTTACGCTTCGTGCTGTGACCCTTCATGGTCTTCGTGTCCTTCATGGTACCCTCAGACCATCTCCACATAACTTATGAACTGATTAGGCCCGTGGCTTGCTTTTGAATCTTTCGTATAGCCTCCGCGATTTGATCCATGTCACTCCGGCTTGCCAGCAGCATAGTTTGGAAAAGCCAGACGGCCTCTTCGCAGAGCCTATCGTTCGCCGGGCAATGGTTGCGGGCCTCGTAGTCGAATATCTCCTTGGCTGAATAGATTTTCTGGAAAGCGCGGGACTTCAGGGTATTCACCAGGAATGGCTCTTTATTGAGCGGCGTGTAACCACCGGCGCAGGGGATTCCTTCCGCTTTTAAAGCCTCCAGAAACCGCGCCCTCGGCAGTCCGGCAAAGGGCTCCCGGTCGTAGCGGAACATGTAGAGATGATAGGCGTTCCTGGTGCAGCCGTCGTACATGCGGGCAGGCGCAATGCCGGGAATCTCACGAAGCTGCACAGTCAAATACTTGGCATTTTGCTCTCGCATACGGGATTGCTCTTCTAACCGCTTCAACTGTTCGAGCAGAAGCGCAGCCTGAAACTCCGAGAGGCGCAGATTACAACCATTGTGCTCGTACCCGAAAGCCCCGCTGGTCAAGCCCCTTCCGTTGTTGTGGAAGATTTCACAGCGCTCCATGAGCTGCTGGTTGCTTCCCAGAATGGCTCCACCCTCGCCCGAGTTCAAATTCTTTGATGCCTGGAAGCTGAAGCAGCCGAGATCCCCCAGTGTGCCGAGTTTGCGGTGGCGCCATTCTCCCAGGTGTGCCTGGCAGGCATCCTCCACGACATGAAGTTTGTGTTTCCCAGCGGTTTCCAGAATGGCGTCCAGGTTAGCCGCCGAACCGCCGAGGTGCACAGGAAGAATGCAGCGAGTTCGGTCTGTGATCGCTGCTTGGATTTTCTGATGATCGATCTGGAACGTTTCCGGATCGGAGTCTACAAACACCGGCAACGCACGTTGCATCAGGACAACATTCACGGTGGCCACGAAGGTGTAAGGCGGCACCAGCACTTCATCGCCGGGACCGATATCCAGGGCATTAAGGGAAGTTAAAAGGGCACTGGTGCCGCTAGAGGTTACCTGACAATATTTGGCGCCCGTCATTTCCGCCCAGGATCGCTCAAAGCGCTTCGCGTATCCGTCGACGCCCAGCCGGCACCAGCGGCCTTCCTTGAGGACATTCGTCCAGGTTTTTTCGTCATTTTCACGGATGAGAGGCCAGGAAGGAAACGGCTCACTCCGAACCGGCTTTCCTCCTAAGAGAGCCAATTTCTCCGTGGATGCAGGTCGCGCAGCTACCGCCAAGCCGGCAGTCATTGCCCACCCGGCTGCGCTCGCTGATGCTGTTGCCAAAAAATGTCGCCGAGTGATATTACGGTTCATGATGTCCTCCATTCTTAACGAGTGCGTTGAACCAGCTCATGCACCTTACGGACAATGATTTCTTCGACGGAGGCCGCGAACGGCCCGGGTTGGCCGTAGTATAGCATGGCGCCCCCGCCTTCGTAGCCCCCCTCTTGCAAGATTCGCAGCGAGGGAATATAAGCGAACACATCGTTGCTGTAGCCTGCCACCCAGAGTCTTTCCGGCCCTAGCTCTTTCTTCAGCCTGAGAGCAAAGTCCACGACGACTTCACCGGCCATGACGACCAATGTCAAGTCAGGCCCGAACTGCCAGACTTGGAGAGGATAGGGATACTCTACAGGAAGTCGGCCGTTGTGATCCAAGGTTTCGAGCATCAGCTGGGCGTGCCGTCGCTGGTAGATATTCTCATCCTGGAGCCGTTTCTGGAGTTCCTCACGCGTAGGAACGGTCGCAAATGGCAAGGGAAAGACTTCATAGGCGCACTTCAAGGGCCCGCCGACCGGCCTCAAGGTGGCGTCCAGGGCCTTGTCAACGGCCGTGGCGAGTGTCTCGCCGTGCCCACGAACCACGTCCAGGCCACCGCGCGGGTTTGGATTCGCGTCTGCCCCGCACCCGGCGACAAACAATGCGATAGCCCCCGGGTGGCGAGTCTCCAACCACTCCTGTGCGGCCCCCGCATAGTCCCCGTGATACTGGTAAAAATCAGGACCCAATGTAACGTTGTGGCAGGAGTAACCGAAAACTACGGCGCGGAGCTTTCCATTGGCCCCGTCAATCCGCAGCACAGGCACATCGGTGTCCACTGGACCTTTCTGATTCACTCCTCCAAATGGCTCTCTGGGTGATAATGTCCGGCGATTCACATTGAAGTTCGCCTCGGTTCGTCCAAAGCTCAGGCGGGCCGAGGCTAAATCCTTGAGCGCGACCCCGATGACGTTGACAATCTTGTCTTCCAGCTCGCGTACACAAGCGTCCACATCGGACCACTGTTCCGGCGTCATCGGGTAAGCCACCGCCAGCTGCCTGTCGATCACAGGTCCAGAGTGGGTATGAGAAGAGTTGAAGACCACCCGATCTTTAGGAAGGCTATACTGCTTCTCAACGCGTTCGGCCACCGCCTTGTTGAGCCTGGCAGTGAAACCCAAGAGGTCGGTTGTCACTAGCACCGCCCGGCGGCCCTTACGGTCTTCCAAGGCCAGGGCCTTGGCGTAGAGTTCTTGAGAAGTACCCTACGATGGTTTCGTTCGCGCCGCGTAGCCTGCCAGCCATAGGGATTGCCGTGGTGTGATAGAAATCTTGCCCACGCCGGCTTTCCATTTTTGATCGGCAGCAAAACAGAGGTGAGACGCCAGCAGGCACAAGCCCAGGAGCACTAGAATCCGAACTTTTAACATGTCTTCTTCGCAGCCTCCCTGATTGGCGTGCATGTCCCAGGCTTCAGCCTACCCTCGTTCCGCTGTTAGCTCCCTTGCCTTTCTTCGATCCAAACTGGCTACTCCTTACCGACCGCTTTCATGCTAAGGCGTATTGCATGGGCTCATTAAGCTCGAACGGCACAAGCTGGTGGACGCGAAGAAGAAGTTAGTCGCGGCCGAACCAGCGTTATTTTAACGTATTCTTCCTAAAGCTGCTGAGGGCTAGTTCCTACCTTGAAGCCATGCTTACTGTCAGCGCAAGTGATGCTCAGGCCATTTTTGCCGGAGCGAATGACATAGATCGGAATTCGAAGGCTTTTGGGGTTGACCTCGATCTTGCTTTTGCTGCTAACCATTGATTGGTTGCTCCAGTTTCCAAACGTGATCGGTAATCCCAGCTTCCATCGCCGGTGTTACTCTTAGGGTCTTGTGAACGCGGCTAAAGTTATAATGAGTGAAGTGTAAAGCAATTGCATGCTTTAGATTATAACAGAGCACTACCCAAATTCCGCTTGACAGTGCTCACGGTTAGGAGTATAGCGATTCGTATATCAATCCCGTTTCACAGCCCTCAGGTCAGGGACAATCTTCCGATCTAGTTGAGACTCTTAACCGCAACATTTTGGAGGCGAGCATGACCACATCATGGAGAGCAAAATGGTTGGTTCATATTTTGGCTTTCGGGTACCTGGCAGCGCAATATACGCCGTGCTTGGCCCAACGCGGCGCGGGCAACCTGACTGGGCTGATTACAGACCAGACGGGAGCGGCCATACCGGAGGCCGCGGTGACGCTTTCGATTACAGCTAAGGGCCTTACCTTGAGCACCGTCACTAACACGGCAGGGTTATATTATTTTACCGACCTGACGCCTGATGTTTACAGCCTGAGCGTGCAAAAGGCCGGATTTAACAAAGCGGTCCTCACCGACGTCCGCGTTTTTGTGGGTGAAACTCTGACCCAGAATGTTCAGCTACAAGTCGGCGAGATCACCCAGTCGGTCGAGGTTACAGCCGCTGCTCCGCTCCTGCACCAGGCGTCGTCGGAAATCGGAACCGTCATCGAACGCAAAACTCTGACGGAAATTCCGCTGAACGGCAGAAATTTCCTGCAGTTGAATCTTCTTTCTGCCGGGGCCACCCGCTCGAAGAACAGCAATACATTTGACGCGGTCCAAATCGATCCAACGGCGCAAAGCTTCAACGTGAACGGCCAGCGCGGAGACTATAACCTCTTTCTTCTCGACGGCGTGACCATCAAGGAGTATCAACACGGCAGCAACACGTTTGCTCCCAGCGTCGATGCCGTGCAGGAGTTTGAGACGACGACCAGCAATTACGCTGCGGCTTTTGGCGCAGAGGCGGGCGCCCAGGTGAACCTGGTGACGAGGTCGGGCACCAATGGACTGCATGGGTCTGTCTATGAGTTTCTGCGGAATAATGCGCTGGATGCCAGGAATTTCTTCGAGGGAGAGAGCGAGGCGCCGCACTTCCGTCGCAACCAGTTTGGCGGTACGGTCGGCGGGCCGGTGGTGATCCCGAGGTACAACGGGAAGGACAAGACGTTTTTCTTTGCCAGCTACGAAGGCTTTCGAGAGAGAAAAGGGATCCCGCTGCTGGCGAACCTGCCGCCCCCCGGACAACTTCGCGGCGATCTTTCGGACCTCGTTACCCCTGACAAGCCCCTCATTGATCCTTCGACAGGACAGCCTTTCCCGGGAAACAGAATTCCGCAAGACCGGATGCCCGCCAACTTGCTTTCTTTCTTGGAAAACGGGATCGGCCAAGGACCGTGGCTCCCGGTCCCCAATATCAATCGGCCGGGATTTAATTACTTTGCCGATTCACTCAGAACGTTCAGTTACGACCAGGTGCTATTCCGGGTGGACCAAAAGGTGGGCCAGAAAGGCTTCCTTTATGGGCGATATGCCTTGCACGACGCGGACCTGACTAATCCCAATGTGAACCGGAACTTCAACTATGTTCAAGTCAACCGGGCGCAATCTGTGGGGGTCCGTTTCACCTGGGCGTTTAAGCCCAACCTGATCTCGGAGTACAATTTCGGCTACTCCCGGTTTCACCAGGACGAAGTGGAGAACTTCGGTCTCCAGTTCCAGCACGACATCACGAACGAAATTCTGAAAATCAGGGGTCTATCTACCATCCCTGACACGTGGGGAGCTCCTCAGTGGGAGGTGTCCGGTTATGGCAATCTGGGCGCAGGCTATGCTGCTCCGCGGCGATGGCTACCCGCGAACTTTGAAGGTCGGCCGATCTTCACCTGGAACCGGGGCAGGCATAACATGAAGTTTGGCGGCGATGTCATCCGCTTCCTGGACACGTTTCAGGAAATCATCACCCCGAATGGCCAGCTCAGCTTTGACGGCCGGTTTAGCGGTTATCCGCTCGGTGATTTTCTCCTGGGGCTGCCTGCCGCTTCGTTTTTCTCTCGGGAGTTGTTTAATCCGCAACAAAGGTACACTCAGATTGCGGGGTACTTCCAGGATGATTGGAAGGTAACTCCCAACCTGACTTTGAACCTGGGAATCCGGTACGAGTGGTCGGGTGTGCCCTATTCCTCGAACCGAAGCTTCGCCAATGGCTATCTGGGTCCCAACAATGCTGCCCCGCAAATCGTGGTTTCCGAGGGAGCAAAAGGGATAACCTATAAGGACGTGACGTACGACCTGCTGACCATAGCGCCTTATGTTACAGCAACAAGCGTGGGGTTGCCTGACTCGCTGGTCTTCAGTGCCAAGAGGGATTTCGGCCCTCGTTTCGGCTTCGCTTATACCATCCCACATCTTAGGAATACGGTGTTGCGGGGAGGCTACGGCATATTCTATCAGCGCGATACCGAAAACAGATTTGTGGACCTGGCTCTGAACCCACCCTTCGTCGGCATTTACACCCAGGCTTTCACTCAGGACAACATCAGCCAATTTAACTGGTTCGAACCCCTGGGCGGAACGTCGGTTGGGGGCTTGGCCCTTTTTGCGATCGATCCGTACTTGAGAAATGGCCAGATTCAGGCTTGGCACTTCTCCCTGGAGCGTACGTTCGCCAAGACCCTGTTCGCGGCGTCCTACGTAGGGAACACATCGCGCCACCTGACAAACCTGGAATTGCTCAACCAGGCCCGGCCGGGGCCTGGCCCGCTGGAACCCAGGAAGCGCTGGCCCGGAGGCGGGACTCTCTACTACATGAATAACAATGGCAGCGCCAACTATAATAGCTTTCAGTTTAAGGTCCAGAGACCGTTCGCTCAAGGCTTCATGCTCTTGTTAGGCTACACCTTCAGTAAGACGATTGACGATTCGGGCGGAACCTTCGTCGGGGAGGGAGCGCGAGGTTTTACGTCGCAAGACGCCTATAACCGCCACGCTGACCGGGGACTGGCCGCTCAAGATGTCCGCCATCGATTTGTGGCCAGCTACATTTACGAATTACCGTTTGGCCGCGGCAAACCCTTCCTGAATCAGGGCCACATGGCGAATGCGCTGTTAGGCGGATGGCAGTTGAATGGAGTGACTACGTTCCAGGCCGGAAACCCCGTCTTCATTACTCAGGTTTGCAACCGCGCCAACACGGACAGTGGTGCCCAACGACCGGATCTGGCTGGGAATCCAAAGTTGTCAAGCGGTCGACCCTCTGGCGAGTTGGTGAACGAATTCTTTAGCACCAATGCCTTTGTAAACGTCTGCCCCGGTCCTGAAGGGCCTTTCACTTTTGGCAATGCAGGCCGCAATATCGTTATCGGGCCAGGCATCAACTTGTGGGACTTTGGACTTTACAAGAACATGGGCTTCCGCGGCGAAAACGTGCGGCTTCAGTTCCGGGCGGAGTTTTTCAATCTTTTCAATCACCCCATTTTCGGCCAGCCGGGCAACACAGTCGGAACGCCTCAGTTCGGCAAGATCGGGAATACGGCAATAGATTCCCGAGAGATTCAGTTTGGTTTGAAGCTGAATTTTTAGGTTTTGGAAGACTCACGCAAAGGCGCCAAGCCGCAAGAGAACAACAATGATTGTCACGAGCGAAAATGAGATCGTGCGGATCATTGTGTCATGTTGCCTTCAAGATCCATACCACTCTGGGTCCCAGGATTGCTGGAGTGGTTTACGAGTCTGCTTTCTTTTATGAATTGACCAAACGTGGATTGAAAGTGGCTTGGAGGAGTAATTCGACCCGATGGGGACCTTTACTTTGCGGCCTGGTGGCTTTGCATGAGACCTTTCTGCCTTTCTCGGCCAAGGCTGGGCTTGCTGATCAACTTGTTCGAGGTTCGAGACATTTCAGGAACATTCCGAAGACTTCTAGGAGGCAAGCCGACGTCGCTGCTGCTGGCCTTGCTCTTTGTCGCCAGTAGCGGTGCGTCTGACCAAAAAGCCCCACAGATTCGAGAGCACCTGCGCAGAGCAGCTGAGGCTGTCGGACGCCAGGACTGGCAAGTAGCGGCGCGCGAGTATGAGGAAGCGCTTCGCCTTGATTCCGGCGACGCAGAAACCCACGCCAGGCTCGGGGTCGCCTACCAAAACCTGGGAAATCTCCACGAAGGAGTGAAGTCACTCGAGCAAGCTCTAAAGCTCAATCCCCAACTGCCAAGGGTTCCTATCCTTCTTTCCCTGAATTACATTACTCTCGGCCGGTACGCGGAAGCCGTCCCCTACCTGGAGAAAGTTTTCGCCCAAGAGACCGATCCTGCCATGCGCTCCCTGGCGGGACAACGTCTGGCCGAGTGCTATCTTACTCTCGGTAACGAGGAGAAAGGGCTGGCCACAATTCAAAAATTGCGTCAGCTTGATTCCAACGACCCCGCTGTGCTCTATCTTGCCGCCAGATTTTACGGCAAGATGTGGAACGACGTCGTACAACGGATGCTGGAGAAGGTTCCCAATTCCTACCAGTTTCATCAAGTCCTGGCGGAAACCCTGGAGGCTCAGCACAAATTTCCCGAGGCGGCAGAAGAATATCGAAAAATTGTCAAAATGGATCCCCAGCTACCGGAGGCGCACTATCGTCTGGGCCGAGCAGTTCTTCGCGCGAATCCCTCGGCAGGAGCTGAGGAGGCAATGAGGGAATTCCAAAGAGAACTGGAGATTAGCCCTTTTCATATTCGGGCGCATGTGGAAATTGGAAACCTCCACGTTCAGGCCAATCAGCTTGAGGAAGCCGCGCGATATTACTTGCGAGCGCTCGATCTGCAGCCCTCGAGTGTAGAGCCCCGGGTTGCGTTGGCCAAGCTCCTGATCGCTCAAAAACGGTATCAGACAGCGCTTGAACATCTCCAGCGGGCGCTGCAGGCGGCCCCTGAGGATGAAGCGGTTCACTATAACCTGATGGTCGCCCATCGAGGTCTGGGACACACCGTTCAGGCACAACAAGCCTTAAAAAAACTTCAGGAGTTAAAGCAGCAGAAGCAGAACTTCTTGTCCATTTTGGAGGAAGGCAAGGCCGCGGTTCCGCCGGGATCGAATCGCGAGTGATGACGTTTTTGATTTTCCCCGGTTTCAGCGACGAAACCCTGGGTTAGCCGAAGGTCAGCAGGATTTCCGGGACTGGAACCCAGCACCCGGAGTGCGTTTACGAGTTTCGCGAGAGAAACTAACTAAGGAGGTCTTCCTTGCTCCACTCGGTTTCCGTGACTCTAATTGCTCTGCTTCCGGTCCTTTCCGCGATCGACGTCAAAGCTGCTACGCAAAACCGGCCCAATGCTAGCCAATCGGAGCTGTTTGACGAGGCTCGACAATCTCTAGCCGAGAGCAATTATGATCGGGCTATTGAGATCTACCAGAAGTTGCTGCGCAGCCACGGCGAGTCCGCCCCGCTCTTTTTGCATTTGGGGGTGGCTCACTACCAAAAGGGCGACTACAGATCGGCCGCAACGGCTTTGGAACGCGCGCTGGAAATGAAGCCGAATCTGGCTGCTGCCGAAGCGTTCCTGGGTCTCAGCGAATTTGCGCTCGGACACACCGATCGCGGCCGTCCCTTGCTCGAGAAATCTTTTCGCTCGCAGGATCCGGCGGTGGACGGTGAATTGAAACGGCTGGTTGGGCTTCGTTTGGGAAAGTTCTATATCAAGTCTGGTTCACTAAATGAAGCAGAGGCGGTTTACCTGGCGCTTCTCAAGATGGAGCCTGACAATCCACAAGTGGTCTATCAGAGCTTCTGGCTCCACATGACCCGGGCCCGGGAAATGATGAGGAGGTTGACGCAGAAATATCCAAACGCTTACCTGACGCATGAAATGCTTGGCCACCTCTTGTCGGAGGGGGACCATTTTGCGTTGGCGGCGGAGCAGTTTCGGCTGGCGCTGAAGGACAATCCTATGGCGACAGGTCTGCATTACCAGATTGGGAACATGCTGCGCGCTCTTGGCGAGCGAAAGGAGGCGAGCCACGAGTACGAAGAGGAGCTACGACTTCACCCGGCCCATGCGGAGAGCTACTTTCAGCTCGGGGAGCTGGAGCTCCTGGACCAGAAGCTCGATAAGGCCTGGACGCTTTACAGCACGGCCCTTCAATTTGACCCGAATTACGCTGACGCGCTTCTAGGACTTGCGAAAATTCAGATGTTGAAGAATCGGCCGCAGGAAGCGCTCGGGTATTGCGAGAAGGCGATGAAGCTGGATCCGGCCAATCAGTCGGTGCATTTCCTGCTCGCGCGGGTTTACAAATCGCTGGGCCGGGCGGCGGAGGCCACAACCCACCTCGAGTGGTACGAAAAACTGAAAAACGAGTCTGAGCGGGAGAAGCAATACCTGTTGAGTGTACGGGCCGGTAGCCCGAGCGACCGCTGAGCCTGTGGGAAAGCAATCGTGAGTGAAGGGCAAGGAGTGAGACCGATGAATTTTTATCAGAAATTAGGTTTGCGTCGAGTGATCAATGCTCGCAGCTACAGCACTAAGGCAGGGGGCTCGCTCATGGCTCCGGAAGTGATCCAAGCCATGCGAGAAGCAGCCGAGTCATTCGTCAGAATGGAAGACTTACAACAGGCCGCAGGCCAAATTATCGCCAGGCTCACAGGAGCCGAAGCCGGATATGTGACCTCCGGCGCCGCCGCTGGACTGACGCTAGGCATGGCAGCTTGTATCGCGGGCCTGGACCCCCTGAAGATGAACCGTTTGCCTGACGCTCGCGGCATGAAAAATGAAGTCATCATTCAACGCGTCCATCGGAATGACTACGATCACGCTTTACGAGCCGCCGGGGCCAAAGTGGTAGAGGTAGGTTTCAATTACGCAACTTTCCCTTATGAAGTGGAACGAGCTATCAATGACAAGACAGCTGCCATCTTCTTTCTAGCCGGGTCGGTTGAAGGGAGCCTCTCTTTGGAGCAAATCGTCCAGATTGCCCATTCAAACCACGTTCCCGTCATCATCGATGCAGCGGCTGAACTGCCCCCAGCCGAGAATCTGCGAAAATTCATCGCCCAGGGCGCCGACCTGGTAGCCTTTAGCGGAGGAAAACATATTGGAGGCCCACAAGCCAGCGGGATCCTATGCGGCAGGCGTGATCTGATTCTCTCGGTGGCCTTACAACATCAAGATATGGATGTTTTTCCGGAAACCTGGCCATGGCGGCACTTGATTGTGGACGGGACACTCTCGGGACCGCCTCATCACGGGGTTGGACGCGGTCTCAAGGTCGGAAAGGAAGAGATAGCAGGCCTCATCGCCGCTTTAGAACTTTATGCTACCCGCGACTTTGAGGCAGAATTGAAAGCCTGGCACGAACGAATCGATACCCTCATTGCCGGCGTCGAGAAAATTTCCGGGCTATGCGCTCATCGCATTTTTCCCTTGCCAAGTGGACAGCCAGTCCCTTCGGCGCATGTGCAAGTGGATCCCAACAGAGCGGGCCTGGATGCCCACGCATTGATCAATGCGCTTCAGGAAGGTGAGCCGATTATCTGTACCTACGAAAACCTGGCTTCACAGGGAACTATTGTCTTTTTCCCACAGTGTCTCGGCGACAACGAACCCGAAGAGATTGTGCACAAACTGAAAGCGATTTTTAAAAAATAAGTCAAAGAGATCGGGCGACAAAGGTCGAAATGCTTGCTCTCGAGCCCTTGGAATAGTATATTCACAGACGCGATTTCTACGGCGTCCTAGGATCTGCGTCAAAGCCGAAAAGCATCGTTTTGAAATCTGTTGGACCTATTGCCACTCATGGACTCAACGGCGGTTCTCATTTTTGCCAGCCTGCGGCACTCTTCTAATAAGTTTCCCCCGAGGCAATCAAAGAGTGCGAAGAGGGTTTTCGCGTCGTTTACCCGTCGCGTGGTCAAGGCTTCTCAGAAGGTTTTTTTGAATGACGTATACCTTGCAATCCCGCCTGATGAGAACTCTGAGTTTGAAAAGATTGGGGCCTGCCTCATTCCGCAGGAAGGCAGAGGCTTCGGAGAAAGACTTTGCCACAGTATTCAACAGTTATTTGCATTGGGTTACGAGCGCGTTCTGGTTTTGGGGAACGATTGCCCTCAATTAGATGTTCAACTCCTGAGTCAAGCCAGGGAGCGATTCAAAAACGGAACAATCATTTTGGGCCCGGATCAGAAGGGCGGCGTGTATCTGCTTGGTGTCACGCGAGAGAATTTTCAGGTTCTCTCCAACATTGAGTGGAATGCCAACACCGATTTTGCGCAGCTTGTCAAGGAGTGCGACAGCCAGAACGAACGCCTGGAAATTCTTGAAGCCTGTTATGATCTGGACGATCGTTTTGACCTGCAAACGATTCTTCGTCGCTGCCGGCTTGGCGGCCCTCTTCGCGCCTTATTGCTGGATCTGCGCAACTCTAACCTATCTCAGCCTGATCAGACTGCGGTTCTAGGCTGTATTTTACGGATGTTCGACCACATCCGCAGGGTCAATCAGCTTCCCCCTCCTCCGCTTTTTCTGCATTAGCTCACTGCCCCTCGTAAAAACATTTTCCAATCAGGAATTCAGTCCCTGAAGGTGTGAAGAAATTCCGAGCCACACCCGACTCAATATATTCTTTTGTTCGTACCTTGGTATGAATGCTCATTGGGAACCAAAGGAGAAAAGATACATCATGTTGGAGCTTAAAGAAGATCAACTATTTTATCTTCCTGACGTTCGGCATCTCGAAGAGAACGATGTTCATATTGCCATCGATCCTGAAGGTCCGAATTGGATCGCCACTGACAGCCGGGGAGGGCAGATCTTAAGATGGCTGGATCAGAAGGTCACCTTGGGAGAATTGGTGCGTCGCTACACGGAATCCTTTCAGGTGACAAGCGCTGTTGCCTGGTTGCATGTGCATTCCTTTCTGCGGGACGCCCTGCGCGCTCAAGTGGTTTCGACGACACCCATCGAGCGATTCCCCTATGGCGGACGCTCGGCCCACCTGAAACTTGAGAAACTTCGAGAATTGTGGATTCACACCAACAATTCCTGCAATCTGACTTGCACGCACTGCCTGGTGAGCTCATCACCCGCCGCCGACCGCGGTCTGTCTACCGTCAAGCTCCTCAATATCGTCGACCAGGCAGTTGATTGCGGTGTAGAACGCCTCTATTTCACGGGCGGCGAGCCGTTCGCACGCCCGGATATCTTCCAACTGATCCACTACATCACCGAGAAGAAAGAGGCGGAACTAATCATTTTGACCAACGCCACCTTGCTTCACGACACGCGTCTCAAGAAACTCGAGGCCGCCTCTCGCGACCGGCTGCGCCTTCAGGTGTCGCTGGACGGCGCCAGACCCGAAACCAATGATCGTCTGCGCGGTGCCGGCACATTTGAGCAGATTTGCCAAGGAACTCGTAGCGCCACCCGGCTCGGATTTCCGGTCTCCCTCACCACGGTGGTCATGACAGAAAATCTGGAGGAGATTCCCGAGATCACCCAATTGGTCAAAGACTGGGGCGCACAGTCTCAGCATTTGATGTGGATGCATCGGCGTGGTCGGGTACTGGAAACAATGCCCAAGTCATTCCCCTCCACAGAGGACTTGACCCGTATCGTGCGTGCCACCAAGCAGCGCGCTCAATCGCTGGGCGTGACCATTGATAACATCGAATCCATGAAGTTAAGGGTGAACGGCCGGCCCTTTGTGAAATACGACCTCGGAAATCAATTCTGGGATTCGATGTGCGTGTATTCGGACGGCATGGTTTATCCTTCCGCCGCCACGGCCAATTTCAAACCGCTAGCTGCTGGTATGATCAGCAACGGTAATCTTCGCGAAATCTGGCAAAACTCAGGACTGGCCCAAGAATTTCGACGGGCGTCAGTGGTGTCAAAGCAGCTCCCCGTAGATGATCCCTTTAAATACATCACAGGCGGCGGTGATATCGAACACAGCTACTTTTTCAGTCTGGATAAATCCCAAGGCGGCAACCTGCTGGCCCCGGATCCTTACTACGACGTTTATACGGCCATCGCTCACGACGTCATGCTGGACCTGGCCAGTGAGAAGAAGCGGGCGTTCAATCGACGTTCCGGCTTCAGTGCGCCAATTATCTTTCATGCCATGGGGGATGGCGCTGTGGCCTGCGGCACAGACACAGATCAGATCGACGTTCGCAGCGATACGGCCGTGGCTACCCTTCATTCTAATTGCGTGCTGGCATTCGACATTGAAAAATCGCGCCGGGTTGTCCAGGAATTTTATGGCAAGGCTGCTGAGGAGCCGCAAGCGAGTCTGTGTTGTCCGACCCACTACGACCAGTCAGACATCAGCCATATCCCCCAAGAGGTCATTGATCGATTTTATGGCTGTGGTTCTCCCGTGACAATGGCGAGCCTCGCGCCTGGTGAGACCAGCATCGATCTTGGCTCAGGAGGCGGAATCGATTGTTTTATTGCAGCCAAGAAAGTGGGCCCGGCGGGAAAGGTGATCGGTGTCGATATGACCGATCAGATGCTCACGCTTGCAAATCGTAACAAACAACCCGTGGCTGATAACCTTGGCTATGACGTGGTGGAGTTCCGCTGCGGTTACCTTGAACAAATTCCCGTCGAAAGCAGAACGGCAGACCTCATCACTTCTAACTGTGTGATCAATTTGTCTCCCGACAAGAAAGCCGTTTTTCGCGAAATGTGGCGAGTGTTGAAAGACCATGGTCGCATTGTCGTCAGTGACATCGTGAGTGAGGAGACTGTCCCCAGCCACTTACGGGTGAACCGCATGTTATGGGGCGCGTGTATTGCTGGCGCTCTTACCGAGGAGGAATTTCTTGTCTACCTCGAACGAGCCGGTTTTTATGGATTGCAGGTACTGAAGAAAACCTATTGGAAGGAAGTGGAAGGCTATAAATTTTACTCAGTGACGGTGCGTGGCTACAAATTCGAAAAAACGACAGGGTGCGTGTTCAAGGGCCAGCGGGCCATTTATCTGGGGCCGCAAAAGGCCGTCATGGATGAAGAAGGTCATCTTTTCCCGCGCAATGAGCCCATTGAAGTCTGCACCGACACCGCTTCAAAGTTAATGAATCCCCCCTATCAAGGGTCATTTGTTATTTTGGAGCCTGGGGCCGACGGGAGTCATATTGAGTACTCATGCTGCGCTCCTGGGAGTTCGTCGTGCTGCTGAAGAGGGGCTTGCCATCCAAGTCCTGCAGCTGGGGAAGATGTGGGTGTCACCAAATCTACGCTCTGCAAGCAACGGCCCCCTCACCCGCCCTTCGGGCACCCTCTCCCCGTGGGAGAGGGCGGTTATCCAAAAAAGGAAATACTCCCCCCTAGCCCTCATCAGGGCAGCGGGGACCAAGGAGGGACGGGGGTGAGGGGAGATCAGTGGTGCCTAATTTGGGTACCAGGCTGTCCCTCAAACCTGCAATATATGGGCTTCTCAATTGAATCGATGAAGAATCGTACTCGTGCTCATGCTTCTGCTCTTAGTTGATTCAAAGTTGCCAACCGAACGAGAGTAACAGCACGAGGATGAATAGGTCAGAAACTGGACAAGGCTTCCCCCTTCTGACCGTTGTGGAGAAGACAAGGATGCTTCCCCTTTTGAACTTATGTTTGTTCTTTGGCGTGTTTGCCCTCGCTTACGCCAATGGCTCTAACGACATCTCCAAGGGTGTCGCCACCTTAGTAGGCAGCGGCGTGACTAATTATCAACGGGCTATTCTCTGGGGTACTGCCTGGACAACGGGGGGCTCGCTGGTTTCTGCGTATTTTTCGCAAGGCCTGGTGGCAGCTTTCAGCCGGGGAGTAGTCGACTCGCGATTTCAGATTTCCAGCCTCTTTTTAAACGCAGTCCTGATGGGCGCCATCGGATGGGTGCTATTTGCGACAAAAACAGGCTTGCCTGTTTCCACCACTCACGCCATCATCGGGGCTCTATGCGGCGCTGGTGTGATGGCCTTCGGATGGCATGGAATCTTGTGGGCTTCAGTATCGAAGACGATCTTGGTTCCGCTTCTGTTCAGCCCTTTGATAGCCTTAATGACTTTATGGATCCTCTTCCCTGCGCTCCGCCGAGCACTCACACCGTTGAGCAAAGGGTGCGCCTGTGCCGAGGCGCGGCGTGTGCAGCTCGCTGCAGCAGTTGGGATTGCCGGCAGTCCGGTCACGGACGAGCCAATGCCTTCGATGCGCCTGGTGGTTGATCACTTTGACCATTGCCAAGCCAGTTCTGCAACCGTCGTAGGATTCCGGCTTGATGACGCTCTGCATTGGTTTTCCAGCGGGCTCACCAGTTTTGCTCGCGGCCTGAACGATGCACCGAAGATCGTCGCTTTAGGCACGACTTTGACACTTTTTCTCAATCAGGATTCCTCCTTGCTGTTTGTTGTTGTCGCGCTGGCCATGGGAGTGGGTAGTCTCCTGGGGGGTTCGCGCGTAACAAAAACCCTGGCGGAGAAAATTACCATCATGAGCCCTGTTGAAGGGCTTTCTGCCAATCTGATTACCAGTTTTATGGTTGCGTTCGCTTCCCGCTGGGGGATTCCAGTTTCCACCACCCACGTTTCTTCAGGTGCCATCATCGGACTTGGTCTCTGTCGTTCGGGTCACAGTCTGCAATGGAAAACCGTTATCTCAATGGTCCAAGCCTGGGTCATTACTCTGCCTGCCGCAGGGTTGCTCGCCGGTACCAGTTGGTTCATCCTCGATGCTTTCCTATCATGATGGTTACTGGCGGGCGAAAAAGTTCAAACTTTGGTCAAGTTTGTTAACCTGTTGTCGGGAGCTTTCTCAAAGCCCCCATGCCTCTCCGGTTGGGAGAGGGTGGTCCGCCGGACGGCGGATCGGGTGAGGGGTCAGTGGCCGATGGAGCCGTAATGCTGGGAGATCTGAGATGGCTCGCTACTAGATAGCTTCAGTGAACCGAAGATCCCTCGTCACTAAGTCAATTCATGCGACTTCATAGTCTCCGACAATTTCTGGATCTGCTGCGCCACGAGCAGGATCTTGCCACGATTGAAGTAGAGGTGGATCCCTATTTGGAAGCAGCCGAAATTCACCGGAGGGTGATTGATCAGAGTGGACCCGCTTTGCTCTTCAAGCATATCAAAGGGAGCGCCTTTCCGGTGGTTACCAATCTTTTTGGAACGGCCAAGAGAATTGAACTGGCGTTTGGATCTCGCCCGCTGCAACTCCTGCAGCAGGTGGTCAAGTTTGTCGAGACCCTTCTGCCACCAGGGTTTTCCAAGTTTTGGCAAAATCGGAATCTGGCTTTAGAGGCCCTGAAGTTGGGAACACGTCATGTTAAGCATGGACCGGTCGTAGACGTCTTACAATATCCGGCTAATCTGAATGCTCTTCCCGTCCTGACCACATGGCAGGAAGATGGAGGCCCTTTTATCACGCTTCCTCTGGTATACACAGAACATCCCAGGGACAAGAGACATAACCTGGGAATTTATCGGCTGCAACGCTATGACGCCATGTCAACGGGGATGCATTGGCAAATCCAAAAGGGAGGTGGATTTCATTATTCGGTGGCCGAGCAGCTCAATGAGCCGCTGCCGGTGACTGTTTTCCTGGGAGGGCCTCCTGCCCTTCTCTTAGCTGCGGTATCCCCGCTGCCCGAAAACGTGGGAGAGTTGGTCATTGCATCCCTGTTGGCCGGTGAGCGGATACCTATGATTCGAGATTCCTTTGGCCCTCATCCCTTGCCGGCCGAATCAGAGTTTGTCTTGCAGGGCTTTGTTCCACCGCAGGAACGTCGTTTGGAAGGGCCCTTCGGCGATCATTACGGTTACTATTCCCTGCAACACGAGTATCCGGTCTTTCATGTGCAAAAGATCTATCATCGTCGTGACGCTATTTATCCGGCCACGGTGGTGGGTAAACCTCGGCAAGAAGATTTCTTCATTGGGGATTACCTGCAGGCATTGCTCAGTCCGCTTTTTCCGCTGGTCATGCCCGGGGTACGAGATCTGTGGAGCTATGGTGAGACAGGCTTTCATTCCCTTGCCGCCGCCGTAGTACGAGAGCGGTATGAGCGCGAGGCCATGGCCTCGGCCTTCAGGATCCTGGGAGAGGGTCAACTTTCGCTGACCAAATTCCTGATGGTAACCGACGTCGCGATTGACCTGAGAAATTTCCCCAAGTTGCTCGAACACGTTCTCCAGCGCGTTCGTTGGGAAACAGACCTTTTCGTCATTTCTAATCTTTCCATGGATACCTTGGACTACAGTGGTCCGGAGGTCAACAAGGGAAGCAAGGCAATTCTGCTGGGCCTAGGTCAGCCTGTCAGACAGCTTCCGCATGTCTTCCAGGGAGAGACTCCTGGTGACGTCAGCGAAGTGCAAGTCTTTTGTCCAGGCTGTCTGGTGCTGGGTGGACTGAAATATTCGGACGATCCAAAGCAAGCCGAGAGGCTCTCCCAGTGGAAAGGATTTCAAGGTTGGCCCTTGCTGGTCCTGAGCGATGATGCCAGTATCGCCAGGACGCCGTCCTTGTTTCTGTGGTCCGTCTTTACCCGCTTTGAGCCCGCGGCGGATATTTACGCGGCCAACCTCGAAGTTTGGCGCCATCACCTGTGCTATCGGGGCCCCGTGATCATTGACGCCCGGATGAAGCCTGCCTACCCAAAGGAGCTATTCTGTGATCCCGCAGTCGCAAAGAAGGTCGATTCGCGGTGGGGACAATACTTTCCTGCGGGACTCTGATGACCCTAGGTTGACTGAGCCGGATCGGGACTTAAGCAGATTGTCCCGTGGTGGATGGGCAATCGCCATGACCTGGCATGATCTGCTGTTCATCCATTGGCCGATTCATGTCGATTTGCTCCGCCCGCTCATTCCACCTTCACTCCACATTGATACGTTTGACGGCGAGGCTTGGATTGGTGTCGTTCCATTCCGAATGACCGGTTTCCGGCTCAGGTATATTCCCTGGCTGCCCTGGGTTTCCAATTTCTCAGAGCTCAACGTTCGAACCTATGTCAGCCATGGTGAAAAACCTGGCGTTTGGTTTTTTAGTCTGGATGCCTCCAGCCGCCTGGCTGTTCGCGGTGCCCGATGGGCTTTCCACCTGCCGTACTATGACGCCAGCATCAGCGTCTCGGAAGAAACTAACGGCATTCGTTACAACAGTAAACGGATACATACTGGGGCTCCCTCCGTTAATTTTGCCGCAACATACCGGCCTGTTGGACATGTCTGCCACCCGGCTCAAGGAACCATCGATCACTGGTTAACAGAAAGATACTGCCTGTATGCCGCGGACCGCCTCGGTCGAGTCTATTATGGCGATATTTATCATGATCATTGGCCCTTACAGCCCGCCGAGGCAGAGATTGAAATTAATACGATGACAGAACCTTTCGGGTTGAAGTTACCCAAGACAAATCCTTTGCTCCACTTTTCTCGGCGGTTGGAAGTGGTGGCATGGAAGTTAAAGGCTGTCTGATGGTCACCGCGAAACCGTGAACGAGCCATGTTGCGTGCGGTGATAGAAGTTGTTCTTGGATCATCTTTGAAAATCTGGTTTTCCGTGGAGTAAATGAAATTGCCAAGCGCCTTCACCGAGTGCGGCGTGGTCATGGCCGACACAATCCTCAACACCCTGTGCCACGTCGCTGCGGGCATCTACGGCGCGCGCCCCTCGTCCATCTCCGAAATGGACTGCTCGTCATACTGACGGCCCATCGTCGGCCTGGCGGGGGTTAGGGCTTGCGCCGGGACCGGTCGTCGTTCCCGCTGCAACGGTTGCTAGCCGAACGAAGAATCGGAGCCGGTGGTCAGTACAAAGAGCCTGGCGTACATCAGGCAAAAGGAGGCAAGTCAAACGATGAAGGCGAACCTGGATAAAATTGACGATGCAGTGCTGGCATTGTTGCACCTCACATCCTTTACCGATCATGGCCTCACACGAGCCTGGAAGGGACATGACTGGGAGGCACTCGACCGGCTCCACCAAAAGGGCTATATCTCCGATCCGAAGAACAAGTATAAGTCGGTCGCTTTGACCGAGGCTGGGCGTGCACGTGCCCAGGAGTTGTTCGAGCGGCTCTTCGCGTAGCGAGCTGCCCTAACAAAGGGCGGTTTGAGCACCTGGTGACATTGGGAGCCCGAAGCGCCAGCGAGGGATAAGGAGGCATCGGAGAAGTCCGCTGGAATCGAGTGTCAGGGCTGGCGATGCACGGGCTGTGGAGGTCGGTCCCGGGTTTCCCCGGGCGTTTGGGCCCTCGCTGGCGCTTCGGGCTCCCATGGTAGGGGAGGAACCTTGTGGGCCAGCAAATGAAAGGCGAGCATGACCTCAAATCATCCGGAGAAATGGGAATTTGCAAATACGTTAGTGTGATTAAGAAAGACAAGGCTAAGCTGCGGTGACAAATCTCATCTGCCCCGAAGTATAAGATTCTGCAAAATTTGCTGGACAGGTGGGATAAAAACTGCTAGTTTAGCAAGGGCTTGTCGATAACTCGGTCTGTCGCAGAGTGTCAGCCTAAAGTCGAAGCCACTCAAACCGATTATAGTAATGAATACTAAGCAAGTTAGCTGATTTGGAGGATCTGCATGTACACTGATCATATGTTCCGGAATGAAGGCGAGAAGAGTTTCTTGCGGAACTGGTCCGGATCGTCTTGTATTTCTGGAATAGCCAATCTGGCTTGGAAGATGCTCCAGGCGGTTAACCGGCGCCTTCCCGAAGGGGAACTGCCCAGCCCCAAATGGGCCCCAGGAAAAATGCTCAAGAGCTATGAGCGCTCGGCTCCCACACTGGGATTCCCCAGAGTAACCGACTCGCTTTGTCCTCGCTGTGTTCCTGAAGTTCGCAATGCGATTATCAAGGGGGAGATGGATATTTCGGCACTGATCTCAGGCCAGCCTGGCGAAATCAAGGCGCACATCGTGGAGGAGAATGGCCGGGTTCTCATGCGAAAGGTTTGCGACAAACACGGTCCTTTCGAAGATGTATTATCCACCAACTCGCATTTCACCCGGCGTATTGAAAGTCTGTTCTTAGGCAGGGATTTCAAATGTGCCGAAGACAAGGACGTTCATCGGCACGGCACGTCGACAATCAAATTTGGCCGGGGCGCTGTCCTCACGGTGGACCTCACCAACCGATGCAACATGATGTGCAATCCCTGTTTTATGGATGCCAACCAGGTCGGCTACGTGCATCAGCCAAGCTTTGAAGACATCAAAGCCATCCTTGACCGCGCCGTTTCCTTCAAGCCGCGCCGCCAGGTGATCGTTCTCTTTTCCGGAGGCGAACCGACCATCTCTCCTCATTTCATCGAGGCCGTGGCGTATGCTAAGAAGATTGGCTTCTATCGAGTGATGGCGGCTACTAATGGGATTCGTTTTGCGCAGAGCGAAGAGTTTACGCGCCAGGCTCACGAGGCGGGTCTGCACGGAGCCTACCTGCAGTTTGACGGCACCTCGGAGGAGAAGAACCGGCATCGCGGCGTAGGAAATTTGTTTGATGTCAAGCTTCAGGCTGTCGAGAACATGGCCAAAGCGGGAATGAAAACCACTTTAGTGACGACCATTGTAAACGGAGTGAACAACGATGGTATTGGTTCCATTGTGGAGTTCGCAATCCGCAATATCGACAAAATCCAGACCATTGCTTTTCAACCTGTCTCCTTCACCGGCCGAGATGAAGATATTGATGATCAGACCCGTTATGCCCATCGTTATACGCTCTCGCAAATGGTGGAAGACTTGAAGACCCAGTTAAATGCCGACTGGGAACCCCTGCGGGATTGGTTCCCTCTTTCTTCCTACAGTGCCTTCACCAGTGTGATGGACCTGCTGCAAGGAGACGATGCGCCCTGGGGCTGGAGCGCCTGCAACTGTCATCCTAACTGCGGCATTTTTACGTTGCTGGTGGTCAATCGTCGAACCCACGAGTTCGCTCCGCTCGCGATGTGGCCGTAATTACCGATACCGCTCGCGGAAGGACTCTCACAGCGGCTCAGTTGGCTCTTTCCATCATGCGCAACTTCAAGGCTGATAAAGCTCCCAAGGGCTTTCCGATTTCACAGATCGTGAATCTGTTCAAACCTAGTTCCGAGCGTTCAGACAGCGATCGTAACGATCGCATGAAAACGCGCACGGACAACGATGATTGGCGCGTCCTATGCGTGGAGGGTATGTGGTTTCAGGATTTGTGGACTTACGACTTCCGCCGCACTGAGATGTGTGTGATACCCTATGGCACCCAGGAGGGGGAGATTTCCTTCTGTGCTTACAACACCGGAGTGGGGTGGCGGCAGATTATTGAAAACATGCACCAGACTGCAACCCTGGCCGAATGGCATAAAACCCAGGGCCGGCACGAGATTTTTGCCAAGGGTAAGAGAGTTCAGCTTAAGACGACGCAGCATCATCTGAGCCTCCCAGTAATTCAAACCACTTCCGGAAGTGGTTGCTGTAGTGATAATCCTGCGCTTTTAGAAAAGGACAAAGAGATCCTGGAGGCTGTTAGAAAGCCGTAGGAGAATGGCTGCACGCCCCTCACTCGGTCAAACCTGTCACAATGGGAGAAGGATTGGGGCGAGGGATTGTTGAATCTAGTCTGCTGACATGGAAAAGACGCAGGCCCTCGTGGCCTGCGTTTTTTGTTTGGCAATGAGTTATTCCATTTCCGACCTGGCCAAAATCTTAGGCCTTCCTTACCAGGGGGACGGCAGTCAACTGCTAACCAGGGTATCCAACTGGGAGGAGGCCGACAGTTCCTCCTTAATTTTCCAGGAAGTCCGTGGCAAGCGGACAACCCTTCCGGAACGGCTGCCGGCTGCCTGTATTATCGCATCCCCGGCCCTGGTTCTATCCGGCTGGAATGCCATCCTCTCTGATACGCCCAAACTACACTTTGCTCGAGCCGCTCAGCTTCTGCGGCCGCGTCCTCAGGGGAAAGGCTTCTGCCACGCTACCGCGGTCGTTTCCCCACAAGCGGTGATCGGACGGAACGTTGATATCGGCCCGTACGTCACTGTTGCGGCCGGCACCTTTATTGGGGACGGATGTATACTCCATGCTGGTGTGGTTGTGGGGGAGAACTGCAGGCTTGGGGAGCAGTGCATTCTCCACCCCGCCGTCGTCCTTTATGACCGAGTCGAACTGGGACACCGAGTCACCTTGCACGCGGGGGCGGTCCTGGGCGGGGATGGATTCGGCTATGTTTCGGATGGTAAGAGGCAAGAAAAATTCCCACAGGTCGGACGCGTTGTGATTGAAGAGGATGTTGAGATTGGATGCCATACGACGATTGACCGGGGCTCTCTGGGTACCACGCGGATCGGGGCTGGGGCCAAGATTGATAACCTCGTTCAAATTGCTCATAACGTCCAGATCGGCCGGGGCGTGATTATAGCGGCGCAGACCGGAATTTCTGGCAGCACAGTCATAGAAGATCACGCAATCATCGGTGGCCAAGTCGGATTCGGAGATCATGCCCGGGTTGAAAGTGGTGCCATCATTGGTTCCAAGGCAGGGATTCTGCCCGGAAAGATCGTCCGGGGCGGGGAGGTATACTGGGGAGTGCCTGTCCGTCCTCTGCGCGAATATAAGCGTCTGAATGCCTTGTTCGGACGGCTGCCGGAAATGAAAGATGAGATCGATACTTTAAAGGAAGCGTTGAAGCGTTTGGAAGAAGCGTTTCGGAATCTTCGCCATCGAAATTCCGGGTCGCCTTGACATGGACCGAATTCAGTTTTCACAACTCGTCGACGACGCTTTAGATCGATTGCCTCGAGCCTTTAAAGATAAGATCGAAAATGTCGCTATCATTGTGGAGGATTATCCTGAAAAGGAATTGCAAGACGAATATTCCGGAATGCTTCTAGGCCTGTTTCGAGGAATTCCCAGAACGCGCCAGTCGGTATTCTGGGCGGGCATGCCTGGACAGATTTTTCTCTATCAGAAAAATATCGAAGCCATTTGCAGAAGTGATAGAGAGATCGTTAGGCAAATCGAAAAGACATTGAAACATGAGATCGGACATTATTTTGGGCTTTCTGAGCGCGAGTTGAGGAGGCGCGGCTATTGAACCCATGCCCAATAAGTGGCGGCAGGAACTGTTTTTCTTGCCTCGCGTTCCTGAGCCGGAGATTATGGGGGGTGGTGAAGAAGCAGCGGCTTACAGCTCCGCCTCCTCCCAGGCCTATCTCGACGAAATCGACAATAGCTTTGTGGAACATGCTCTAGGTCTGGGCGTAGAGCAGGGATGGGTGCTGGATGTAGGGACAGGCCCCGGACAGATTCCCATTAAGCTCGCATTGAAGAATCCTCGCTTCCAAATCGTCGGGCTTGATCTGTCCGAAGCCATGCTCGAAGAGGCCAGGAAAAATGCGGAATTGAGCGGAGTTCAAGACCGGGTCAGGTTTCAAAAAGACGATGCCCAGTCTATTCACTTTCCTCCGGCCCATTTTGACCTGGTGACCTGCAACTCTTTGCTTCACCATTCCGCCGATCCCCTGGTTACGCTCAATGAAATCGCGCGAGTAACCAAGCTGGCGGGCGCCATTCTGCTTAGGGACCTCAGAAGGCCATCTGCAGTGACTTTCCCTCTTCATGTGGCCTGGTTTGGCAGATACTACCGAGGTCTGATGAAGAAGCTATATAGGGATTCGGTGAAGGCTGCCTATACTCTGGAGGAGTTAAAGATTCTGCTTAGTCGATCAGAAATCCGAGGGGGAAAAGTCTTCCAGAAAGGGCTGACTCATATCGGCATTGAGCGAAGAGCGCGCTAGCCCGGATCTTAGCCTGTCTCGACCGATTTCACCGTCTTGGCTACTTCCTTTGAGCCTTGGCCTTTTCTCCCGCGTCCGCCTGCATCTCTTCTCTCCGAATCTGCTCCTGCTGCCAATTGTAGTTGATGGCGGGATAAAACTGTTCAGGGTGTTCGAGGGCCCAGATTTGCTTGCGTATGACCCAATTGCCGGGATCCAGAGTATAAGCCTTACGCCAGCATGCCAGAGCTTTGTCAGTTTTCTTCTCACGACGGTAAACCACTCCTCGACCAAAAAGCGCTTTTACTTGCTTCGGGTGATGAGCCAGAATGACGTCATACTCCTTGCCGGCCTTTCTGTATTGTCCTGTTTCCACTAAAAGTTCAGCCAGGTGTAAACGTTTTTCAACCCCACGAGAACTCACCTTGAGTTGTTTGGTTAACTGAACAATCTCTTTTTTGGCGGATAGCTTGGGCTTGTCGGGAACCTTAACGGGCTTCTTGGGCCATTTTTCGGCTAACAAATCGTCGAGAATTTTTGCTGTGGTGGGCTCCCGAATTTCAAAGCCACCCACTTTGAGATAACGGACATAGCCGCGTTCGTCAACGTAGTAACCATTGGGAATAACCTCAAAACCATAGAGGTCCCAAAGTCCATCGGCAGAGTCCACGACATTGACAAAGGTGGCATTGGCCTTTGCCACAAAGCGGCGCACCGCTTCGGGCCCCTGCGCATCCATCGCCACCGCAATCAGTTCAAAGCTCTCGCTCTGGTGCTTCTGATAGAACGCCTGCCAACCTGGCAGCTGTTCCCTGCAGGTTCACCAGGAGGCCCAGATAAAGAGCAGGACTCGCTTGCCACGATAATCGCTGAGACGAATTTCACGGCCATCCAGACTTTGTAAGGTAAAATCTGGGGCCGGGTCGCCGATTTTTATAGTCCGTTTCTCTGCCGACATGGAAGCTACGGGAAATAGGGTTAACAGAATCAGGACCCAACCCGAGCACGCTAGACCACGCCTCAGCATGAGTCGAGTCCCAGTGGTGGACACGAAGCTATTGGGGACACTCTACCTTTTGCAATTTATTCGGCCTTTTGAGTCTTACGTCGGAGCTCTCGAGGAAAACTTTCTCCCAAGCTATGACTCCCGTTGCTGGCAGCACTTTCCTGGTACTCTTTCACAGAATCCTGAGCCTCAGCGTCAGTAACGGCTTTGAGGCTAAGAGATATTTTCTTATTTTCCAGATCAACCGCCAAGAGTTTAACCAAGATTTCCTGGCCGGGTTTAAAGCTTCCCAACAGAGCCTTGGTGGGCACATCGGCGAGTTCAGAAATGTGAATCAACCCCTCCACTCCTTCAGCTAGTTCAACGAAGAGTCCAAAATCAGCGGCTCGAGTCACTTTCCCCTGCAGAATCTCGCCGGGCGGATGCTCCCGAGCAAAAAGTTCCCAAGGATGTTCAGTCACTTGCTTCAGACTCAGCGACAACTTCCTATTCATGACGTCAAGCCTGGTCACGACAGCTTCAACCAGGTTACCGACTCTCAGCAACTGATCGGGATGACTGAGCCGTTTGGTCCAAGACATCTCAGAAATTGGAATCAACCCTTGGATACCCGAAGCGAGTTCCACAAAAGCCCCGAAATGCTCGAGTTTCTTGACAGTTCCCTGGACCAAGGTCCCTTCGCTATGAAGTTGAGCGGCTTTCAACCAGGGATCGTCTACGGCTTTTCGATATCCCAGTGAAATCCTGTTTTTCTCGCGGTCATACTTGAGGATCTCCACCTCGATGTGATCCCCCAGGTGAAAAAGCTCGGAGGGATGCTTAATTCGTTTCCAGGACATCTCTGAAATGTGCAACAGCCCTTCAATCCCACCAATATCCACAAAAACACCGTAATCCAGGATGCGTTTGACAACACCCCGCATTTGTTGTCCTTCGGCCAAGTTGGCCAAGGTTTCCTTGCGCTTCTCAGCAGCAGCCTCTTTCAAAATAGCTTTGCGAGAGAGAATCAGCTTCCCATTGGGCAGATCGTGCTGCATGACCCGAAAGGTGAATGTCTGCCCCAGGTAGGGTCGCAAATCTTCCACATACTGCTCGTCAATCTGGGAGGCCGGGACAAATCCTCGCATGCCCACGTCTGCCAGCAGGCCACCCTTGACAATTTCCACGATTTTGCCTTCCAGGCTTTTTCCGGACGTAATGGCTTCCGCCAAAGCAGCTTGCGCCCTGGCGCGATTGGCTTTGATAAAAGAAACCCGAAGCTGGTGGTCCAAAGCAGCCCCACTGTCCACCATCACCGGGATGGAGTCGCCGACTCCATACAGTAACGATCCATCGGGACCGGTAATTTCGTCTCTTTTGAGAATCGCCTCAGACCGCCCCCCTGCGTCCACAAGCACTTCAGTATCAAAGACGCTTACAATTTTCCCTTGAACGACCTGCCCCGACTTCAATAAGTCATGGGATCGCTCGTATTGCGCGAGTAAACTTGCAAAATCTTCCTCGTCATTAATTTCGATCGCGTTGTTCGACGTTTTCTTATCTTCCATTAAGCTGGCTCCCACCATTTAGAGTAAGTTCAATTATAGCAGATCCACACCAATTTCCAGCAGGAATTGCACAAGTCTCAGTTGTGGTACATTATCGAGCTGAGGTTGGGTTTCAAGAAAGGAAGGAGTAACGGATCCAGAATATCTACAGGTGAGACAAATCAAGAGAATAGCTCAGGCACCTAACTGTCTGAGCAATGTTCCTGAATCATAATAGGACTTCCAGTACTTGATCTTTCCCCGGGCAAACTTGATAACAAAAGCAACGGGTAATTTAATGGACATCCCGGTGGGAGGCCTTCCTAAGAACATAGCCTGGTTTGTTCCCCTGACCAGGCACTCAGCAACGACCTGGTCATCTTTAGCCACAACGTTAGTCAATTTGTAATTCAAATCAGGAAACGATTTGAACCAATCTTCGTGAAATTTCCGTTGACTTTCACGATTTCCCAACACTTTGAGCGTGACATTCTCATAAACACCATCTTCAGCAAAATATTTTGACATACTGCGGGCGTCGTGACGATTGACAGCTTCCACAATCTGCTCCACGATTCGAACCTTCGAATCAAAAGAAACTGGTTTGGTTTTCACACTCATCCTCGGGCTCTGGCGCATTAAAGCTCTCCTCATCGGAGGATAGCAGAAAATGAATTTGTCCTGGAAATCCTGTTTTGGGACCAGCCGATTTTTATCAGGGTCTGGGTGATCTGTCAATGGTAAGTTTCAATTTTTTCAGCGCTGCAGAGATGCGTAGGCGCTCTGTCATTTCACCCCATCTATGGACCTCCTAGTTACGGCTAGTGAGCAATCTGAGACCGCCAAGGATCGGGGCCTCCCGAAGCAGCTGACCCCTCACCCGGTCCGCCGTACGGCGGACCACCCTCTCCCCAGGGGAGAGGCATGGGAGCTTTGAGAAAGCTCCCTGGGTGAGGGGACGGCAGGTTAACAAACTTGACCAAAGTTTGAACCTCTTCGCCACCAAGTATCACTGGTGAACAAGCCTAACTGTTTTCGAATTCCGCCGTGGGCATATTCCGGCTCCCAAGATGCTTAACTTAAAACCTGGGACTTGCGAGAGGTAGAAGCAATCTCCCTTGGTCGAAGGAGATTGCTCCGAGAGCGTACGATATAAGCTTTGAGGCGGGCAATTCCTTATTTATTTTCTTACGTACTTTTTGTAACGCTCCTCGATCCGCCCCCAGTGCAGCCTGGCCAGAAAGTTATCAATGTATTTGGCTCGTCCGGGGCCATCTTTGTGATAATAAGCATGCTCGAAAACATCACAGGAGATCAAGGGAATCCCGCCCCAGATGGCCCCATATTGATGCTCGTCCACCAATACATTTAATAGTCTCTGAGAATATAGGGCATCATAAACCAACAATCCCCAACCGCTCAATTTGGCAGCCACGGCGGCTGCTTTGAAATCAGCTTTCCACTGATCGAGAGATCCAAAGTCTGCCGCGAGGGCCTTTGACAATTGAGGGGCTTTGCTGGGATCACCGTCCCCGCCCATGACCTGCCAATAGACATCATGGAGTAAAGCTCCGGCGTGGTTCCAAGTGAAGCGGCGCTTAAGTTCGCCAATTTGACTATAGTTCCCGTTGGCTTTGGACCTATCGGCCGTCTCCAACTCTTTTTCAATATTGTTTAGGAAAGTAACATACCCTTTATGATGGGTATTATAGTGCCAGTCCGAGGTCTCAGGAGAGATAACGTCTCTTAGTAATTCCTTTGCCTCTGCATCCGAATAAGGCCGTGGGTTGAATTTCCATTCGTATGCCATAGTATATTCCTCCTTTCAATGGTTAGCAGTTGAGTTGAAGAAAGGGTCCCCGTGCAGAGCTGATATAGCCTCCGCTTCCGTCGGTAATAACGGATATTCGTCGACTTCTCCATTAATGATAAAGTCATAATCTATGCTAGTCAACTTTCAGGCCGGGCCCTGTCAAAGCCCCCGGCCCTCCCTCACGGTCGGTCTGCTGAATAGGCCAAGAGTCAAGTCCGTAGCGCGCGCGTCAGCAAGGGCTGTGCCTCAACCCAACGACTTAGGCGACTTTGACGGGCCCTGACTTTCAGGCCTTGGCCAGAAAGACCATGGCATTTCCGTTCAAAAGGCCCAGCGCAACAGGGCTGTCCCCACCGTAAATCCTGCGCCCACCGAAGCCAGTAGTACCAAGTCACCTTTTCTTAGTCTGCCTAAGTTAAGCGCATCCTGCATAGCGAGGGGAATTGTGGCCGCAGTGGTGTTCCCATATTTGTGTAGATTGAGAATAATCTGATCCTCCCGTAAGCCCAGTCGGTCTGCAGTGCCCCGAATGATGCGAGCATTGGCTTGGTGGGGAATCAGAAGCTGGATATCCTCTGGGTACAATTGGTTCCGTTCAAGTATGGTACGGCTCGCCTCTTCCATTTTTCTGATGGCAAATCTAAATACCGCCGGCCCTGCCTGCTTTATATAGTGGAGTCGATTTTTCACCGTTTCGCAACTGGCGGGTAAGAGACTTCCCCCAGCGGGCATTTGCAAATCGGGGCCACCCGAACCATCGACCTCATGATAAAAATCAATCAAGCAATTCTTCTCATCCATGGCCGGTTCCAGCAAGACGGCGCCGGCTCCGTCTCCAAAAAGCACGCAGGTGGCGCGGTCCTGATAGTCCACGATACTCGACATGGTATCGGATCCCACCACCACGACTTTCGAATGTAATCCGGCAGCCACGAATGCCGCCCCGACGGAAAGCGAATAGACGAACCCACAGCAGGCGGCGGACAAATCAAAGCCCCACGTTCTCGAAATACCCAGTTTGTCCTGCAACAGGCATGCTGTCGCTGGAAAAAACATGTCTGGAGTGACAGTGGCTACAATGAGCAGTTCAATTTCACTGCAGTTAAGCTGGATCGAGTCGCATAGCTTCCTTACCGCCCGCTCCGCCATGTCGGAAGTGGCTTTTCCTCGATCAACGATGTGACGCTTGGAGATGCCCGTGCGTTGGAGGATCCACTCATCGCTGGTATCCACCATTTTTTCAAGTTCGTGGTTGGTTAGAATTTTGTCTGGGACGTAACACCCAACGCCGCTAATCTGGACGGGACGAACTGTTTTCATTTGTGCGGCTCTCTTTGCAAGATTGCAACCACTTCCTTATGGTCATGAGCACTGGCGAGACCAGGGGTGGGTAACTGACAGGAATCGATCCTACCCAGTGCGCGTGTCACTGTGACGGACGAAGAAACTTTCCAAACCGGCTCTGGCGACTGTTGTCTTATCCTGAATCGTTCTTATTTCCTGGGGGGAAAGAGGCTTGAAATTTCTGGCCAGTTCCACATTTTGCTTGACCATTTCGAAACTAGGCATGCCGATATTAACTGCCGCTACAGGCAAACTCATGGAATATCTTAGGAGTTCCTCGATCGTGGCTTTGCCCGCGCCACTCCCCAACAGCTTTTCTTGAGCGGTGGCTTTCATCGCTACCACTCCCATATTCTTCTTCCGCGCCGCGGGGACCGCCAGGTCCTCAAAGTTGCCGGCCTTTGAGGCATTCAATTGCATCATGCAGCAATCAAAGTCATAGCGCTCTATAGCTGCCTTGGCTGCAGCACCATCGGTGTGACTGGTGAAACCAATGAAGCGAGTGGCCTTTTCATTCTTTAGTTTGGTCAACATTTCGTAAACACCGCCGCGCTCTCCGATCTTGTCCACATCGTCCATTTTACCCAGACTATGGATGTGCAGCAGGTCCAGATGATCGGTTTGCAACCGCTTCAGACTCAATTCGAACTGGCGCATGAAATTCTCAGCGTCTCGAGCAGGCAATTTGGTCACGAGAAAAACTTCCTGACGGCGGTCTTTCATCACCATCCCATAGCGACGTTCACTTTCGCCGTCACCGTAAACATGGGCGGTATCGAGGTAATTAATGCCGTTATCGATAACCCAATTCAGAACCTGGATCGCTTCCTCATCGCTTTTGTACATCATAAAGCGGCTTCCGCCGCCAAAGGCCAGTTGGGAAACTTGCACGCCGGTTTTGCCCAACATTCGTTTCGGAATTGAATTCTTTAGATCTTTGGCATCCGAAAAAAGCACTCCTGTCTTCAGCGAACCTGCCACTGTGACCGTGGCGACACTCGCCGTTGTTTTCTGCAAGAACTCTCTCCGACTTATGGGGTCTTTCATGGGGTTCCCTCCTCTATTGCTGTAGAGTGCCAGAAACTGGGCACTTCGTTTGTCGTGGGAAAATCCATACTTCAAAGCAAACACTTCAAAGTCTAGCAGATCCCCAGTGTTTGTCTAGGATTTTTGGTGTGTGGCGTAGTGGGTCAGTTACTGGGGGTGGAACGAGCTCCGTCGCGCGTTCACTCAGCGTGCGCAGAGCGCCCGCTCCACCTTTTGGGCCTTCGGCGGCCGTACCTGAGAAGGTGTGAAAAAATTCCGAGCGCGGGGTAGTTGCCCCCTCACCCGGCCTTGTGAACGCTTATCATATCAAACGTTCACCCCTCTCCCCTGATGGGGCGAGGGAGTTAAGTCTGATATGTACTCTCCCCTCGCCCCAACGGGGAAAGGGGTGAGGGGGAATACCGCAACATCAGTCAGCCCCGATTTTTTCACGCCTTCTGAGGCATTACATGGAAGAGGAGAATCCTTAGGGTTCCGTCAAAGTCCCTGACCCTCCCTCACGGTCGGGCTACTGAACGGGCTCAGGGTCAACTCAGTAGCCCACGCGTCAGCAAGGGCTGTGCCTCAACGCAATCACTTACCGGACTTTGACGGGACCCTGGGAGAATCCTTTTGACAGCAAACAGAATGCTATGTTATTTGTCATCCTGTGGACGGTTCAACTTTTAGCTGCTCAAATTGATCTGGTTGGGCGCATGAATAAGCTATTTTCACTCAATGAAGCCAATGCTTTGATCCCGCAATTAAGAGGCCTGTTGGCTAGAGTTCGGGCTGAAAGAGAACGCATGCTGGAGATGAAGCCTGAGTTAGAAAAGGCTCAAAAAGCTCACTCCAATGACTGGGGAACACCGCGAGGTGCAGAGTACATTGAAATTTTGGACGCCTTTCAACAAGTCGTGAAGGAGATTGAAGGCTTGGGGGTTCTCGTCAAGGATTTGGATGTAGGTTTGTGCGATTTTCCTCATAAGCGAGACGGACGAGTGGTCTATCTATGCTGGAAGCTGGATGAGGACGAAGTTTCATGGTGGCATGACGTGGATGCCGGCTTCGCCGGACGCCAGCCGCTCTAGAGACTCAGGCATCCGTCGAATCCGATCAGCTCCTGCTCTAGTTCGAGTTCGACACTGAATTTGTTATGAACTTCCCGTTTTGCCAACCGGATCAACTCCATAACATCAGAGGCCTTGGCTCCCCCCAAATTGATGATGATCCCCGCATGCTTGGGTGAGATCTGCGCTCGCCCAAAAACTCTTCCTTTAAGCCCTGCATCTTCGATGAGCTTCCCTGCGTAATACCCTGGCGGCCGCTTAAAGACGCTGCCGGCCGATGGGTATTGCCAAGGTTGTCTCTCGTAGCGGCGAGCCAGTATATCTTCCCGAATCGTGAACAGCTCCTCGCTGAAACTCGCGGGAAAATCGAAGGTGCCGCCTAGAATGTAGGTATCTTTAATGACCGGTGCTTTGCGATATCCGAAACCTACCTTACTCTTTTCCAGAACCAGATAGCGACCCTCATAATCCATCAGCTCCACGGATACCAAATGATCCGATATTTCTGCATCGAAGGCTCCCGCATTCATTCTCAAAGCGCCACCCAAAGTACCGGGGATGCCGGACAATCGTTCCAAGCCGGCTAGTCCGCGCCTCAAGCAAGCAACCACGAATTGATCGAGAATCAGCCCCGCTCCGGCAACCACGCGAGACCCGTCAAAGATCAACTGGTCGAAATTCTTCAAGTGAACGACGATTCCATTGAAGCCCTGGTCGCTAATCAATATATTAGCGCCTCCTCCCAAAACGAACTTGGGCAATCCTCGTCTGTGGATAAAATCATTGAGCTGGCCCAAATCCTCCGTATCTCTTGGACACACCAGGAATTTTGCCGGACCTCCGATACGATAGGTCGTTCTATTTCCCAGGGGATCTCTCTCCAGGATTTCCCCCCGAATCAGGCGGTATAATTCTTCTCTAACCCTATCCACAAGTAATCCTAACGGTGATGTATTTCATTTGCCCTCTTGCTCTTGCTCCTGCTCTTGCTCCTGCTCTTGCTCCTGCTCGGCTTGCCGCCGACTCATCGAGCAAGAGCAGGATGATATCTGGCAATCTGTCTGGAAATTAAAGGCATTCGTATTATGAAATCGAGTACCAAGTTTGCTTAAGCTCTAATCCTCTTGAGCAGCTCACTGCCACTGAACCTTCTCCTTATCGCTTCATACACTAGACAGCCCAGTAAACCTTGTCAAGCCGATGCCGACAATTTTCCTTTCACCTGCTGTGATCGGCTGTAATAAGATTTGTGACGTTGCAGTAAGGGTTCGGGTCTGAAAATCCCCCTATCAATATCAAGGGGGCGAGCACCGCTGTTTAGGGTGCTGGGGAGTGTCTTTGTCGGGAAGCGCCGTGCGGTCCAAAAGAGGACGAGGCTCCCGCCGAGCCTCATGGGGCAAGGACTTGCTGGGGCGATGACTCGCCAGGAGGCTCGCCCTCCCAATTTTTTTCACAGCTTCCCTTCAAAATCAAAGGGGGATCACCGGATTTTCATCCTCGGGGGTGCGCCGCCCCGGCATGGATGCCTGTCCTGGAATAAATCATGCCTGCGAATTTAACTCCGCAATATCTCGAGGCCGAGAAACGTTATAAACAGGCGGCCACCCCGGGCGATAAAGTTTCTGCCCTCGAAGAGATGCTGGCTGTGATTCCCAAACATAAAGGCACTGAGAAACTTCAAGCAGACCTGAAATCCCGACTGTCTAAATTGAGAGCAGAATTACAAAAACCCCATGCCTCAGGCGGAAAACATAGCAGCTTAGATCTGGTCGAAAGAGAGGGAGCCGGGCAAGTGGTTCTATTAGGGGCCCCCAACTCTGGGAAGTCTTCGCTCTTGGCTCGCTTGACGCATGCTACGCCGGAAATCGCCGATTACCCCTACACCACGCGCTTCCCGCTGTCAGGCATGATGCCTTTTGAAAACATTCAGATTCAATTGGTCGATTTGCCGCCTGTCAGCCACGAATACTGGGAACCACGACTCTCAGGTACCATTCGCAATGCGGACGCCGCCTTATTATTATCTGATTTATCTTCGCCAGAAATGTTGGAGCAACTGGAAACAGTCCTCGCTGTGTTAGAGAAATCGAAGGTACAACTGATCTCTCAAGGTCCAGCTAAACTGATTGAGGGAGGAATTCCCAGAAAGATAATGCTGGTTGGAACAAAGAGTGATCTCGATCCTCAACATGAGGCTTTGGACATCCTGAAAGAGCTCTACGGGGACAGAGTCCCAATCTTTTTTATCTCAAACTTGACCGGAGAAAATCTCTCCGAGATTAGAGCCAGAATCTACCAGATGCTGGACATCGTTAGGATCTACTCCAAACCACCTGGAAAGAGGGCTGACTTTAACGACCCTTTTGTGCTGAAGAAAGGGAGTACGGTCTTGGAGGCGGCTGCCCACATTCACAAAGACTTCGCGGAAAAGTTAAAGTTTGCCAAAATCTGGGGATCTGAACGGTTCGAAGGGCAAATGGTCCATCGAGACCATGTTTTGGAGGAGGGAGATGTCGTCGAATTCCACCTCTGAGACTTTGGTTGTCGGATCACCAATGTTATAATTTTCGAAATGCCTGAGGCGACAGGGAACCTGAATTGAACATGCAGGCATTTCTGTTGGCTGATCAACAACTCTTGCTTGGCCACTATGACATCTCAAAATTGAGTTCGAGACAGCCTTAATCAAATTGAATATCGGGACAGCTTCTTTGAGCCGCCCATTTTTGGAGTCAAATTTATCACTTGGAGAGAAATCGAATGGCTGAACGGATGGTCAAATGTGTGAAACTTCAGCGCGAATTACCCGGATTGGATAAGCCACCTTTTAACGATGAACTGGGAAAGCGTATTTACGAAAACGTTTCCAAAGAAGCTTGGGGCATGTTTCGTGAACATCTTAAAATGATCATCAACGAATATCGTCTGGTATTGGGGACTGAAGAAGCCAATAAGATCATTGAAAAGCAGATGGAAGATTACTTCTTTGGCCCCGGAGCGGCGCTCCCTCCTGGCTATGTGCCGCCAAAAGCCAAATAGAGGTCAAAGAGCCTGGAGCAGACAGCCAAAGGCCGAATTGCTCCGGGTAGTAAACCCGATCCATCAGTCTAAGCGTCCTGCCGCGATTACCTCATGAAAGTCCTTCTGATTTCCACTTATGAATTAGGACGGCAACCTTTCGGGCTGGCCTCTCCTGCAGCCTGGCTTCGGAAAACGGGTGCCTCTGTCACCTGCCTGGATTTGTCAGTTCAATCCTTCGAAACTCAGTTGGTCGAAGAAGCGGATCTGATTGCCTTTTACTTGCCAATGCATACGGCCACCAGAATGGCTTTGAAAATCCTAGGAAGGATCAAGGCTCTCAATCCTGGCGCTCATCTGTGCTTTTACGGACTCTATGCTCCAATGAACGCTGCTTACCTGCGCAAGTTAGGAGCCCACAGCATTCTGGGTGGAGAGTTTGAACAAGGATTGGTCCAGTTGGTCAAGAGATTGGCGGACCCTCAAAAGGGTTCAAGCAGGAGCCTGCAACCAGCGGCCCCTATTTCTTTGGACAAGCAACAGTTCTTAATTCCAGAGCGCCATGGTCTGCCCTCATTGGCGCACTATGCTCATCTCGAGTTGGGCGATGGTCAGGCGCATACCGTGGGTTATACGGAAGCCAGTCGAGGATGCAAGCACCTCTGCCGTCATTGTCCCATCGTTCCTATCTATCAGGGGCAATTCCGCATCGTGCAACGTGAGATCGTATTGGCCGACATCAGAAACCAGGTTGAGACGGGCGCCCAACATATCACCTTCGGCGATCCAGATTTTTTCAACGGCATCGGACACGCCCTGGCTCTGGTAAATTCACTGCACCGACAACATCCTGCGCTCACTTATGATGTTACGATTAAGATTGAGCATCTCATAAAATATTCCGAACACTTGCCGACACTGCGGGACACCGGCTGCCTCTTTGTGACTAGCGCCGTAGAGTCTGTGGACGACCACGTACTACACTTGCTGGACAAGGGGCATACTCGAAGGGATTTTCTTCAAGTAGTCGATCTCTTCAGAAAAACTGGGTTGACTCTCTGTCCTACCTTCGTAACGTTTACCCCATGGATCACCTGGGAAGGTTTTCGTGACTTGCTTTCTCTGCTGTCAGATCTCGATTTGATTGATAATGTTTCTCCGATTCAACTCGCCATCCGACTGCTGATCCCCGCTGGGTCCAAGCTTCTGGAGCTGCCGGACATGCGAGACAGATTGGGGGAATTTGACGAAGCGGCGTTAAGCTATCGTTGGACGCACAGCGATCCGAGCCTGGAACAGCTCTGCAATCGGATTCGACGATTGGTCAAAAATTCTGAAGCCAACGGAACTAGCCGCCAAGAGATTTTTTCTGAGATCTGGAAAATGGCCAATCCTGCCGGCACCGCTCACGGCGAGTCAATTAGGCGGATGCCTTTGGGACTCCCTCGTGCCTCTATTCCTTACCTCAACGAGCCCTGGTACTGCTGAGCTGAGCCGATCGAAGAGCAGGTGGCTCTTGTCTAATGGGATGGCAAATTTCGGAACCGGCATTGGGCAGAATAAGACATTCTTCTTGGCGCGCCAGGCTAAGCACCCCGATTCATACATTGACGTATTTCGTTGTGTGTCAGATGGTTTTCAAAGAGCTGTTAGTTTTTCATTAGCCCCGTGCTTCAGCGCGGGGTGGGCGGCTCGCTCACAATTTTGCTCATCCGGACTCGTCGCGCCCATCATCTGGTGGGCGCGACGAATCCAGATGAAGGGAAGAAGACAACGATACTGCGCCCGTGCTGAAGCATGGGGTTCTGGAGTTTGGACATTTTGGGATTTCGGCGGCAAGGAGGGGTAGCGACAGGCATTCCTGCCTGTCAAACTCGTCTCTGAAGCAGCTAAAGACAAGCAAGAATGGCCTGTCTCTACTTGAAATGTCCAATCCTCAGAGCCCCGTGCTGAAGCACGGGGCTAATGAAAAACTAATGGACTCAGATCCACAATCCGAAAGCTGCAGCCCGCAATCAAATCTTGCTTCTTCAAAACGAGTCCTGCTTCTATTCACCACCACTGGCTACAATGCCGAAGACTTTCTGAAGGCTGCCAAAAAACTTCGAGTTGAGGTAATCCCTGGAACGGATCGTTGTCACGTCCTGGACGACCCCTGGATGGATGGGGCTATTCCCTTGCGCTTTGGCAACCCTCAGAGATCAGCTCGAGCGATTCTGCGTTACTGCGAAAGAAATCCAGTCAACGCCATCCTTGCCATAGGCGATAGACCCACGTTGACAGCAGCGCTGGCCAGTCAGGCTCTAGGTCTTCCCCACAATCCTCCCGAGGCCGTATCGGCCTGTCGCAACAAATTAAAATTGAGACGACTCTTGCGCAAGGCTGGATTGGCTGTTCCCGATTTTGCCTGTTACTCCGTTGATCAAGATGAAACCGAAATCGCGCCAAGGATCCGGTATCCTTGTGTTCTGAAACCACTCTCTCTTTCAGCTAGCCAGGGAGTGATTCGCGCCGACTCGCCAGATCAATTCAAAGGAGCCTTCAAGCGAATCGCTGCCTTGTTGAAAAGTCCAGCCATTCAGGTGACTCGCGAAAGAACACATGACCGCATTCTTGTCGAGGATTACATCGAAGGAAAAGAAATCGCCTTAGAAGGTATTCTGGATGGCGGGCGTCTTAAAGTGCTGGCTCAGTTTGATAAGCCAGATCCATTGGAAGGTCCTTTTTTTGAGGAAACTCTTTATGTCACTCCTTCTCGTCTGGAGCCCCAGGTTCAGAGCCAAATTGCTGGCTGCACTACGCGAGCAACTCAAGCTCTGGGTCTGGTTGATGGCCCCATTCACGCTGAACTGCGTGTCAACGGGCGCGGCCCCTGGCTGCTCGAAGTAGCCGCTCGTTCGATCGGGGGCCTCTGTTCGCGCACACTTCACTTCGGAACCGGCATGTCACTGGAAGAACTTATTCTCCGGCATGCCCTGCGCCTGAAGATCCCCTCTTTCCAGCGCCAAAAGGCTGCAGCAGGTGTGATGATGATTCCAATTCCCACGGCCGGCTACTTCCGCAAGGCAACTGGCGTGGACAAGGCCCTGGCACTGGACGGCATTGAAGAAATCGCCATAACAGCCAAGGTGGGACAAAAGCTCGTCCCTCTGCCCGAAGGCTCGAGTTATCTCGGTTTTATCTTCGCTCGAGGCGGGTCTCCGGTGATGGTGGAGAGCATCCTCCGGACGGCCCATTCAAAGCTGAAATTTGAAATCTCCCCTCACTTGCCAATTCTTGACACGGTTCGAGAAAGCTGATTTAACTATCCGCCGATCTGATACATTTCGATTTTACGCCCCGAACGGACGTAGCCGTCCAAATCGGTGTTGGCCGATCGCTCTTCTGAATAGCGGTCCACCCGTCTTCCCCAAACACTCAAAATGAGCGCACGCAGCTCAGAGTCCGAGGCTCCGGCGCGCAGGGGGCCTCGCAAATCTTCGCCATTCTTGGCGAAGAGACAAGTCACCAGCTTGCCGTCCGTGGATAGACGCGCACGGGTGCAGTCACCGCAAAACGGTTGGCTTACGGACGCAATCATGCCAATTTCTCCGCTTCCATCTTTATATCTATAACGGTTCGCCACTTCCCCGCGGTAGTTGGGGGCGGCAGGCTCAAGCGGCAA
>QHZP01000324.1:5089-6164 GCA_003224715.1 Acidobacteriota bacterium | reverse complement strand
ATGAACGCAAATAAACGCAGATTGAAAAGTTACATTTTCATCCTAAAGACGGCAGTTAGCCACCGAGGCACAGAGACCACAGAGGCGGCAGATAAGGAGATATCTTCGCAAGGCCTTGAAAAATTGTGACCCTCTGGGTGAGGCACCTGAAAACCGCTCGCCTTTCCACTTGCTCTGTGCACTCGGTGACTCCGTGGCAATTTCAACTGCCGAATTTTAGGTTCATGGGTCGTGGTGATTCGAAGGATCGTGAGAGATTTCTTTGTAAACCACTCCATCCTTCATCACAAAAACCACGCGTGTCATCTCGGAGATATCCCGAGTAGGATCGCCCTTGACTGCCACGACGTCAGCCAGCTTACCCGCCTCTAGCGTCCCGACCCGGTCTTGCCAGCCCATCAGTTCGGCCGCCACACTGGTCGCCGATCTCAAGGCAACCAGCGGCGTCATCCCGTACTTGACCATCCACCCCAACTCCTGCCCGGCATTTTCCTGATTCCCGTCGAGGTCGGTGCCGAAGGCAATCTTCACCGGCAGCTTAAGGGCCGTTGTGCCGGTCATCAACCGCCGGCGTTCCGGAGAAACCTTGGGGTCATCCATGAACTGCAAATAGGCCATTAAGGTTGGCACCCAATAAACGTTCTTCTCAACCATCATCTTAAAAGTGACGTCGTCGAGATAGATCCCGTGTTCCAGCGAGGCTACACCCGCTTGGATGGCTGTCTGGGCGGCAGCGCTCGTGTACACGTGAGCAGCGACCTTGGCTTCGACTTTGGCCGCCTCTTCAACAATGGCTTTTACCTCATCCAGAGAAAAGGTGGGCGAGGCGGTTAGCATGTCTGGATCGGTGGTACCGCGCCGGCGATGATCAACGTAGATTTTAATGAGGTCTGCGCCGTTGGCAAGCTGTTCCCGCACGGCTTTGCGGACGCCATCAACTCCATCGGCAATCTGCGCGCCTTTGGGAATCGTCACATCCGGTGAATAACCGTAAGGCGAGTAACCGCCTGTGATGCTGAGTGCCCGCGTAGCACATTGCATGCGGGGACCTATGACCAGTGCGTCGTTGATGGCA
>QHZP01000324.1:0-5049 GCA_003224715.1 Acidobacteriota bacterium | reverse complement strand
TCGTAAACCCGGCCAGCAACGTCTTCCGGGCCGATACGGTGGCCCAGATGGCGCGATACTGGAGCGACTTCTTCAGCAGAAGTTGGTCATAGTCGATACCCTCCAAAAACATGTGGGTGTGGCAGTCAACCAGACCCGGCATCACCGTAGCCTGGCGGAGGTCGATAACTTTGGCGTCCACGGGAATTGGCACGGACTTTCCGACAGCGCTGATGCGATTGCCGCGAATGATCACGGTGACATTTTCCTGTAAGGCCAGAGTCCGTCCATCAAAGAACCTGCCACATCGAATTGCGGTGACTGGTGGCTGCGTTTGCCCTAGGAGTGCCACCGCAGTTAAGAGCAACGCCAACACTGCAAACCTTTTTACGCAAATGGGTCTTCTCATCTCTCATGCTCCAAGGTGACTTAGTACATCGATTCAAGAATACGGCGACGTATTTCGGTGTGTTTCAAATGGCATTCGAAAATCTGTTGGCTTTTCAATAGCCGCGCGCTGAAGCGCGGGGACTGGAGTCTGGACATTTTGGAGCAATTCCTGTGGGTTGACCCTCACCCGTCGCTTCGCGCCACCCTCTCCCCAAGAGGCGAGGGAGAGATCCACGGATGAGAGTGCTGACTTGAAGGCTAACAAAGAAACGTTTCATGACATGTAGTAACGGCGTGGCAACGTCGATCTGAGCCACACCCCCATTTAGTGTTCTCCCTCTCCTGGTGGGAGAGGGTGGCGCGAAGCGACGGGTGAGGGTCAACCGCGTTCTTCGGTGCCGCAAATGTCCAACTCGAGAGCCCCGCGCTTCAGCACAGGGCTAATGAAAACGACCATGCTGTCAATCCTTGCTCGCTTTTTGGCGGTACCAATCAGGAAAGAGCAAGACGACGTTTTCAAACTCTACCACATAACTCTGACTGGATATTGGGACACGAGACTATCTGGGGTCAAGATGGCAAGACCTTCTACAATCGCTTGACAGACCAGCATCCGATCAAAAGGGTCATTGTGGAGCGGAGGCAAGCGCAGTGACTGAAGGGTTGATTCTTCATCCAGGGAAAGGCTCTGGATGCCATGTTTTTCCCGTTGGGAAGGGATAAACCGCTGGGGGGATTCGGGTAAAGGCAAACGTCCAAGCGAATGTTTGAGCGCGATTTCCCAGGTGGAGACCGCGCTCAAGTAGACTTCGTTTTCCGGAGAGGAGAACAACTCCCGCGCCCGGCTCGATAACAGCGGGGAGTCGATGATCAGCCAAAGAAACGTACAAGTATCCAGGAGGAGCCTCATCCCTTCTTGCCGTAAAAGGAATCAACCACATCGGGAGGAAGAGGCTCAAAGAATTTCTTGGGAACCTTGAACACACCTTTGGCAAGACCGATCGGGCGTTTGCTTTTCCTGGACGGAGGAAGCGGACGTATTTCAGCCACGGGAGTGTTCCTCCTGCACAAGAGAATCGACTCGCCTTGCTCGAGCCGGCTCAGGTAACGGGATAAGTGGGTCTTGGCTTCATGAATGTTTAACTTAATCTTAATCATGACTTACTTATAGCCTAAGAACTGAACTAAGTCAATTAGAAGAAGGGAGGCCGACCGCAAATTAAGGCCAGGGGACGTTGGCCGCGAATGAATGCGAATGGACGCGGATTAAGGCCAAATTCCGAAGTTGTAAAAAAAATACGTCACGCACTGCGAATGACCCACCCTCACCCGTACTTTGGGCACCCTCTCCCATGAGCATACGGAACAAAAAAATTAGATGGACTCTCACTACATCGGAGCGTCTACTGCGATGCGATGTCATCCATCTTCCTTATGTCTGGAACCTACCTCAAATTTTAATTCTTCTGCGCGTTTATTCGTGTTGATTCGCGGCCAGCCTTCTTCTGGTCTAGCGACTCGGGCGAGTTCCCTCCGACTGCTTGATCAGCTTGCGCATGAAGGAATCTTCGGGAAAGAGCTCAAGCTCTCGCTTCATCGTCCCCAGGGCTTCGGGGTATTTCTTCATCGCAATGTAGCGCAGCGCCAGTGATTTGTAGAGCGGGCTGGAATGCGGGTTGAGAGAGATACCCTGCTTTAGAACTTCAACCGCTTCGGAGAGCCGATTGTCACGAGCCAATAACTCGGCCAGATCCTGATAATCCGAGACTGCAGTGGACCCGAGCTCAATGGCCTTCTGGAGATATCGTTGGGCCTGAGCCTGACCTTGGGATGTCCCTTCCAGCAAGGCTTTTCGCGCCAAGGCCGAGAGCACCAGCAGGTTGTCCGGCTGCGTCTTGGAGAGCTGGTCTAATATCGACAAATAACGCTCTCGGAAGCCCGGCTGAGCATCCATCAACGTGCCATAGACCTGGAGAAGCGTCAGCGGCGAAATGCCAGCGGCTTGCTTGCCTGGAATCACATTGACATGAATTAAATCAGGCAGACTGGAAGTGGTCTGTTGAAACGCTACTTCAGGGTAGGGCTCTCCCGCTCGTGTAATGATTCGATGATTGGTGAGCGAAGAATGGGCAATACCTTTGACGTCCCGCTTGGGCAGATGGCATCCACTACAGTCGTTGGGAGGATTTAGACTGAGACGCTTTGGTAGCGGCAAGCTGCAACTTTTCTCGGTATGGCAAGCCAGACACTTGTTCCGATAGTATGCCGGGGCATCCTGGGAAGAGGGTTGGTAGTGGGGATTGTGACAGCTCTGGCAACTCATCTGCCCAGCACTGTCGCGATAGCACTTGCTCAATGTCATCGAGGAGTAGTGTTCCAGGAGATCAGAGTCGGGTGGAGAACTGCGCAAAAAAGGAATTCTAAAAATCCCCACCGTGTTATCCAAAGGCGTACCGGGGCGAAAGTCGGAATAGTCTCTGCCTGGCTGCAGGATTCGCGTGTCTCCCCCTTGATGGCAATTCATGCAAATATTATCCGCCAGCCAGCCGGGCAGGTGAGCCGGATTGACAATAGAGCTGTCAACCTCGCCGGTCACGGGCCTTGCCTGGGTTCGCTCTTCCACGTGCAATTGGCCAGGCCCGTGACAGGTCTCGCACCCGATCGACAGCTCAGCAAAGGGAGGATCCCGGTAAAGGTTGTTTCTCCGGGGAACCGGCCGAGGCTGTCCGCTATGGCAGACGATGCAGGCGGGCAGGATGGGCCGGCTGAAGCCCTGATCAGTGGACTCGTACCCCGGTGAGAGGTCCCACTGCCCTGGCTTGGAATAAAACGAGAGTGGAGCCTGGAAAAGATAATCCCCTCGTCGCACGATATAGCTGTGGCCATTAGCGCCGGAGCCAATGGCAAATTCGAGCTTCTGTGTGTTCCTGAAAACTTCCTGACCGCTGGAATCGAGCTCGTATTCGCTCTGGTAAAGGTTCGATCCCTCCCGGGAAACCTGAAAATAGCGATTCAGATTTTTGTTAAAGATCGTGACGGGGGAGCCTACTTTTTCGAGTTGCGAAGCGCCAGTGACCCGGCTCATGGATCGGCCCATGTCGGTCCGGAAATATTGGTCATAGATGTCCTCGTGGCAACCGGCGCAGACGCGGGAACCCAAATAAGCGACCCCGGGCGCCGTGTTGCGATAATCGACCGTTTTCGGAACTGCCGAGGTCATGGGGAGAACAAGCAATGTAAACAAACCGAAAGGAAGGGGCACAAAGCCAAGGCTGATTCGACTTAGTCTAGATATGAACGCATAATCCATCGGACAAACCGAATGCAAAACAGGATAACACAGGATACCCAGGATGAGATGAGCATTGCTCTTTGACCTAACCTACGCCTCCCGACGGGGATTTTCATAGGAGCTTCCCATGCCGCCGGGGCGGCGCCATCGAGCATGAAAAAGTTGGACCGAGCCGCGACCGTAAGGAAGCGGTTGAGGCAACCTGCCGGGTCTACTCCTCCCTGACAGTCGGGGCTCGGATTTCTACTATTTTCACAGGAGCTTCAACCTGGAACAACGGGCAATGGCTTGGAAATCTCTATCGTTTTGCAAGAGCGGGATGGAATGATGGATCGCGCAGGCAGCAATGAGACAGTCTATGGTACTTCTAATCGTTAGGCCCATTCGGCGTGCGCCACGATAAAGGTTGGCAGCCAAAACAAAGGAAGACTGGTCCATGGGCAGATAAATCAAGGTCGCGAAGTAGTCTAAGGTCCTACGGTAGTCAATATTAGACTGGATTCCCTGAAGTACCTCAGTCAAGATGACTCCGGAGATACAAAGGTCTTCGTCAGATTGAATGAGGTCCTCCAGGATGGCCACTTGGGAAGTTTGAGTGCCCTTGAAAAAATGGATCCATACACTGGTATCGACCAGTACCATCACAAGGCTCGCCTGCGTCTCAAACGCCTCAAGTCACCTTCCCAGCTAACTTTTCCTTTGAGCTCCAGGATCGTCCGCTGCTGCTTGTGACGAATCAGTTCGCGCAGAGCATAGTCTACGACTTCCCGTATGGATCGAAGTCCTGTCAGCTTGAGGGCTCGAGATACGAGCGCGTCGTCAAGAACAATATTGGTTCGTCCCATCTCATCCTCCGGCAATACACACATTACAAATATTTATGTGTATTGTCAATTGTGACGGTACGCCAGCAGGCTTAATGCGATGAACAGCAGCCAATAAATTTGATAGCGCATCGTTGCTCTTGTGGTAAAAAATGGTAGGCTTGAAGCAAGGTACAAGAGTGAAATTATATTCGAGACCTATGCTCCGTCTAGAGGGAAATAATTCTACACCGTGAGGGGTGCGTTTCTGGGGAGTCTGTCATGATCCTGTGAATCCCGACCGGCACTGAAAACTAGTCCCCTCCACTACACGGGTGGGTTTGTCCCGTACCGGTGGGACCCACCCCGAAGGCTGACGCTTTCTCCCCCTCCCAAGAGGGAAGCTGTGAAAAATTGAAAATTGAGAACCACAGGGGCCGCCCCCTCACCCCTGGCCCCACCCCTGGCCCCCATATGCGCTAGAATAAGGAATTGACAATTTCGACGACTGATATAGACTGATTGGCATGGACAAGAACTTGATGAACACCGATTGGAAGTATCTATGCCAGTATTTTCCGGCTA
>QHZP01000323.1 GCA_003224715.1 Acidobacteriota bacterium | reverse complement strand
GAAGGCCTTTGCGGATGACATCAATGTACCTAATTTCCGCAAACATCGCCGCCGTCTTCACCTTGACCGGATCTGCGTCATAAATCCCGTCCACCTTGGTCGCTTTCAAAATGACTTCCGCCTTCACCTCCATGGCTCGTAGGGCCGCTGCCGTATCAGTTGAAAAATAGGGATTGCCTGTTCCGGCGGCGAATATCACCACGCGTCTCTTCTCCAAATGACGGATGGCCCTTCTTCGGATAAAAGGTTCGGCGACTTCCCGCATTTCGATGGCTGAAACAACCCGCGTATAGACACCTATCTTCTCCAAGGCGTCCTGCAGAGCGATGGCATTCATGACGGTTGCCAGCATCCCCATCAAATCACCTGAAACGCGTTCCATGCCTTGAGCCGTGGCGGATAATCCGCGAAAAATGTTGCCGCCCCCGATGACAAGGGCAACTTCCACTCCTAGCTCGTGAACCTCTTTGACCTCTTCTGCAATCTTCCCCACGATGGAAGGATCAACTCCAAAACCCTGGTTCCCCATGAGGGCCTCTCCGCTCAACTTAAGCAAGATTCTTTTGTACGCAGGGGATGACATCGACGCCCTTTATAGAGGCTCAAACTCGGAACTATTTCAATTGCGCAGCAACTTCACCTGCGAAATCGTCACTCCTTTTTTGCAACCCTTCTCCCACTTTGAATCGAACAAATCTCCTCAGATTTATGTTCTCTTTGGTTTTGACGATTTTTTCTGAAATCAGTTGACCTATGGTCATGTTTTCGTCTTTGACAAAGGGTTGCTCGTACACACAACATTCGGAGTAAAATTTTTGAAGCTGTCCTTCAACAATTTTTTCAATGACATTGGGCGGCTTGCCTGCAGCTTTCGCCTTGGCGCGGTAAATTTCCTTTTCCTGCTCCAGAACTTCGACGGGGACGTCCTCTTTCCGATTATATTTAGGATCCAGGGCCGCGATGTGCATAGCAATATCCCTGGCCAGCTCTTGAAACTCGGGGGTCTTGGCGACAAAATCAGTCTCGCAGTTCAGTTCGACCAACACACCGATCCTTGCTCCCGGATGAATATAAGATACGACCAACCCTTCGCTGGCAATGCGAGCGGCTTTCTGGGCAGCCGCAGCCAGGCCTTTCTTCCTCAAGATGACTACGGCCTTTTCAAAGTCACCCTCCGCTTCTTGTAGTGCGGCCTTACACTCCATCATCCCCGCGCGAGTCACCTCTCTTAATTCCTTTACCTGTTGAGCTGAGATTGACATCCAAACTCCTCTCTTGTGGATGGAACGAACTTACGCCCTACCATGAGTCAAGAAGACCCATTATCCAAGACTTACGGCCCATCTCCCCAGTTTTCTATTGCGCAGAAAAAACCCGCCTTCATCTTGATGAGCTAAATCAGGGAGTGAATGGAAGAACTTGCGGGATTAACTAGAGGCCGTCGGCAGAACGCCGGAGTCCGTTTTAGAAGATCTTACGTTCTTGGAACGTTCTTTCGGATCAACGCCGTCTTCAGCCTCACCTTGTGCTTTGCTGCCGCCTTCCGAGGAAGGGCTCGCCTCATCGCCTGACCCATTTCCTCGCACCTGACCCAATTCGGAGGAAGATGATGTGACAGGAGCCGCATCCAATTTTGGCACCTCACCTTCAGTCTTATCCTTTAATACCGCCGCCCCCTCTACCACAGCTTCCGCAATTTTGGAAACAAATAGCTTGATCGCCCTTAAGGCATCATCATTGCCGGGTATCACATAATCAATGTGGTCTGGGTCGCAGTTAGTGTCAACAATCGCTACGACTGGGATACCCAAACGATTGGCCTCTTTGACGGCAATCTCCTCTTTCTTTGAATCGATAACGAACACCACTTTGGGAAGCGTCTTCATCTCTTTAATGCCAGCTAGATTCTTTTCCAATCCTTTGCGCTCCCGCTCTAAGCGTGCCACTTCTTTCTTCGAAAAGAGAGCATAGCGCCCATCGGTCGACATTTCTTCCAACTCCCGCAACCGCTGTATGGATTTTTGAATCGTGGTAAAATTGGTGAGCAATCCGCCGAGCCAGCGCTGATTCACAAAATACATGCCACAACGCTGCGCCTCTTCAGAGATGGACTCTTGAGCCTGTCGCTTAGTTCCCACGAACAACACCGTGCCGCCTTGAGCTACAGTCTCGGTGACAAATCGAGTGGCTTCCTTAAACATACGAAGAGTCTTTTGCAAATCGATAATGTAAATCCCGTTTCTTTCTCCAAAAATGTACTCCTTCATTTTTGGGTTCCACCGCTTTGTCTGATGTCCGAAATGAACGCCAGCTTCAAGAAGCTCTTTCATTGAAACAGATGCCAAACAATCCTCCTACCAGTAAATAAAGGGCAGAATACCTCGACCCAAGCTGACCCAATTATCGTTTCGAAAATTGAAAACGCTTGCGGGCACCTTTCTGCCCGTATTTCTTTCTTTCCTTGATTCTTGAATCCCTGGTCAAAAATCCGCCCTTCTTTAACTTTTTTCTCAGTTCGATATTAAATTCGATAAGGGCTCTGGAAATTCCCAAACGAACGGCTCCCGCCTGACCCGTCGGACCTCCACCTGCCACGCTTACGGTCGTATCAAACTTGTCGGTAGTCTCGGTGAGCAGAAAAGGCTGTTTAATAATGGTGCGGAGAGTTTCGTTTTTAAAGTATCCTTCCAGTTGCCTCGTATTGACCACGAAATCTCCCTTTCCAGGCCTTAAATAAACGCGAGCCGTAGAAGATTTTCGTCGTCCCGTTCCATAATATTGGACTACCGCAGTTGACACTCGTTTTCCTCCCCTAAGATTCTATTGAGTAATCGCATAAATCTCAGGTTTTTGAGCCGCATGAGGATGCTCTGGTCCTGTATACACCTTCAGTTTTTTGACCATCGCCCTTCCTAACTTGTTCTTGGGCAGCATGCCCTTGATGGCTTCTTCAACCATTCGGTCTGCTCGCTTGGCCTTAAAGTCCTTGGCCACAGTGGACTTGAGTCCCCCGGGAAACCCGCTGTGGCGGCGATAAATTTTTTGCTCCAACTTTTTGCCGGTCAGTCTTACCTTCTCCGCATTAATCACGATGACGTGATCGCCCATGTCCATAAAGGGAATCCAAACGGGCTTCAGTTTGCCACTGAGAAGATTAGCCACCTGGGAAGCCAGCCTCCCCAAGACCTGATTCTGGGCGTCTATCAAAACCCACTTGCGGCTTATTTCGCTTTTTTTGGGAAAATAGGTTACCATCTTCTACTTCACTGGAGAGCACCATTCCTCAGACCACAAAGCCCCAAAACTAATCTATCCATTAATCTTTGTCAAGGAAAACATTTGCTGCCTGTTCATTACCTCTCGTCAGTTATGAGGAACTCACTCTTGTTAATACAAAGCCGGGGACTCTCTCGTCGTGGGATTTTCCGCAGGTCGTACAAACCCCGAATCAAAAGGCAAATTCCCACGGCTCGGAAAGCTGGCTCGCCCGCCTAACTACTGTATTTCGCTGCGTTTTGACAAGGGACCGCAGCTGAGGGGCTGTATAAAAACGAAGGCGTCGAGATGTTTCGGGCGGGAACCTCTCAGGAAAGGTTCTCGGCGGCCGCGGGAAGGATTGAACGTAGGGCCCAGCGTAGTTCCTTAGAAATCTTGGTGATTTTCATGCCCTCGCTAACCATCGTCTGGCAGGACAGGGTGTTCTTTTTTTCTCCAGATTTCAGCTCATAACCGATCATGCAAGTCTTGCACTCCTGGTTCCAACAAAATCGGCCACAGCTTATATCCTCCAGGCAAATGTATTGAAAGCAGCGCAGTACCATGTTGTTATCCGGAACCCGATGAGATTGATCCTCGATCTGAATTTCGATGAGACGTCTATAAGGTTGGAATAATTCTTGCTGCATTTTAGGAAAACTATCGCTTTGAGTGGAACCCACACCTTGCTGGAGCCTTATCGACCTAATCAACCCGCCAGCTTAGCCAGCCGCCAGCTTAGTTAGTGCGGGCTTTCGCAAGTAGGATGAATTATTTTGCCTGGTCCCAATGATTCGGATTGGCTCATTTCCATTGGTGCGGTGCTTCAGCGGGCGGTGGCTGACATTCACCGCGATTTTTCTTCAATCCCTGCCGCGATCGACGCCGCGAGCGGAGTCGAAGAACGAAACGCCACGAGAAAACACCTCTATGTTTTCCCTGCGTTTTCCCTGCGCTGAAGCACGAGGCTATTGAAACGCCAGTGAATTCTCGGAGGTCCTGTGAGGATGTACCGCTGCCAAATACGTCGCTGTATTTTTGAAACGAGGTACTTAGCTAGAATCCAAGGGAGGACGTTAGAGGTGAGGCTTGGAAACAACCTTTTCTGTTACCGAAAAATCGATGCGTTTGCGGAAACGATCGATCCGATCGACACAGACTTTCAGACGGTCACCGAGACGGAATGTTCTCCCCGAGCTTCGCCCCCACAGGCAAACTGGACGATCTCTGAATAGGTAATCATCATCGTCGAGGGTGCTGATTTTGACAAATCCCTCTATGAAGAGATCCAATAATTCTACGAACATCCCGTCTTTGGTGATGTGGATTACAATGCCTTCAAACTCATCTCCCAACTTGTCTGCCATAAATTCGAGCTTTTTCACGTCGATCAATTCGCGCTCGGCTTCGTCCGCCCGGCGTTCGGTTTCACTGGAGTGACTGGCGATGCTCTCTAATAAGTCTGGATTATACAAGCTGGGTTTTTCCGCAAGGGCCGCTGCGGCAGCAAGTTCCTGTCCCTTGTGGCCGGCATCTCTTTTGGCCTTTCGAGGTTCGGTCCTTTCTGAATCCTGACCCTGCCTGCGGAATGAAAAGACCAGCTTTCCTCGGGTCCCATGGAAGGGCTCGCTTCCAGGAGCTTGGGGTTCATCCGAACCTAAATCAGCTTTGAGAATGCGATGGACTGTCAAATCCGGATAGCGTCGAATGGGAGAGGTAAAATGCGTGTAACAAGTCGACGCCAAACCAAAGTGACCTTTGTTCTGAGGAGAATAGCGAGCTTGTTTAAGCGAACGCAGCATCAGGTACGAGAGAATGCGCTCTTCTGGTTTGCCTGCGACTTGGTCGAGAAGGCTTTGATAATTGTAGGGAGATACTCTGAAATTGAACTCTGCAGCTCCCGTCGCTCAGGTCGGGTGGTTGACCGGCGGTGCCTGCGGCCGCGCTGCGACCGATCCCTAAAGCGGGCGACTACCGGTGTGTTTTTCTTCGTCACCCCTGGTCCCAACTGATATCCGAAGCTCACGGCAATTTCGTTAAACTCGAACACTTTGACCGGATCAGGAGGTTCATGGATGCGATAAAGAGAGGGGATCTTCCGCTCAAAGAGATGGCGAGCCACCGTTTCGTTGGCAGTCAGCATAAACTCTTCGATGATGCGATGGGCGATGTGGCGCTCGGATTTGATAATGCCAATCATGCCGCCAAATTCGTCGAAGGCGATCACCGGCTCCGGCAAATCAAAGTCTATGGAACCCAGCTTGCGGCGCCTGTCATTGAGGAGCAGTGCCAATTCGCGCATCCGTTCGAAATGAGGGACCAGGAGTTGATAGCGGGCGCATTCCCCCGGGTCTCGATCCACCAGAATTTTTCCGACAGACGTGTAGGTCATCCGCTCCCGGCTGAGGATAACTCCCTCATGAAAAGAGTAACGAGAGACATTCCCTCCGCTATCAATCTCCATTAAAGCGGAAAGCGTAAGGCGTTCGACCTGAGGTTTGAGGCTGCACAGACCGTTAGAGAGTTCCTCAGGAAGCATGGGAATAGCGCGGTCGGGGAAATAGACCGAAGTTCCTCGTCGAAGGGCTTCCCTATCGAGCGGCGTATCCTTTTCGACGTAGTGAGCCACGTCGGCAATGTGCACACCCAAAAGAAAATTTCCGTTCTCCAACCTCTCAACGTGTACGGCATCGTCAAAGTCTTTGGCAGTTTCACCGTCAATAGTCACGATGGGCAATGAGCGGAAATCCATCCGGCCTTCGGTCTCGGAGAGGTCAAGGTTCTGGCTGAGGGTTTCAACCTGCCGCAGGACCCCCGGCGGAAAATCGACCGGAATTTGATGCTTGCGAATGATGATTTCCACATCAATCCCAAAGTCACCTCGAAATCCCAAGACTTCCACCACCCTGCCCCGTAAGCTTCTCGAGCCTTTGGGAAATTGTGTTACTTCCACATTAACGATGGAATCGGGCGGGGCATCCATATCATCACCCTCGCGAATCACAATTTCGTGGCTGATCTTGGTGTCATAAGGGATCACCACGTGGTAAGGATCGCTCTTCTTAAACTGCCCGACGATCGTGAGATTTCTCCTTTGCAAAACCTTTAAGATTTTGCCCTCAGCCCGATTGTCATTTTTCACTTTCTCCACGCTGGCCAGGACAGTATCCCCTTGCATGGCGTCTCCGATGAAGCGGGCCGGGATGAATACGTCTCCTTCCATTTATCTGGAATGACAAAGCCATAACCATCCCGATGTGCCGACAATTTTCCTACAATCACCGATTTTTGTTCCGGCAGGGCGTATCGATTGCCCTTCAACTTGAGCAGTGTTCCCTCTTTCACCATCTCGTGCAATAGATGCCGGACTTCATGTCGCTGGTCGGAGTCGATTTCTAATTCGCGGACGAGTTGCCTGAAGCTCATCAATTGGGCGGGCGCTGCCTTGAGCCGGGAAATGACTTTTTCTTCGATCGATTCCATGGTTTTCTTGTTACCTTACTATACGAGCCAAAGCGTCTGGAATGATAACATGTAATGCTTGGGCTATAATACCCGGTGCTGACCATGAGGTTGAGGATGCTTCTGTTCGCCGAGATGAGGGCCAAATGAGCCTTTTTGGCTATCGTGATCTTCTCAAGCAAAACCGGGACTTTCGTTTTCTGTTGATCGGGCAGATCGTCAGTGAACTGGGAGACTGGTTCAATAACATTGCCGTTCTCGCCTTGGCCATGCACTTGACCGGTTCAGGACTGGTGGTGACGGCGATTTTGCTTTCACGCACCGTGCCGATTGTGATCTTCGGGCCGCTGGCTGGAGTGATTGCCGATCGCTTCAGCCGCCGCACTGTTTTGCTCGGTGCGGATTACAGCCGGGCCATCCTGGCGCTGGGGTTTCTGCTGGTCAATTCCCGGGAACGGATGTGGATGGCTTATCTCTTTAGCTGTCTCCTGACGGCCATCTCCATTTTTTTCACCACGGCCAAAGCCTCCGCCATCCCCGAGATTTCCTCTTCGAGCCAGCTTATGCCGGCCAACGCCTTGACTGGCTCGACTACAGCCATCATGCAAACACTGGGAGGGGCGCTGGGAGGGGTTGCTACCCAGGTCTTGGGGTATCAGACCGCCTTCGTGATCAATGCTCTTTCCTTCGTAGCTTCTGCCTTCTTGATCTATCAAATCCAATTCCGAAATCAGGTCTTCGCCTCCCAGGCGGGAATGGGCGCTAGCGGTCTCTTGTTTATCCGCGATTTTCAAGAAGGCATGACATTTGTACGTCGCCACCCTATTGTTCTGGGTCTGCTTCTCATAGGCGTGGGCTGGGCCACCGGGGGAGGGGCGGCTCAAATTCTTTTCAGCATCTTTGCCATCGACGTTTATCATGCCGGAGATCAGGGCATCGGCATACTCTACTCTGCGGCCGGATTAGGGATCGTCATCGGCGCAACCTTAGCCAACTGGTACTTTCGCAACAAGTCATTCGCCGTAACTAAATGGGTGATTGGAATTAGCATGGTGTTGACCGGCGTGTTTTACAGTGTTTTCAGCTTTGCCCAGATGATCTGGACTGGCTTCTTATGGATCGCATTGAGCCGGGTGGTTATGGGAATCAATCACATCATTGGGACCACGTTGCTGATGAACGTTGTCCCCTCACAGTTTCGTGGCCGAACTTTTTCCGCCAAGGAAACCGTCGTCATCTTCACGATGGTCGTTTCCATGCTGTTGGCCGGCGTCGGTCAGCACTACATGGGGCCACGTAGCATCGCTCTGATTGCGGGTCTGTTGACCTTGCTGACCGGTGTCATCTGGTTAATCGCCAACCTGGCCGGTGCCTATAAAGAGATTAAAGACGAATCTTTGGAAGAAGCGCTCGTCAGTGAAACGAGCGTTTCCCAGTGAAAGAGTGAGGATCGAGAATGGAGAATAGAGAAAAAGTGAGGATCGAGAATGGAGGATAGAGAATAGAGAAACGTTTCCATTCTCGATCTCCTATTCCTTTCCTCCATCCTCGATAGCGCAGAATCATGCCCCGAATTGATATTAACTGTGATCTGGGTGAGGGTTTTGGAATTTATAAGCTGGGATTGGATGAACAGATCTACCCGCTCATCACTTCTGCCAACATCGCTTGTGGATTTCACGCTGGCGATCCTCAGGTGATGCGAGCCTCAGTCTCCTTGGCGGTCCAACACCATGTGGCTATTGGGGCACACCCCGGAACCCCCGACCTGATCGGCTTTGGCCGGCGAGGGATGGAGCTTTCAGCCGAAGAACTGGAAAACGCATTGATCTACCAAATGGGCGCTCTGCAAGCTTTTGCCAAGGCGCATGGTTCTCGACTAAGCCATGTCAAGCCTCACGGTTGGCTTTACAATGCCGCTGCCGAAGATCTAAACCTGGCGTCAACCGTGGTGCGCGCCATCCAGTCAGCGTCTCCGGATTTGGTGCTTTTCGGGCTATCAGGGTCTCAATTGATTCAGGCGGCAAAACAGGCGAGTTTACCCTATGCCGAGGAGGCCTTCATTGATCGTACTTACCAATCCGACGGTACTTTGACCAGCCGTAGATCAGACCAAGCTCTCATTACCGATCCGGAAAGGGCTACCCAGCAGGCCCTGGATCTAGTCCTGAGAGGAAGAGTGCAGGCGTTGAATGGCTCTGAAGTCAAGATTCATGCTGACACCTTATGTGTTCACGGGGACAATCCAAATGCGGTCGTCCTGTTGACCCGGGGAAGAAATAAACTGCGGAAAGAAGGCGTCGAAATTCTGCCCTCGGGTCGGAGGCCATGACCTGAGCCTTGTTTCCTCTTGCCTGAGCCGGAGGCTTATGGTAGAAATCCCTTAACTCAAGCGGAAGTGGCGGAATTGGCAGACGCACTAGATTCAGGTTCTAGCGGTCGCAAGGCCATGGGGGTTCAAGTCCCCCCTTCCGCACCATGAAAAACCATGGATGAGCCGTCCCTCCTCTTGTGGCGGACACGCCGTCGGTTGTCTCCCGATTCTGGATTGGCTGGACATCCCCTCAGTGCTCTCTTCGAGAGCGCGGCACGAGTTATGGACATTTCGTTAACCCCTCGATTCATCGAGGGGACCTTAAGGCAAGGTCAAATCCGCTAACCGTTTCAAACGGCTTCCACAAACGGAAGCCACAGTAACAAGCGTTTCTTGTTCTCCGTTCTTGAAAACCGCTGAAGCGGTCGTTTGGCTCTGAGGCTCCTCCTCGATAAATCGCGGGCTCAATTCGATCCGATTCGGGTGGGCTGGCCTCCTGCCCTTCAGCCGCCACGACCAGGGGAGTCAGCACAATCAATGCGGGGACCGCCGCGACGGCCCTCAAGACGGCCACCCATCTCAATGTAACTCTGTATGCTACTTTCATAACCGGCTCCTTTCAAAATCGCAACGCATATTGGAACTTCACGATCAACTGATTGGAGTCAAGCTGCCATCGGTTCGTGAGAGATCGCTGTAAGTTGTGATTGTAGACGATGAAAAGATCGCCCAGGGGGCGAAACGTCCAGCGCAGCCTGGTGTTCGTGCCGAAGGAACGGCTCTGGTTGTCGTACTGCATGAGACTGCTGATCTGAAGATCAGACGAAATGTTGACCTGCAGCCGAGCTCCGTACACGTCCTCGGTGAAACTCCCTTGCGGGAGATCGACGAGGTTACGTTCCGCTCCCAGCTCCGTAATAACGGTAGCGGACGGCTTCAAGCGCATCTTCGCTTCGATCGTCTTGAGGTTCCCTTGGTAAAAGCCGCCGGAGGACCAGCTGAACTCGCCGCTGACCTTGCGCTTCTCCGCCAGCGCGCCTGCCACGGTGTAACGCAGCCACTCATATTTGCCAGGTTCAATGACCGCATTCCCGACTTCAAAGGGTTTGACCAGTCTCTCACCCTGCGGCTGAACGATGAACTCAAAGCTCTCCCCGCTTTCAAACTGCACCTCGAACGGCGTGGCCTCGACATCGTAACTCTCCCAACGGTAATTTTGATCGCCCGCAACGAACGACTTCACCCCGAAGAACAACTGTCGTATACGCTCCCCGCCCGGTCGCGGTCCAAACTCGGCGGTTCCCTCCAGGATGTTCCCCCTCCGCCGCACGAAACCCAGCGAGGGGTCAAAACCATCGCCAAGATGGAGGCCGCTCAACCTCAGGTCCCAGCGGTCGTTCGGATAGGCGATCTTGCCGCCATACGCAGATTTGTCGCCCACGAGGTCGCTGCGGTCGTTGCGCAAGCCCCAGATCCCGACCAGCAGGTTCTTGTCGTCTCGGAATTCCGAGGTCTGGTAGGTCAGACTAGGGCGACCGCTGGGGTCGCCGACGGTGGCAATCATCCCCACGGAGGATTCCTTCAGCACATTCTGTTTGACGCGCAGCACGCCCATCGTGGCCCCAGGCATTTGGAGATCGCCTTGCCGCCGGGTGCGAATGGCCAGGGCGCCGAGGTTCGTATTGCCCACTCGGCCGTTGATCTTGGCACCCGCGTCGATCGGGATCTCGACAAAGTCTCCTTCTCCCCGCTCAAAGAGCCCAATCCGGCGGCTGAAGAAGGGGACAAGATTCGTTCCAGCCCCGGGATCTTGGCCTAAGCCTTGGCCAAAATCATCGAAGATATCTGAGCCCTGCAGAAAGAAGGTGCGTTTTTCCGGGAAGAAGAGGTCAAAGCGGGTCAAGTTGGTCTGGCGAACATCGGCCTCCGTTTCGGCGAAATCCGTGTTGACCGTCAGCGACGCCAAAAGGTTCGAACCCAGGGTCTTCGTCATATCGAGGCTGGGAGACGCGTCGTATTTCCTGCTGGCATCCGGCGCTGGCTTGTTGAAGTCTGCGACCAGCGTGGGGCGGATGCTCAAACCCAGGCCCAAATCAAAGTTCGGCAGGTCGGTAAGGAGGCCGGCCTGACTCGTTTGGGAGATTTCATAATCGCGCTTGGCTCCGGACCAGCGGCTCGTTTCCAGAAGGCGTTGGACATGCCGCTGTACGTTGAATCCCCAGCTCGTCCCGCCCTTCTTGAAAGCGATGCTCTTGATCGGGATTCGGATCTCGGCACTCCAGCCGTTCCCGTCCCGCGAAGTCCGAGCCTCCCACACCGCATCCCAGTTGTTGTTGACCTTCTCGCCCTGGGCGATGACCAAGCCGTCAACGCGCGCTCCATTGGGATTCACGGCGAAGACGTAGCCCGAACGCCCGTCCTGGAAGGTGTCGAGAACGAGTACGATGTGGTCCTCCTCTTCCAGCTCGGAATCCCGCGCCTTCGAAAAAGAGACGATCCCCGCCGGGTCGGAATCGTGACACAGCACGCCGAAGACGATTTCCTTCGAGTTGGCGAGAACCTTGACAATCGTCTGCCCGGCGGGCACGCCCCCTTCCTTTGGCTCGATGGTCGTAAGATTCTGTATCGAGTCGGCAGAAGCCCAAGCCGGTTCGGACAGGACACCATCGAGACTCAATTCGCTGGAGAGGCTGCCGGCGCGGAGCGCAGGCCTTTCCTGGTTCTGGGCTAGGGTGTTACTGTCGAGGAGAAGGAGAGAGAGCGGCAGCTGGAAGAAGACCAGCACCCTGCTCGGTCGCATACCACACCTCAGGTTGTAGACGTCGACGAAGTGAGGCCGTACCGCTTCGCACTCCGCCGGGTGCTCATCAGGAAGCACCAGCCTCAATTCCCCGGCGCCGGTGCCAGTACACGAAGAATATGGCGAGCCCCACTACGATTGGCCCCCCAATCGCGTGGGGAAGCACGCCGCCGGGATTGAGTTTGGTGTACGGCGTCACCGTCAGGTGGATGCCCGAACTGGCAACAAGCTGGCTGGTGGTCTCCGGGCCACTCTTGTCCAAACTAATTTTTCAGTGGCGGAGGCCTCGAATCGGTTAGATTGAGATGGCACAAACCAAAATAGCCGATAGGAGGCGATCCGCTGTGAATAGAGTATGCAGCATTTTCTCACAGTTACTCCAGTTATTTCCGGGGCTGGAGTTCGAGCAGGTGGTCAAGGAACACCGTGCCGAGCGACATGCACGGGGTTTCACGTGCTGGGGACAGTTTGTAGCGATGCTGTTTTGCCATTTGGGGAAGGTCCAATCGCTGCGGGAGATTTGCGGAGGGCTGGCCGCCAGCGAAGGGAAACTGCGCCACTTGGGAGTTGGGGAAGCGCCCAAGCGGTCGACGCTGAGTTATGCCAACGAGCATCGGCCCTGGGAGGTTTACCGCAGCCTCTTCGAGCACCTGCTGGGGCGGTGCCAGCAGGTCGTGGGGCCACGGAAGAAATTCCGGTTCAAGAATAAGCTGTTGAGCGTGGATGCGAGCGTGATTGATCTGTGTGCCAGTTAATATGATTGGGCCCGGTTCCGCAGGACGAAAGGCGGAGTCAAGCTGCACTTGGTGCTGGACCATGATGGGTACTTGCCCACCTTCGCGGTCATCGAGGCGGCCAAAGTGCCGGAGGTCAAGATCGCGCGCCAGTTGCGGTTCGAGGCCGGCACGATTGTGGTCTGTGATCGGGGCTACATCGATTACGCATGGTTTAAGGCTCTGACCGAGGAAGGTGTTTTCTTCGTCACGCGGATGCGGACGGACATGGTGTATCGGATCGCTGAGGAGCGCCAGGTGCCGCAGAACCGAAACGTGCTGGCCGACCAGGTGGTGTACCTGGGCAGCCGGAATCATCGGTTAGACGTGCCCTTGCGCCGCATTGAGGTCCGGAATGAAGAGCAGCCAGAAACGCTGGTGTTTCTGACCAATCACCTCAGCTTCGGGGCCACCACGGTGGCCGCCATTTACCGGGATCGTTGGCAGATCGAACTGTTCTTTAAGGCGCTGAAGCAATCGCTGCGGGTGAAGACGTTCGTGGGCACCAGCGCCAATGCCTTGAAGACGCAAATCTGGACGGCCTTGATTGCCCTGCTGCTGCTGAAGTATTTGCAATTGCGAGCCCGCTATGGCTGGTCGTTATCCAATCTGGTGGCGCTGCTCCGCCAGCAGTTGTTCGTTTACCGCCACCTGTGGAGTTGGCTGGATTGTCCCTTCCAGGCACCGCCCGGGCTGGATGGAATTCATGACGGGCAACTGGTTTTGGGTTTTTAAGCGCCCGGCGAATTGGGACAGCAGAAACCAAGACGAGCACCGCCAATCAAACGAGAACCGTACCTATGTCAGGCTAATTGGGACAGCAAACGAAAAATTGCATAGCAGGACCGGCGTTCGGAAGTAGCCAACCTGGTTCCGTCACGGCTCTCTACGGTACCAGATTGTCCAACAAAAATGGGCATGCGCTTGATTGCGCACCGGCTAATTTGGACAGCAGTGAGGTTCAGCCAGGTGCGGTCCGGACGGCGAAACGCTACCTTTTATGGTTTCTGGCGTATCAGGGTATTGCGATTGTCCTGCCATTCATGGCGGGGCTGCCCTCTTCGGCAGATGAGGCCATGATCGCACAGAGTGTCAAAGACGCGTTTAGAGGGTTCATTTACGTTATCATCTGGTATTCATACCTCAACAAGTCAAAGCGGGTAAGAGCGACATATCTGTCATGAAGGTGATGCTACCTAACGGTGCTCCAGCCGACGTGCTGACGCTCGCGGAAGGCGGCGGATAATAAACTTCTCACCGGAATTACGAATGCTTTCGGCAAACTCCTCGCGCTGCATCAAGCGATGGACAGGCTTAGGCTAGGGTAGTGTAATGCTGAGCGAAGCCAGACTTTGATTTGCGAGGTTTTGAAGAGCTCGCTCCTGATCGGTGGGAGTGAGGTGACCGATATGTTCTTTCCCGCTTACCTGGGAGACCGACGTCTTCTTTCCCGCCAAAAAATTCTATAGACAAATTGTTTGGCGCTCGCCATAATGGGGGCCTTCTAGCTTTCTTTGCTTCCATAAACTCCGCACGGATTGTCGGATTTCCGGTTTGCGAGATCGATCAATAGTTTTTTCAGGCAGCGTAGCCTGAAAGTTGCCGCAAGATGTTTTCTCGACCTTCCACAAATAAGTCGAAGCAAGCATCGGGTTGCTCAATGGCGTGCAACGAGCCTCTAAATATTTAAGAGTTTGAATGTCAATCAGGAGTGCAAGGGTCGAGCCCACCATTTCGATCGCGTGGAAAAATGAGATTTTTCTAACTCATCCAAAGAGAGGTTGAAACCATGATGTTCCAGATCCATCGCCTACATTCTTGGGTGCTTTGTCTTGCCATCGGTTTTTTACTCAGTCAGCCAAGTTTCGCCTTGCAGTCATCAGGCACTTCACCTACCCAGGGAGAGCCGTCGGTGG
>QHZP01000322.1:4087-9117 GCA_003224715.1 Acidobacteriota bacterium | reverse complement strand
ATCGAGGTTAAGTACGAGAAGTTGCCACACTTCGTTAAAGAGGAAGATCTCAGCAAGGCCGAGAAGAACGCCAAGCCGGCGGCCGAGCAGGTAACTGGAGATCCCGACAAAGCCTTCCAGGAAGCGGAAGTGGTGGTGGAAGGGGAATACGGTATTCCTGTAATCACCCACTGCTGCCTCGAACCCCATGGCCAGGTGTTGGAGTGGGAAGACGATAAGAACCTGACCGTTTACCCTTCTACTCAGAATGTCTCGGGTATGGCCTCCCAGTATGCTCAACCCTTACAGATACCCGCCAGTAACATCAAGGTCAGGATGAACCATGTTGGAGGTGGCTTTGGCAGCAAGTTTGGCGCCGATGGATGGGGGATTGAATCCGCCCATCTAGCCAAGCAAGCGGGTAAACCCATCAAGACCTTCCTGGAGCGCGAGGCTGAACTGTTTGTAGCCGGCGTTCGCCCTTCCCATTATGCCAAAGTCAAGGTGGGGGCCAAGAAAGACGGAACTCTAGTAGCGTGGCACTCAGAATCGTGGGCAACGGGTGGATTGACAGGCGGAGGGGCGCCGCCTATTCCATATGTGGTCAACATTCCCAACCAGCGAAAAATCCACACAGCCGTTGTCACCCATACGGGAGGACAACGGGCCTGGAGGGCGCCTAACCATCCCCAGGCGTGTTGGCTGACCTTGGCGGCACTCGATGATCTGGCTGCCAAGCTGAATATGGATCCTGTGGATTTCTTCATCAAGAATATTAGCCTGACCGGCCCTCGCGCTGAACTTTACCGCAAAGAACTTCTGAAGGCAGCCGAGTTGATCGAGTGGAAAAAGAAATGGCATCCCCGAGAGGACACCACTGCGGGACATTTAAAACGCGGTGTCGGTTTGGGATTCCACACCTGGGGTGGCCGCGGCCATGAAAGCGAATGCCGCCTGACCATCAATCCGGATGGTTCTGTAGTCGTGGCCCTGGGAAGCCAGGACTTAGGCACGGGCACCCGAACCATCCTGGCTATGGTCGCCGGGGAAACCTTTGGGCTGCCTGTGGACGCTATTAAAGTCAACATCGGGATGGCCCCGGATTATCCGCCTTCAGGGGCCTCCGGAGGCAGTACCACTGTCGGCGGAGTGAGTTCCGCCACTCGACGTGCTGGCCAGGATGCCTTGGAACAATTGTTCGCCAAAGTAGCACCCGCTCTGGGCGCTGAGGCTACGCAGTTGGAGGCCGTCGGAGGAAAAGTTCAGGTGAAGGGGAATCCAGCAAAAGGCCTCACCTGGAAGCAAGCAACTGCCAAGTTGGGAGTGACGCCCATCAATGTCACAGGAAAAAACCCCGGAGGAGGAAAACTGATCGACAACGGAGTTGGAGGCGTGCAGATGGCAGACGTTACGGTCGACACGGAAACCGGCGTCGTTAAAATGAACAAGTTCGTGGCGGTGCAGGACTGCGGCTTGGTCATCAATGAAAAGACCGCTGAGAGCCAAGTCTTCGGGGCCATGATCATGGGAGTATGCTATTCACTGATGGAAGAACGCATCATGGACGAATACCTCGGCCGGCCGCTCAACTCCAATATGGAGTTCTACAAACTGGCGGGGATTGGGGACATTGGTGAGTTGGTGGTGCACATGTGGAAGGATGATCCCGAACAGGATGGGCGGGGCGTCATTGGCTTAGGCGAGCCTCCCGTCATCTCACCGGCCGCGGCGATAGGAAATGCGGTAGCCAATGCCATTGGGGTTCGGGTGCCACGAGTTCCGTTCACTCCAGATCGCGTACTGGCTGCATTAGAGAAGAAAGGAGGGGTCACGTCATGAAAGCCTTTGAACATGCCAGCCCCACAACCAAAGAACAAGCGGTGAGCCTTTTAGGCAACCAGTGGGGTGAAACAGAAATCCTGGCCGGCGGAACGGATTTGCTGAGCCTGATGAAAGAATATCTCTCAAGCCCCAAGCGGGTCGTCAATATCAAGGAGATCAAGGAACTTCAAGGAATTCGTTATAGTCCAGGGGCCGGCTTGCGTCTGGGCGCTTTGGTCACCCTTGAGGAGTTGATGGACCATGCGACGGTCAAGAAGGAATATCCCGCCTTGGCCCAGGCGGCCGAGGGAGTTCGGAGCCAGCAGATTCGTAATTCCGGCACGGTCGGCGGTGACCTTTGCCAGCGTCCACGCTGCTGGTATTTCCGCAATGGCTTCGGTTACTTTCCTAAAGGCGAAAGTGGAGACGATCTGGTCGTTAATGGCGAGAACCAGTATCACGCCATCCTGGGCAATTCAGGGCCGGCGTATTTCGTCAATCCCTCCAGCTTGGCTCCTGCGTTAATCGCCTTGAAGGCCAAGATTCGTCTATTTGGAGCTCAAGGCTGGCGGGAAGTTGAAGCGGAGCAATTTTTTGTCACGCCCAAAAGCGAGGGCGAAAGAGAGTACGTCCTGAAGCCCAATGAAATTCTGGGCGAGATTCTTGTGCCGCCTGCCAAAGGGATCAAAAGTGCAACCTATGAAGTGCGACAGAAGGAAGCCCTCGACTGGCCATTAGCGGCAGCGGCAGTGGCATTGAAGGTGAACGGGACGTCAATCAAAGAAGCTCGATTAGTCCTGGGTCATGTCGCTCCCGTTCCATGGCGATGCCAGGAAGCCGAGACGGTCCTGGGAGGGAAGTCTGGTGAGGAAGGCATTGCGGAAGCGGCTCAGGTGGCGTTGAAAGAGGCTAAGCCACTGAGCAAGAATGGCTATAAGGTCCAACTGGCGCGAGTTGCCCTAAAACGGGCCATCCTTCAAGCTGCTCAAGGAGGGGCATAAACCATGTACGATCGGATAAAAAATCTTGGGCACGAAGTCTGTAACTGTGTTCGTTGGAAGAGTATGTATTATCGAGCAGAGCCCGATCCGACGGTGCCGCCTGCCAATGACGATAATTATTGGTGTGCCCTCACCCAGAGGATTTTGGGTCCAGATGGTCAGGTAGTCGACCTGCAAAGCTGTAAGCCAGGGCGCGCTTGCTTCAAGGAAGGCTTCTAGCCTCAATTCGGGAAACTCTCCTGAAAATCCCCCTTAACAAAGGGGGAGAGAAGCCGAAGGCTTCAGGGGGTTGTCCCGTGAGCCAGCGCGGGCAGACGCCAACAAGACAACCCCCAGGCCTAAGGGCCTTTGCCCCCTTTAATAAGGGGGAATCACTCATTTTCATCCTTCGTGGTGGTTACGCCCGGCGGCAGGGATGGCTCCTGTTACATATGGTTCAAAAATCAAAGCATCTGGGTTATAATCTTTTGTGGACTGATTATTGAAGTAGGATCCTAATCAATGACTTTGGAGGTCGAATATGACAAGACTTAAAACTCTGGCTTGGATTTGCTGTCTCACTTTGGCAACGGTGACAGCAGGCTTGGCAGCAGGAATCTCCGGTGATTACCTGGAAACACGCAACGCCGATGTGTACACCGGTTACTGTGTTGCCAATTCCGAAGTGGGCCTGGTAGGCGACCAGGCGATCATGGCCTGGCACATTAAAGAAGGTAGTTGGAACGGCGTCCAATTAGATGGTTTAAGCGTCGTCGGAGTTACCAAGGCGAGCGCGACTTTGGGCGATCCGTTCGCCAACCCTTATCCCGCCAGGTCTGTTTTGATTGTTGATACCCGCGCCAATGCTGAGCAGCGCCTGGCTCTGCGGGAGTTTGCTCAATCGATGGCCCAGGATCTCCTTAAGGACATTGTTAAGGTTGAGGTCGCTCCAATTCAAATGGAGATTGGCAAAGGTGAAAATCATGGAAGCGCTAAACTCGAGGCCGGAACTTTAGCCAGAATTCAAACCCGCTGTATCGGAGGAAAAGATCATCTCTGCGGCAACGAGGCGCTTTATTACCAGCCCTTGACCAGCCTTGCCCACGCCATGCCGGTCTTTACACTGAATGATGAATTTAAGGGAGGGGGACTGGGAGTGAATTGGAGGATCAACAACAAGAGCAGTGCCTTCGTCGGGACCTTCTCTCAAGAAGGCGCGATTGCCATGAAGTAAGCAGAAGCTTTTGCCTCGCATCGAGTCTTTTGTAGTCCAAATAAACGGAAGCTGCGGCTTCCGTTTATTTTTGTTTGTGTGTTGCTCAGAACACTTGCCATCTTGGATCGTCCCCCCTTGGAAAAGGGGGGACTTGAGGGGGGTATCCACCGTTGAATCAACGCTTGCAGGACCCCCCTGTAGTCCCCCCTTGGAAAAGGGGGACGCGCTGAATCGCTATCAGTTTAATTTCTTCACACCTCCCCTTTTTTTAGGGGGATTTTTGGAGGACATTTCCTATGAAACGTATCCTTTTTCTCATTGCTCTCATATTGATTTTTCTCGCTCAGGCGGCCGGTGCCTTAGCCGGGTCCTACAAAATCGAAAATGTTGCGTCGCTGCCTGAAGGGGTCGCAGACGCTATTAAGAACACTCTTCAGTCACAAGGTATTCGCGTTATCAATGAGCAGGGCTCTGCCTGGTGCGAAGTTTGGTTACGTAAGGAAATTGCCAACGTAAATAAGCCGGCTTCACCAGACGCCAAGTATCCCGGTTTGCATATCGGAAGCCTGGTGGGAGTGATGAGATTCCCGGCAAATGGTTCGGATTACCGCGGCCAGGCTATAAAAGCCGGGATATACACAATGCGATACTGTCTGATTTTGCAGGACGGCAACCACCTGGGGGTGGCACCCATTCCGGATTTCGTCTTGCTGATACCCGCTGGCGAAGACAACAAAGATCCGGACGCGGTACTCACTGTGGAAGAACTGGTCAACCTGAGTCGCAAGGCTTCGGGGACCAATCATCCCGCAGTGATCAACCTAGCCCCGCCTCCAGGGTCCATCAGCACCCCGCTCCTGGAAAAAGATGATTCCGATCATTGGGTACTCAAATCCAAAACAGAATTGAAGCCTGCGGCCGATTTGCCTATTGGCATTGTGGTTTTCGGCCGGGCTGAAGGATAAAGAAGACATCACCGCAGAGACGCGGAGCCGCAGGGAAAACTCTTGTACGCAGATGAAGGCTGACAAACG
>QHZP01000322.1:2787-4050 GCA_003224715.1 Acidobacteriota bacterium | reverse complement strand
AGGACAATAAGGGCTTTTCAGCCAGTGTGCCAATTCAACCCAACCGGAAAATTGAACCGCGAAGACGCCAAGAACGCAAAGAAGCCCCCCAAGACTATACGTGGGCCTGTGGGTGCAACCAAAAACTAACCCCAGATGACACAGGGAAAAATGTTGGACGCAGATGAACGCTGATAAACGCGGACCGATGGCACTCCAATTGTCAGCCTACGAGGTGCGGAAGACCCAGGACAATGGGTGGTAGGTGACGAGGGCGATTCTCACGTGTCAAGCCTCCTCCCGATTTAAGGTTGCAAAACTTCGTTGTTCATAGCATGATTCCTCTCTTGTTTTGAGCATTTCTACTCATTCAGTTCGCCATCCATTGATCCTGGAGACAATCTCTCGTGATTAAGAAAGGTACTAAGATTGCCGAACCCAAAGGCAAGCTGGGAATCTTGATTCCGGGTGTAGGTGCTGTGGCAACCACTTTTATTGCTGGAGTGGAAGCCATTAAAAACAATTACGCCAGGCCTTTTGGTTCGTTGACCCAAATGGGAACCATCCGACTGGGAAAACGGACGGAGAAACGGACTCCCCTCATAAAAGACTTTGTCCCCCTGGCCAGTCTCAACGACCTGGTCTTTGGTGGATGGGACATTAACAACGAGACTTGCTATGAGACAGCCGTTCGCTCGGGAGTCTTGGAGCAGCAGCTTTTGAACACAATCCGCCCCCGCCTGGAAAAAATTCGGCCCTGGAAAGCCGTATTCAGTCAGGAATATGTGAAACGCTTGGAAGGCACTCACGTAAAAAAGGGGAAGAATAAGTATGAATTGGCCCTTCAGGTCATCGAGGACATCAAGAATTTCAAAAGCGAAAACAATCTCAATCGTTTGGTGATGATCTGGTGCGGCAGCACCGAGGTTTATCTTCAGCCCAGCGAGGTCCATTCGTCGCTGAAGAAATTCGAAAAGGGGTTGAAAAATAATGATGCTCAGATTACCTCCAGTATGATTTATGCCTATGCCGCGCTCTCATTGGGAATCCCTTACGCCAATGGAGCTCCCAATCTCTCGGCGGATTTCCCCGCCATGGTTGAGTTAGCCCAAAAAAGGCGCGCCCCGATTTGTGGGAAGGATTTCAAGACAGGGCAAACCTTAATGAAAACCATTATCGCTCCGGGATTGAAATCCCGTTTGATTGGATTGAGTGGCTGGTTCTCCACCAATATCCTGGGGAATCGCGATGGGGAGGTATTAGACGAACCACAGTCCTTAAAAA
>QHZP01000322.1:445-2736 GCA_003224715.1 Acidobacteriota bacterium | reverse complement strand
TTTGCAACCGAATCTCTATCCGGAGCTCTACAAGGATTACCACCATCAGGTCCGGATCAATTATTACCCTCCCCGCGGCGATAATAAGGAAGGTTGGGACAATATCGACATCTTTGGCTGGCTGGGCTATCCCATGCAGATCAAGATCAATTTCCTCTGCCGCGATAGCATCCTGGCTGCGCCCCTTTGTCTGGACCTGGTCTTGTTCCTGGATTTAGCCCAGCGCGCCAGAATGTATGGCATTCAAGAGTGGCTCTCCTTTTATTTCAAAAGCCCGCAGTGCGCGCCTCAACTCTATCCAGAGCATGACTTGTTTATCCAACTCATGAAGCTCAAGAATACGCTGCGATACTTGCGCGGTGAAGACTTGATTACCCATCTAGGGCTGGAATATTACGATTGAATGTGAGCTGTCAGCGGTCAGCTTTCAGCAATCAGCTTTCCGCAATCAGCTTTCCGCCAAGACCGTCGCCCATTTGCTCTCGGCCCCGGTAATTAGCAAAAGAGCAAGCCTAGCAGCAGAGGAAGAGTGAAACCCGCTGACCGCTTCATTCAGCTGACCGCTTTCCTACTTGGAACTCATGAGCAGCCCAAAGATCATTGTGGTTGGCGGAGGCTTGGCGGGATTGATGGCGACGATTAAGATCGCCGAAAAAGGGGTCAAGGTCGATCTCTTCTCCATCGTACCCGTCAAGCGATCTCACTCCGTTTGTGCGCAAGGGGGTATCAATGCCTCCAAGAATCTCAAGGGGGAAGGAGATTCCCCGCAAATTCATTTTGAGGAAACCATCTATGGGGGTGATTTCCTCGCCAACCAGCCCTTGGTTCGGCGAATGACGGAAGCAGCTCCTGGGATTATTGATCTGCTGGATCGCATGGGGGTGATGTTCAATCGCACACCTGAGGGTTTATTGGATTTCCGGCGCTTCGGCGGCACCCGCTTTCACCGCACCGCCTTTGCAGGCGCCACGACCGGCCAGCAGCTCACTTACGCCCTGGATGAGCAGGTGCGGCGTTACGAAGTGGAGGGACTGGTCCAGAAATATGAAGGCTGGGAATTTCTCTCAGCTATTTTGGATGACCAGCAGATCTGTCGTGGCATCACTGCCATGGATTTGCAAACGATGCAGGTCAAAACTTTCCCCTCCGATGCCGTCATCATGGCCACGGGTGGTTTAGGTCTGATTTTTGGCAAAAGTACCAACTCCGTCGTTTGCACTGGAAGTGCCGTCAGCGCTCTTTATCAGCAAGGCGTCTATTACGCCAACGGTGAGTTCATCCAGGTTCATCCCACCGCTATTCCTGGGGAAGACAAGCTACGTTTGATGTCAGAGTCGGCTCGCGGCGAAGGCGGCCGGGTATGGACCTACAAAGACGGGAAGCCCTGGTACTTCCTGGAAGAGTGGTACCCGGCCTACGGCAACCTGGTTCCCCGTGACATCGCTACCCGATGCATTTATAAGGTAGTTTACGATATGAAACTTGGGGTGGACGGACAGAACATGGTTTATCTGGATGTCTCCCATATCGACAAGCAAACGTTGGATAAGAAACTTGCCGCCATCCTGGAAACTTATGAAAAGTTTGTGGGAGACGATCCCCGCCAGGTGCCTATGAAGGTGTTTCCGGCCGTGCACTATACCATGGGGGGAATATGGGTCAACAATGAGAACTTGATGACTAATATTCCTGGGATCTTTGGAGCCGGCGAGTGCGAATACCAGCACCACGGAGCCAATCGCCTGGGCGCCAATGCACTCCTGTCTTGCATTTTTGATGGAATGGTCAGTGGCCCGGGAGCCGTTGATTACATTCGAGGCCAAAAATCCAGTGCGGAAGCTGCTCGCAGTTCCCTGTTTGACAAAGAGACAAAGAAGCAAGAAGAAATTAATGAGCGGATGTTGAAGTCGACGGGTCCGGAAAATCCCTACAAGATTTGGGAAGAGATGGCCCAGTGGATGACCGAGTATGTCACGGTCGTCCGTTACAATGCCAAGTTAAGAGAGACCGATCGCAAACTGCAAGAGTTGCTGGACCGATACCCAAAGGTGAACGCTCTGGATACGGGGCGTTGGACCAATCAGTCGCTGGCCTTTACACGCCAGCTTCACAACATGCTGCAATTGGCAAGAGTCATCACATTAGGCGCGCTGGCCAGGGATGAAAGTCGTGGGGCCCACTACAAGCCTGAATTCCCCGATCGCGATGATGCCAAATGGCTGAAAACCACTAAGGCCCGCTTTGATGGGCAGGGCCCGATCTTCAGCTATGAACCAGTGGATGTTTCGCTT
>QHZP01000322.1:0-436 GCA_003224715.1 Acidobacteriota bacterium | reverse complement strand
ATAAAAGTAGCGGGCTTGCAGCTTGCTGACGGCTGAGAGTTGAAAGGCTGGTTGGTACAGGCGGAGAACAAACATTCCCATGCCGAAGACGGTTCGATTCAGGATCAAACGACAGGACGGCCCTCAGACTTCTGCTTATTGGGAGGAGTTTGAGATTATAGATCGCCCGGCATTGAATGTCATATCGGCGTTGATGGACATTCAGAAAAACCCTGTGACGGCCTCAGGCAAAAAAACCACTCCGGTGGTGTGGGATTGCAACTGTCTCGAGGAAGTCTGTGGTGCCTGCACGATGATTATCAATGGGAGAGTGCGCCAGTCCTGCTCCACCCTGGTCAAGCACCTGGATAGACCCGTCGTGTTGGAGCCTATGACCAAATTCCCCGTCATCCGTGACCTGCTGGTTGACCGCTCTCGGATGTTTGAAGCCCTAAAG
>QHZP01000321.1 GCA_003224715.1 Acidobacteriota bacterium | reverse complement strand
CTATCTGGATCGCGAAGAGAATACGACGGCTCTCAAACATTTTGAAAAAGCCCGGTCGTTCGATCCTCAGGATCTGGAGCTTCTTTTCTCCCTGGCAGAAACCTACTTGAAGCTGCAGCGCAGAGCGGAAGCGTCTGAGATTACTCACCAGATTGCGAATTTGGCGGAGAGTGATCCAGAAAAGCGTCTCAGGCTGGGGTTATTGCTGGTCGAGAACCAGCTCTACCGTGAGGCGATCAACGAACTGGAAGAAGCTCGAAAGCACCTGGCACCCAGCTTTGACATGCTTTACGCCTTGGCCACGGTTTATTACCACTCAGACCGAAATTCAGATGCCATCGATGTGTTACGGGAAGCGCTTCGACTACGACCCAATGATCCCAATGCGTATTACCTGATGGCGCGCGTTTACGCTGCCCTTAAAGACTCGCGGGTCATCGAAGCCTTGCGTCAATGTGTTGCGGCGGACCCGGCACGGGAGGATGCCTGGGAAGCGCTCAGCCAGGAACTCTTCAGGCGCGAAGCCTATTCTCAGGCCATCCAGATTTTTCAACAATACGTCCAGGATTCTCCGGATAAGCCTTTTCCTCATATTTTGCTGGGTGAGGCTTTCATGCAGAAGCACGATCTCCCCAGTGCCCTTAGCGAATTTCAGCGAGCCGTGGAATTGGCCCCCAATCTCGCCCGGGCCCACTTTTCGCTGGGCTTTATCCATAAGGAAATGAACCAGCCCGAACAGGCAAAACAGTTTTTGGAAGAGGCGTTGCGTCTCGACCCGGATCTGGCCATTGCCAATTTCCACCTGGGGGACCTTCTCAGTCAGGAGGAACCGCCGGAACGGGCCTTGAGTTTGTTGAAGCGCGCCATTCAAGTGAAACCCGACTATGCTGAAGCTCACGTGAAGCTTGGGCAGATCTACTTGAATCAGAAGCGCTATCCGGAAGCTCTGGTTGAGCTGCTTAAGGGAATTGAGCTAAAGCCGGCCACCCCCGAACCGCAGTATATGCTTGGAAGGGTCTACCTCGGCTTGAACCAGGAACAAAAGGCCGCTGAAGCCTTTAAGCAATTTAGAGAGCTGGAGGAAAGGGAGCGCTCGAAATGATTGACGCTGTATCGACAGGTATGATAAGTATTATCCCATAGTGGAGTGAAGCTAAGATGGCGCGTATTCTAGAGAGACTGGGCTGGGCGAAGAAGCCCGTTTTCCTGCTTGTCTCCTCTTTAGCCAGCATAATAATTGTTGTCAGTATTGACGTACCTGCGGAATCCAAGGTTGAAACGACTAAACTTCCACCGCCCGCAACAGCCTCCGTTGCTTTTGCCAAGGACATCAAGCCTCTCCTCGAAAATGGCTGCCTGAGATGTCATGGCCAGGCACAACCGAGTGGTGAGTTTCGCCTGGACACGCGTGAAGGTGCGCTTAAAGGAGGGAAAAACGGAATCGATATTATTCCCGGCGACAGCGCCAACAGCTCTTTGATTCATTTCGTGGCACGGTTGGTAGATGGAATGGAAATGCCACCCAAAGGAACTGGTGATCCATTAACACGAGAGCAGATTGGCTTGCTTCGGGCATGGATTGATCAGGGAGCAACATGGCCGGATGGACTGACATTGCAGGTCCCGCCGGAATCTGCGGTGCCCGTCAGTACTAATCCTGCCGTTGAGAAGACGGGAGCTGCAACCAAGCAGTTGCCGCCCGCGGCCAACAGGAAAATAGAATTCGTCAAGGACATCCAGCCCATCTTTGCCAAGAGCTGTTATGCCTGCCATGGACCTGCCATGCAGCGTGCCGCTTTGCGGGTCGATGTCAAATCGATTGCCCTTAAGGGCAGCGAAAATGGTCCGGTCATCGTTCCAGGCGACAGCGCCAGGAGCCGTCTGATCCATCTCGTGGCGGGACTCAACCCCGATAAGATCATGCCGCAGGCCGGCGACCGTCTCACCGCTGAACAAGTTGGTTTGTTACGCGCCTGGATTGATCAAGGGGCTGATTGGCCGGATGGCCTGGATCCGGTAAATGTAGCTGATAAACACGACCATTGGGCATTCAAAGCTCCAGTCCGGCCTTCGCAGCCGAAGCTCCGGAATGCCAAATGGGTTCGAACTCCGATCGATGCTTTCATAGCTGCTCAGCATGAAAAGTACGGACTGGCTCCAGCCCCTGAGGCCTCACGGCGAGTGCTCATTCGCCGGCTCTTCCTGGACTTGACTGGCTTGCCACCCTCTCCAGAAGAGATTGAATCCTTCCTCGCTGACGCCTCCTCCAATGCCTATGAAAGACTGGTCGATAAACTCTTGGCCTCGCCACAGTACGGCGTGCGGTGGGGACGCCATTGGCTCGATCTGGCGCGCTGGGCTGAGACAGAAGGATATGAAGCCAATGAATTGCGAACTTCGGCGTGGCGTTACCGCGATTATGTGGTCAATGCCTTCAATGAGGACAAACCTTATGATCAGTTCCTGCGGGAGCAAATTGCCGGTGATGAGATCGTCCCCTATTCGGACCGGAATCTGATAGCCACAGGTTTCCTTGCCGCGGGCCGGCTAAACAACAACGAAGAGGACAAGGCCGTGCAGCGCAACGATATGCTGGTGGACGTTACCAACGCCGCCGCCAGCGTGACGCTTGGTTTGACCCTGAACTGTGCGCAGTGCCATGATCACAAATTCGATCCGATCACGCTGCAGGATTACTATAGCTTCCAGGGATTCTTTGTCAGAGGCCAGATGAACAGGCTTCTCTTGAAGGATCCTGAACTTTGGAAAAGGTACGAGGCCGCCGTCCAGCCAGATCTGGAAGTTGTCAAGTCCGCCAAGCAGCTCTACGAGCTCCTTTACGGTCCGGTTCGCGCTCGCTTGGCCGAAGAAGCCAGAAAAAAATTGGCGCCGGAATTGCGCGAAGCCCTGAACACTCCCGCTGACAAACGTTCAGACAAGCAAATCGAACTGGCGAAGAAGGCCGAGAAAGAAGTCGAAGTTTCCAAAGACAAGCTGGAGAAAGCCCTTGGAGAGGACGACAGGAAATTCTTTAAGGAATTGGATAAGAAGGTTACGACCCTCGAAAAAGAATTGCAGGATAAAAAGCCGCACACATGGGGTTTCTATTCCCCGGCCACTAGCCCAAATCAAGTAGATGCTCTGCCCCCCATGGGTACGTATCCCCTCCCATACGAGCCTGAGAAACTCAAAGAGGCAAAGCCACGATTGCTAAAACGCGGTGACGTGCATCAGCCCGGATCCGAGGTGGAGGCCGGCTGGCCTGAAATTGTGGGCCCCGGGCCTGCTGGAAAGATAGACAAAACATCTCGACTGGCCTTGGTGGATTGGCTTACGAGCCGCACTAACCCGCTCGTGGCCCGTGTTTGGGCGAATTACATTTGGCAGCAACATTTTGGGCGTGGCTTGGCAGCGACCCCGGGTGACTTCGGCGTTCGAAGCTCCCTGCCAACACATCCCGGGCTGCTGGACTGGCTGGCTACGGAGTTAATGGATAGCGGTTGGAGCACGAAGCATATTCATCGGTTGATAGTGCTTTCGAGCACGTACCGCGAGGCCACCCAAACGGATCCCAAGAATGCTAAGGTCGATCCTGAAAATAAGTACTGGTGGCGTTGGTCCCCCCGGCGCTTAGAGGCCGAAGCCATTCGGGATTCGGTGCTGGCCGTCAGCGGTGAACTTGACACCGCACTGGGCGGGCCAAGCGTATCTTTCGGGTTGTCGTCTGCCACCGACGGTGGCGAGCTCGACCCCACGTTTGCTGAGCAAAACCTGGGTTCGAAACAGGAAAGCCTAAAACCGCGCCGGAGCCTGTACGTGCGCCAGTTACGAAACAACTTCCCCGTTATGCAGAAGTTGTTTAATGGACCCTCCGCCAGCGAAAGCTGTCCGCGGCGTCACGTCTCCACTGTCGCTTTACAGCCGCTTTACATGCTGAACAACCCCTTCATCCTGAAGCAGGCCGAGCTGTTTGCCGCGAGGGTACTCGTAAATGCCGGCCGAGACCCATTGCGACAGATTCAATCAGCCTTTGTCCTGGCCCTGGGGCGCCCGCCCGAAAAGACAGATCTTGAAGCTGTGCGTGCATTTTTGGAAACATATAAGGGTGCTGAGACCCCTAGTGGGAATGGAACCAGCCAAAGCACGGAACGCCGAGTGCCCGCTTCAGCAGGGAAGACTCTTACAGGGTCTGCCACGAAGGGAGACCCAGGAGATGGAGAGGTCACGGAAAGAACAACGAAACCACAACCAACGGCAGTGCAGTTGACAGATGAAAATCCAAAACAGCCGCCCAAGCGGCTGGTCCACCTGTGTCACGCGCTATTGAACCTTAACGAATTTTTCTATTTGGAATGAGATCCAATTGCGGAGTCTATTCCCCAATACCGAGCCGCGACCGTAAGGGAGCGGTCAAGGCAACCTTCGAGTAGCCCTCCCTGACGGTCGGGGCTCGGATCACAGTTACTTTTACGGGAGAAAACAAATGAGAACCTCTCTTCATTCCGGCTGTAACAACTATGGTCCACCTGTTATGGACCGCCGCGAAATGCTTCAGCGAGCAGGGATGGGGTTTGGGACTCTGGCGTTAACCTGGCTTCTAGGTGAAGAAGGAATGCTGTTTGGCGCTGAAGGCGAACCCATTCTTCCTTTGAAAGGGAATGGCAGGGTCAAGAACGTGGTCTTGCTCTACATGGGAGGTGGACCGAGTCACGTTGATAGCTGGGACCCAAAACCAACTCTCCAGAAGCTGCACGGTCAAGATGTTCCTGAGAGCATCGCCAAGAACGTCCCGATGAATACACGGTTGCGCGTGAATAACCTGTACGCCAGCCCGTTCGAGTACAGGCGGTATGGTCAGAGCGGTATCCCGGTCTCCGATCTTTTTCGCGAAACAGCTCAACACGCGGACGACATCTGTGTTATCCGCAGTATGCGGCACGACAGCCCCATTCACGCTCCTGCCGAGTATCTGATCTTGACAGGCTCCGTGATCGGCACACGCCCGAGCCTGGGTTCGTGGATTTATTGTGATGATTGCTGGAGATAACTTTGGCGGGCCGGCAGGCTATGGTCCTGGCTTCCTGCCGGCGCGCTATCAAGGTACTGTTGTCAACGCCGCCAAGGGGATTGCCGATATCCAGATGCCTGCCGGTTATACCGAGAAAAGCCGCCGCGCCCAGCTCGACCTTATTGCTAAACTCGGCCAGCGGCATTTGGAACGTCTGGGTTCCGACTCAGAACTGGAGGCGCGAATCCTTTCCTACGAGATGGCTTTTCGCATGCAGACGGCTGCTCCCGAAGCCTTCAACCTAGGGGCGGAAACTGAGGAAACCAGGAAGCTTTATGGAATTGATGAATCTCCGGAATACGGGACAAACTGCCTGCTGGCGCGGCGGCTGGTGGAACGTGGGGTCCGCTTCATTCAGCTCAACCAGGGAGGGTGGGACGCTCATAGTGATCTCAAGGTCCGATCGCGGGGTTGTTGACCGATTTGAAACGCCGGGGTTTGTTGCAACAGACCTTAGTGATCTGGGGGGGTGAATTTGGCCGAACTCCAACAGCCGAGGGAAGCGGTCAGAAACCAGGCCGCGACCATGCGCCAACGGGGTACACCATGTGGTTAGCTGGCGGTGGTGTCAAAGGCGGGCAGATCATTGGTGCCACCGATGACATCGGTTACACAGTGGTGGATCGTCCCATTCACCCCAATGATCTTCAGGCGACCATTCTGCATGGCCTGGGCATCGACCAGCATCAACTCTATTACGAGCATCAGAATCGCAAGGAGATGCTGACCGTCCTTGGTGGGGAGATAGTTAAGGAGGTGTTTGCTTGAAAGAAATACCAGCCGCGCGGCAGAACGCCGCTTCCCTCAGCTTTGCACGATGTGGCAGGGTGCCTGACATAGCCAAAGTTTGAACATCTCGCAATTCCTTTCCTCGGGACTGAACGGAAATGGCGGCAGTTGTGATATTCAAAGCCAGGTGGTTTTGGTATTCCGTTCTCTGCCTGCTCTGTTTTGCAGCCTACCTGTTTGTTTCGAAGCTCGGATTAAAGCACGGGGTCCCGGATCCCACGATGTTCTATCTGTTCATCTGGGGCTCCCTTCCCATCGCTTTGGCACTTCTCACGCTGAGAGGCTTACAGCTTGAGAAAAGCCTTAAGGGAATTTCGTGTGGCATCACTGTGGGTATCTTGGGAGGAGCTGGTCAGCTGGCGATGCTGAACGCCCTGGCAGTGCCTGGTGGAAACACCTCGGTCATCAGCGCCATCACAGGACTTTATCCCATGGTCACCGTTGTGTTGGCCGTGCTGCTTTTGCGGGAACGGCTCACGGGGGTTCAAACGGCGGGACTGCTTCTTGCTGGCGCCGCCATCGTGATCTTTGCGCGCGATCCCAGCGCGCCTTTTTCCATGAGCTTGACCAGTGCCCTCCAGGTTCCCGAATGGTTCCGGCCAGCGACCGTGGTTCTCGGCTCCTGGGGCGCAGTTGGCATCTTTCAGAAGTTGGCAACCAACTATATTTCGGCAGGATCTACCATGATCTGGCAGACATTGGGCTTCTTCCTCTTCCTGCCTTTGGTTTACCCCTCACAATCGCTGTCGGCTTTTGTGACGCTTGGCCTGGTTTATGGGCTCCTGGGAGGTGCGCTGACTAACCTGGGCTCCTGGTTCCTATTTGCTGCGCTTAAGAGCGGTGGCAAAGTTTCCATTGTGGCCCCGTTTACAGCACTTTATCCTCTGGTGGTGGTCTTCCTGGCTCCTTTGATCCTCAAGGAATCCATCACCCTGATGCAGGGAGCAGGTGTCTTATGTGCGTTGGTTGCGATCGTGCTACTTTCCACTTAGGGCCTCGGTTGGCACCTAACTAGTTTCTGTCGCGAAACTTGAAAAAACGCTCTAGGTGCTGATTCCAGTCCCACAGGGACGGTGGAATCCTAGCCCAGGGTGGAGCGCGGCGGCACCAGCCGCAAGCGAAACCCTGGGGTAAAAAAGGAACCGATCCAAGCACTGGAAGGGCGGCGGACACCAGGTTTCATCGGGGAATGCGGCAGGCGTTCCGTCGCCCCTCCAGGGCTCTATTCTCATAACTCTCCTGTAGCCCAGGGTTCCGCTTTGCTCCACCCTGGGCTACGGTGACGCCGCCCCTCCGGGGCTGAAAGGTGTTCTCAGGAGGACTCTCAGCGTTTTGCGACAGAAACTAACTGGGCGCGAAAACATCCTGCTCGTGCTCTTACTCGATTCATAGCGCGCGGCGCG
>QHZP01000116.1 GCA_003224715.1 Acidobacteriota bacterium | reverse complement strand
GCCGCCTTTGACAAAAAACAAGCGGCCTGTTGGCTGCCTGTGGATATGTATGTGGGCGGAGCCGAGCATGCGGTAATGCACTTGCTCTACGCCCGCTTCTGGACGAAGGTCTTACACGACCTGGGCTATGTTCCCTTTTTAGAGCCGTTCAAACGTCTCCGCAACCAGGGCATGATTCTTGCCCCAGATGGCAAAGAGAAAATGTCCAAAAGCAAGGGGAATGTGATCACGCCGGACGAAGTGGTGGCAGAGTGGGGCGCAGACGCGTTGCGAGCGTACGAGATGTTTATCAGCGATTTTGAGCAGGCCACCCCGTGGAATACCAATGGCCTAGCCGGCACTCATCGCTGGTTGCGGCGAGTCTGGGACATTCTTCTAAAGCCAGCCTCCCGCCCGGCGCTGGATGCTTCGACAGATCAGGTAGACCGGGATTTGCGTCGCTGGACTCATAAAACGATTAAGAAAGTGTCTCAAGACATCGAGGGATTTCGCTTTAACACCGTGATTTCCTCGCTAATGGAGTTCACCAACGCCCTGTATGACCTGCAAAGGCAGCCCGTCAGTGACGCAGCCTTTGATGAAGCTGCTGATGCCTTGCTCTTGATGTTGGCTCCCGTGGCTCCCTTCATGGCAGAGGAAATATGGCAATTCAAGGGTCGAGCCTATTCCGTTCACCAGCAAGCCTCGCCACAGTGCGACGAGGTCTTGGCGGCCGATGAAGTCATCACCTTGGTGTTACAGGTCAATGGGAAAGTGCGTGGTCGAACCACCATGCCCGTCAGCCTGAACGAACAGCAGGCTATTGATGTGGCTTTAAGAAGCGAAGCCATACAGCGCCACCTTCACGGCCGATCACCCACGAAGGTGGTCTATGTGCCTGGCAAACTGGTGAACGTTGTCGTCTAACACCCGCCGAAGCTATGTCTAGTCGTCCACTTCGTCGTTCTCGGTCCTTCCCCTCTTCCATGTAATGTCGAGGACAACTGATGAATAACACCCGATCCGACTTAGTCAAAGGTCTATTGGGTAGAGCGTGTAACTGGTCTATGAAAACAGGTGCGCTTTATGCATGTTTCGTTCTTCTGGCTCTGGCCACCTGCACCTGTGGCTATCACGTTGCGGGCAAGGCGGCAGCCATCCCGCAAAACATCGATTCCATTGCCATCCCTATTTTTATCAACAAAACCCCCAAGTACCGCTTGGAGCAACGTCTGACTGCTGCCGTGGTGAATGAATTCATCGCCCGTACCCATTACCGGATTACTGACCCGTTGGCCGCCAAAGCCTTGCTGACAGGCGAAGTTACGGAATTCAGGGCCGACCCCGTAATCTTTGCTGGCGGGGCGGGTGCGACCTTTCTGGTTACAGTTAGGATGCGAGTGGCTCTCCAGGATTTGTCAACTAAGAAACTGCTCTTCCAGAATAACAATTTCTATTTTCGGGAAGAGTTCGAGATTAGCCGAGGCTCAAGAGAGTTTTTCCCTGAAGAAGGGCCAGCCCTGGACAGGCTGGCCAAGGAGTTTTCCAGGAACCTGGTGAGTAGCATTTTGGAGTCATTCTAGATTATGAAATTTCTCGAGCTTAAATCGACGCTTCAAAACGCGAAGTTGGATCCCCATTATTTCTTCCATAGTCCGGACCCGTACCTCTTGGATCAGACAAGGCAATTGCTGATCCGCAGAATCCAGGACGATTTGAAAGAAGAAATCCACCTCATCAAGGTCGACCTGGAGGAAACACCGGTGGATAGCATTCTAAACGTGGCCAGGAACTTAACCCTCTTTGCTCGAAGGCAGATGATCCAAGTTAAGGGTTTTATGAAGTTGAGAGAGAATCAAGGCAAGAAGCTGGAAGAGTACCTCAGGAATCCCTGCGAGCCTACCGTCTTGCTCTTTTTGGCTGGTGATCTTACTAGAGAGGATCGAGAGAAGAAAATCTTCAAAATCCTTGAATCCCGAACACGAATGATTGAGATATCCGCTTTGGACGAGAACGAGGTGAGACGCTGGATAGGCTCCAGATTCAAGCTATCTGGATTGTCCATCGAGGCGGATGCCGTCACCTTTCTGCAGGAATCGCAAGGAAACAATCTGGAGAGATTGAGCCACGAAATAGAAAAACTCACTCTGTATGCTGCAGGGGAGAAACGGATAACCTTTCCAATGGTGGAGGTCACCGCTGGGTTTCCCCGTCACCACAACATTTATGAATTTCTCGACGCTATTCTCGCGAAAGAAAAGCTCAAGGCTTTGAAGTTAGCTAATGAAATTCTGCCTGACAGTTCAGAAACACTTTATATTATTTTTTTGCTAAACCGGCAATTAAGACAGCTTCTCCAAATCAAGGAGCTGTCGGGGAAATTAGGGATTGGTGAAATCGGAAGGCAAGTCGGCCTTTTTAACCGAATGGTGCTCGAAAAAATGCTGCTCCGGTCCAAGCACTTCTCCAAACGTTCGTTGGTTCTGGCGATCAGTCGGTTGGCTATGTGGGATGACCGAATAAAAAGATCCAGCGTCGACACAAGAGTTTTTGCCGAACTAATGATTCACGACCTAACCAATTAGACAAGCTCTGCCCCTTGATATCCCTGAAAAAGAAGCCGGTGTGAAAAAATTTCGCGGTCGAAGAGCCGCCAGGTCGCAGCCGTGGGGGCACAACGTGAGAACTCGCAGAGGCGGGAGGAGTCGGCCAAGAGCGTGCCACTCGGAACTTCAATCTCTAAACGCCGACCTTTACGAACGGTCTGGTCCGACCCTTTTCGAAGCCAAGTCTTCGCAGCCTTAAATCATCTGGAAGGTGAAGGGCGCAACGAGAACAAGATTCTCGTTGGATTCACATGAAGGTCTAAGATCAATTTTATTTGGCATCCTTGGGCCAAAGACTGGTATAGTTTCCCCGTTTCAACCCACTCAGACAAAGCAAAATTTAACGGAGGAGAGAATGGGGCGAACTACCTTAAAGCAGGAGTTGCTGGCAGAGTTCTTGGGTACCTTTACCTTGGTCGTTTTTGGCGTCGCTTCTGTTGCTCAAGTGGTTTTAAGTGAGGGGAAGACTGGCGGTTTCCTTTCGATCAACCTGGGCTGGGGTCTAGCTGTGGCGATGGGCGTTTACGTGGCGGGCGGAGTTACGGGAGCACACTTGAATCCGGCTGTGACGCTGGCGTTGGCAGTGCGACGAGGCTTTGCCTGGAGAAAGGTCTTTCCTTACTGGCTAGCCCAGATTCTGGGAGGCTTTGCAGCTTCGGCCGTGGTCTTCATAACATACCGTGAGGCCTTTAATGCCTTCGACAAAGGAACCAGAATCATCTTAGGTGATAAGGCAACGGCCGGTATTTTCGCTACTTATCCGCAGCCGTTTCTCTCGACTCTGGGTGGTCTTATCGATCAAACTGTCGGGACGGCTTTGCTGGTGCTGGTGATTCTCGCGATTATTGATTCTCGTAATACGGCACCCAGTGCGAATATGGCCCCCCTCATCATCGGCTTGCTGGTCTTTCTTATCGGGATGACATTCGGATTTAACTCCGGGTATGCCATCAATCCGGCACGGGACTTGGGGCCGCGGCTTTTTACTTTAGTGGGTGGTTGGGGCACTGAAGTTTTCAGCGCTGCCAACTATTGGTTTTGGGTACCCATTGTGGGACCTCTGCTCGGCGGAGTTTTGGGTGCGGGAACTTACGATCGTCTTATAGGGAATTACCTGACGATCTCCTCTGAGGCAAAGTGAGCTGGCTCTTGAGCTGAGTCATGCCACGTTTCTTGTTAGTCTTCATCATTGGATGATCTGATGGTCCTCCGTGCCTGAGAGAAGTCTACTGGCTTTGGTCAGAATACAATGATTGAGATTTGCTGCAATCAATGGTCTCCTGTCGAATACTTAGTGCACTAAGTTCCCTCCTTGAGTTACAATTTTACAGGTGTCAGCAGGGAGACGAGTGAGGCGGACTCAAACCATTGCCTCAATAACAGAGCTATCAAAAACAAACCGCGAGGATGCAATGAAAAGGATCAATCGACGCGAATTTGTCGCTCACACTCTAGTGGGTGGCGGAGCAGTTTGGGCGGGGTTGTCTGGAAACCCTTCTCTGCTTGCCGCGGCTCCCACCAAGAAAGAAGCCGCAGACCAAGTTTTGCTGGGAACGACGGGGATTAGGCTCTCCAGGTTAGCCATGGGTAGCGGGACCAATGGAGTTAATCACTCCTCCGACCAAAGTCGGTTGGGAATTAAAGGATTTTCTGATTTGCTTTGTTACGGGTTTGACCACGGGATTAACTTTTGGGAATCCGCTGATCAGTATGGAGCTCATGAACATCTGAACGCGGGCATCAGAAGAGTGGGGAGGGACAAGCTGGTCATCTTGACAAAAACTCATGCGCGAAGCGCAGATCAGATGAGGGCTGATTTGGATCGATTTAGGAAAGAACTGGGGACGGATTACATTGATATTATCCTGCTACACTGCATGATGGATCCGAAGTGGCCCGAAGAACGAAAGGGTGCCATGGAGGTTTTATCGGAGTCTCGGGAAAAGGGGATTATTCGTGCCCACGGAGTGTCTTGTCATACTCTTGATGCTTTGCGAGTTGCAGCCAAAACGCCCTGGGTTGAAGTTGACCTTGCTCGGATCAACCCTATCCAAGCCTATATGGATTCAGATCCCGCGACGGTCATTTCGGTTCTGCGAGAAATGAAAAAGGCCGGGAAGGGTGTCATTGGAATGAAAATTATGGGTCAGGGCAAACTAAGTCACGATGTGAATCGTGCCATTGAACATGCAGTGAAGCTCGATTGCCTCGATGCGTTCACCATAGGCTTCACCGGCGCCAGGCAAATGGATGAAGTGATCAATAAGATGCCAGGTCTTTGTTTGGCTTAATGAGCGGAGACCGGCGGGTCCCTCTAGAAGGTCGGGAGGGATGCAATACTCATGCCCTCATTTTCTTGGTTCCTTGGACTTGTTCCGTGGACGTGGCAGGAGGTTTGAACTGCTCATTCAAGAATGAACGGTCCGGGTGTTGGGGCATTTCAGAACTCTTTCCTAAAGACTTTCCTAGATAAAATACAAGCCATTGGCCACCTCGGGTGCAGATTTTGTTAATTCCCTCCAGATTGGACTCAATCTTTTTTTCAAAATCACCTAAAGAACGAGTGAGCAACTCAACTACAGCCTTGTCTACATAATTGGAGTGTAAGACAGGATCATAAGTCTTTCTTAAATCGCCTAAGGCATTTCGAATATTCTCCGTGAAATGAGTGCCCAAGCGCATCAAATTCTCGCAGCCAGTTAGAAACTTATGGACTTGTTCGTCTGTTAGTTTTCCGTTTTCCATGTTGTCTTTCCGAGAAACTTACGAGTCCCGCTGTACTTTAGCGACATCTGGAACACTCGATTGGGGACGCCGGGAAAGAGGAAGATCCACTTTCCTGCCAACCGCCTTTCCTAAGTAAAAGGAATACCACTGACCACCCTCGGTACAGATATTGACAATACTTTCCAGATTAGATTTTACCTTGCTTTCCAATTTGTCAAAGGAATTCGACACCATTTCCACAACAGCTCTTTCTACAAAATTGGATTTTATCATCATTTCTAACGTTTTCTTGAACTCGAGAAAGGCTGAGTCAATATTGTGAGAGAAAGTAATCCCCAGATTCATCAGGTCTTCACTTGCTTTCAGAAACTTGCTGACATCTTCTTCACTTGGATATTTAGTTGCCATAGACTTCTCCCCGAACCATATTTGCTAAGGGATAATGATAATTCAACCGTCACTAGTTTTACCAGTTTAAAAGCGTTAAACCCTTAAATTCTCGACCGAGGGGTGTGAGTGGGACTGGTCAAGACAGACCTCGATCTACCTAGGCCTCTACTGATATAACGACCACACTCATTGCATACAGCATTGCTGCAAGGCATAAGGCTTGATCAAACCCAAAGTTTATTGCAATCAACACAGTAATGATGCTTCCCAACACCGATGCAGATCCGTTTACACCCCAAGCCCCGGAATCATTTTGGACGAGTGTTGCCCAAGCCAATGAATTCCTAGCGGCATCGGCATCCCGATACTGAAACTCAGAGGAAAGAGAAAACCGGTCACCATTCGCGTCAGGATTAGCTCCATCATCAGAACGCAGGAACTGATTAGAAAAATTCCAAGGTAGAGTCTCCTAGATGTTGTCAGGAACCTTGAAATCCTCAATTTCGGTGCCATGAATAGCTCATCGGGCATACGTATTGATGCATTGGGAGATGTGGATTGCCAGGGCAAGCAGGCACAAAACTGTTTGCAATGTGCCTTTCTACCTTCTAGTCGGATTGGATTCTAACAGTTCTCAAACGGGTCTTTCACCGGTATTTTTCTAACTGAGTTGTCGAGTTGTCACATATTCTAGTTGACTGAGTATGTCCAGCCTTCTAGAATCAACGGGACTTCTCATGCTTAGACTTAGAATTATGAAGGCGCCGATCACGAGTGAATTTCGTCATTTGGAGAAGACATCACCAGGGAACTCCGGGCTGAACGAGGTGGTACAAACTTATGGGTGAAGAGACGGTGCTACGTCCCACACACACACGCTACTGGGTTATCGTATTTGCGGTGAGCCTAGCTATCATTACCTATATCGACCGGGTCTGCATTTCTCAGACCGCACCGTCGATCAGCCGCGACCTGGGACTGTCCGAAGTCCAAATGGGTTACGTCTTCGGGGCTTTCGCCCTGTCGTATGCATTGTTCGAGATTCCCGGGGGAATCCTTGGGGATTGGATTGGCCCTCGGAAGGTGCTCATGCGGATCGTGATCTGGTGGTCTTTCTTCACGGCTGCTACGGGCTGGGCCGCCAACTACGTGGCCCTCTGGTTTACCCGTCTTTTTTTTGGGGCCGGCGAGGCCGGTTGTTTTCCTAACGTCACGAAGGCCTTCACCATCTGGTTGCCCAAGCATGAACGGGTTCGTGCGCAGGGTGTCATGTGGATGAGCGCCCGGTGGGGCGGCGCATTCACGCCGTTGTTGGTGGTATATGTTCTGAAGTATATGAATTGGAGACATGCCTTTGAGCTCTTCGGGGCTATAGGCATCCTTTGGGCCGTCTTCTTCTTTCTCTGGTTTCGGGACAATCCGAGAGATAAGAAAAGCGTCAATGCGGCGGAGCTGGAACTGGTAAAGGATGCGGAACGAATGGCCTATCGCCAGTTTCCGTGGAGGGAGTTCTGGAAGGGAGTCTGCCGATGGGGTCCTGCATTGGGACCAGTGGCCGTCGCACTGTTTTTTCGCTTTCCATTGCAGCGCGTATTGCCTTTCTGGGTCTTTCCCGTTTCGGTCGCCTGGGCTGTCCTCATTCTGCTGCTATTGCGTCGCAGGGCAGGCGGAATCGGCAGCAAATTGGCGGAACCGGCTGAAGACCATGGAGACATCCCGTGGCGCAAGTTTCTCACTTCCAGGTCAGTTTGGCTGCTTTGGATTCAATATTTCTGTCTATCCTACGGCTGGTACTTCTACATTACCTGGCTGCCGACCTACCTCCAGAGGGCACGCGGAGTAAGCATCAGCCGGGGTGCTCTGCTGGCAGTTCTGCCACTCTTTTTGGGCGGACTAGGTTCGGTCTTCTGCGGATTCATTTCCGGTCCTGTGGCTAACTGGACGGGGAGTGTTGTCAAGACGCGTCGATTGCTGGCCTGTCTGGGCTTCACCGGCGCAACGGGGTTTCTTATCTTGTCGACATTCCTATCAGATCCCCTGTGGGCGATGCTCTCCATCGGAATGGCCAGTTTCTCAAATGACCTGGCGATGGCGGGAAGCTGGGGCGCCTGCATGGATGTGGGAGGCAAGTATGCGGGCACACTGTCCGGCGCGATGAATATGATGGGCAATTTCGGTGGCGTGGTTTCTCCCATCGCCATTGGCTATATCGTGGAAAGTACCCACGGCAACTGGGCGATTACCTTCTATGTTTCCGCTGCCGTCTATTTCATGGGCACATTTTGCTGGATGTTCCTCGACCCAGTCACTCCGCTGGACCAGCCCGAACCAACACGCTTAGACGGAAGTAAACGAGTCCCGGTATTCTAAAAGTTTAGGAAGGGCAGAACTGGCCAGATGGTAAAGCTTCAGGATAAGAATCAGATCCTTGAAACTCACTGATCCAGAATTTTCGTGGCTCTTGGACCAGGGATTGTCTGATTCTTGTTTTTGAGTGTCGCCCTTTTTTATGTTTGGTGAGGTTTAGGCTCAAAGCCTAAACAAAACTTGGAGAGAATTTCAAAAGGCATTTATTGGTGCGCCTTAGTTCCAGTAGCGCAAGCCCTCCTTTTAGTCGGGATAAACAAGAACAAACCCAAGGGCTTTGAGGCCGCAATCCGGAATTTGTAGAGTTCCTCCAAGAGCCACGAAAAGACCAGTACTTTCGTACCTTCACCTCTTTAGTTTTCTTTCAGTGCAAGTCGCATACCAACAGTTTGATTCCTCTGGTAAAATTGTAAGTTATTGATCTTACTGAATCTTATTCTTAACATGACTCGTGTTTGGATATTGAACTCTTTGAATAATTTTACAAGAATTCGTAGACATTTGGTCAGACTCAATAGCGATCTTAACATCCCACATTTAATTCGTTTAATACCAATCAGTTGGTGACCCTTTAGCCTGTCTCGATCGGTTACAATATTTTGTAGCTCACTCCGGCCAGCTAGATTTCTAACATGGAGCCCCATCCCTATTCGTTGTTTCAAATCTCTACAAAGCTTCTCCTGATAGTGCTTTTAGTCCTGCTGAATGGCTTTTTTGTTGCTGCCGAATTTGCAATCGTTAAGGTACGATCCACTCAGATTGAAACATTGGTTAAGAGGAAGCATCGGCGCGCTGGCTTAGTCGATAATGTAATCCAACATCTTGATGACTACCTTTCTGCGACTCAGCTTGGGATCACGCTGGCAAGCCTTGGATTAGGATGGCTGGGAGAGCCGTTTGTTGCCCGCCTGTTGGAACCGGTTTTCTTTCGCTTGGGGATTAACTCCCAAACCGCCATTACCTCTCTAGCTTTTGGAATAGCCTTTGGAATCATTACCTATTTGCACATCGTGTTAGGGGAATTGGCACCAAAGTCCTTGGCAATCCGGCGTGCTCAAACCACTGCCCTGTGGGTAGCCTTTCCGCTGACTGTCTTTTACAGAGTCTTTTATCCCGCCATTTGGTTGCTGAATCGAGTGGCCAACCTGATCTTGAGATCAATCGGAATCGAACATGCGAGTAAGCAAGAATTAGTTCACTCTGAAGAAGAACTGCGGCTGCTTTTGGCGGAGTCTAAAGATAGCCCGATTGGCTCTCTGAGTCGGGATATATTATTAAACGCGTTCACCCTGAAGAGTCTGAAAGCGCGCAATATCATGCTGCCGCGCAACAAAATTGTGCCGCTTTATGAAGGGCGTTCATTGGAGGAGAATCTAAGAATCGCCAAAACGAGCCGCCACACTCGTTTTCCAGTCTGCAGAGAAACGCTTGATCAAATTGTCGGTATGGTTCACATCAAAGATCTGATCTTTCAAATTCATTCCACCGGAGCGACCAAAATTGAGAATATTCTCCGTGATATTTTGTTTATCCCCGAATTTGTCAGCTTGGAAACTTTGCTGAGTACTTTTTTGGAGAAAAAGTGCCACATGGCTATTATCGTGGACGAATTTGGGGGAACCTTAGGTATGGTAACGCTGGAGGACGTTTTGGAGGAACTCGTGGGTGAGATCCAGGATGAATTTGATCAGGAACAGCCCCTGATTCAAAAACTCAATGAAAGAGAATTTCTAGTCGATGGGGGGACACCTTTACATGATGTGGAGCAGACATTCGGAATTGGCTTTGCCAACGACTATGATGCGACTACCTTGGGAGGTTATGTTATCAACCGGTGGCGCGACATCCCTCCCGAGGGTACCAAATGGACCTATACGAATCTCGAATTCATTGTGCAGAAAGTGGAGAAGCTTCGGGTCAGTCAAATCCTTATCAAAATCCTAGATCCAGAGAAACCGGTTTCGGATTAGCGTGGCAGTCCCAAACTTTGCTGAATTGCGCCCTATCCTGTCTTACCCTTTCTTCGAGCTGGAAGACAGGAAGGCTGTTCTGATCAAGGCCGCCTGTTCCTTAAGATGAACTTTCAGAGAACCCGTGGCTGGACTGGCGCTTTCGGGCCTTCCAACATATCGCAACATTTGGCCCGCCTTGATTTCAGGGGCGAGACACTCCCTGACGAAAGACCAGGCTCCCATATTTTGAGGCTCTTCCTGTACCCATACGAATTCGTTCACATTTGGATATTTTCGAAGTTCTCTTCTCAGGTGGGCTCTCGGGAAAGGATAAAGCTGTTCCAGTTTGAGAATGACCTGATCATCGATGCCTTTTTCCTCCCATGCTTCAACAAGGTCATAAGACACTTTGCCACTGCAACAAAGGATTCGAATCACTTTATCCCTATTGGTTGATTCAGTTTCATTCATCACTTCTTGAAAATGTCCTTCGGCCAGTTCATCAAGAGAAGAACTGGCTCGAGGATGGCGCAAGAGGCTTTTGGGAGTAAAAAGAACAAGAGGCTTGCGTGTGCCCCTGCTATCCTTTCCACCGCGCATCTGCCGCCGCAGAAGGTGGAAGTATTGGGCAGCCGTGGTGCAGTTACAAACTTGCAAATTATTCTCAGCACATAATTGCAGGAAACGCTCCACGCGGGCACTGCAGTGCTCTGGCCCCTGCCCTTCATAACCATGAGGCAAGAGCAACACCAGGCCATTGGGTTGTTGCCACTTGGATTCGGCGCTGACCACAAATTGATCAATAACGACCTGGGCTCCGTTGGCAAAATCTCCAAACTGGGCTTCCCAAAGCACCAGTGTCAAGGGATCCGCAACACTAAAGCCAAATTCAAAACCGAGGACAGCAGCTTCTGAGAGGAGGCTGTCATAAACTTCGAATGTTGCTTGCCCCGGAGTTAGGTGCTGCAACGGCAAATACTCACGCCCGTTGGTCTCGTCATAAAGAATGAGATGACGTTGGCTAAAGGTGCCACGGCCACTATCTTGCCCGCTCAGCCGGACGGGGGTTCCTTCCACTACGAGAGTACCGAAAGCCAAAGCTTCGGCAAACGCCCAGTCGATACCTCCCGACTGGTCGATGGCTTCTCTGCGCCTTTCGAAAAAGCCGGCGAGCTTACGATGCACGTGGAAATCTTTGGGAAAAGTAGTCAGAGCCATGGTGATTTGGGCCAACAAATCTTTACTAACACCGGTGGGTGTAAGAGTCGGAGTGGTGTCGATTTCCTCAGGTGAAAGAGCGCTCATTTCTTCCGGCACAAAGTGATCGACTCGCTTCTTAAGGTCTTCGAAAGCCTTCTCCAGTTTCACAAGGAATTCCTGCTGAATTTCGTTTACTTCGCTGGCTGTGATCAATCCCTCTCGCACCAGTCTTTGGGCATAGATTTCGCGGACCGAGGGGTGGGATCGAATCTTTTGATAGAGCAATGGTTGGGTATAGCTCGGGTCATCAGCCTCATTATGACCGTAACGCCGATAGCAGAACATATCAATCACAACGTCCTTCCTAAAACGTTGGCGATATTCAAAAGCGATAGTCATAGCCCTAATGGCGGCCTCCGGATCATCTCCATTCACGTGGAAAATCGGGGCCTGAACCATCTTGGCAACGTCAGTGCTATAGGGGGTGGACCGTGCATCATCGGGTGCGGTGGTGAATCCAATCTGGTTATTAATAATCAGGTGAATCGTGCCTTCGGTTCGGTAACCATCCAGTTGTGACAGGTTCAAAGTTTCAGCCACAATTCCTTGGCCGGCAAAGGCCGCGTCACCATGAATTAGCGCAGGAATCACCTGGCTTCCGCCGACGGAGTGACGGCGATTCTGCTTGGCGCGCACAATGCCCTCGACCACCGGATTGACAGCCTCAAGATGGCTGGGGTTAGGAGCTACGGAAACCACAATCTCGTTCCCTGAGGTCGTGAGCTTTTTGCCACTGGCGCCCAAGTGATACTTCACGTCTCCCGAACCCTGTGTCGACGTCGGATCAACATTGCCTTCAAACTCAGAAAGAATGTGTGTATACGGCTTCCCAATGATGTTGGTCAAGACATTAAGTCGGCCGCGGTGCGCCATTCCGATCACTATTTCCCGCACATCCTGAGCTGCAGCTATCTCCAAGAGCTCGTACAAAATCGGGATCATAGTTTCCCCGCCTTCTGCAGAGAAGCGTTTGTGGCCGACGAACTTTGCATGGAGAAACCGCTCGAAAGACTCGGCAGCGGTTAACAAGGAAAGGATCCGTTTTCTCTGTTGGGGCTCTAGGGGCCAATTATTACGACTGGGTTCCATCCGCATCTGCAGCCAGCTCTTCTGCTCAGGGTGCTGAATATTCATGTATTCGACGCCGATTTTGCCGCAGTAAGTTTGCCGCAGCGTTTCGAGAATCTCGCGTAGAGTGGCGGTCGGGGTCGGGGCGTCACCCAAGGCTGCACTCAGCCCTCCCGTGATGAAGGTGCGATCCAGATCCCAAAGGGTAAGTCCGTAGTTGATAGGGTCGAGTTCGTAGTGATAGACTGGCTCGTTTCCGAGGGGATTTAAGTCGGCAATCAAATGGCCCCTCACTCGATAGGCATTAATCAATTGCAGTACTCGTGCCTGCTTTTCGGTCTCCTCGCGATGGGTAGCCATTCCCATCAGGGCGGGATTCCGATCAGCCGACCACCGCAGCGGGTGATAGGGGATTCTCAGATCTGCAAAGATCTGGTCGTAAAACTCATCCTCTCCCAGTAATAGTTGCTGAATTTTAGCCAAGAAGAGGCCCGACTCGGCTCCCTGGATGATTCGATGATCGTAGGTACACGAAATAGTCATCACTTTGCTGACCCCAAGGATAGTCAACGTTTCTGGGAGCATCCCGTAATATTCTGCCGGATAGTCGATAGCGCCGGTGGCGACGATAGCGCCTTGGCCCGGCATCAAACGGGGCAGGGAAGCCACCGTGCCCACAGTTCCCGGGTTGGTCAAAGTGATGGTGGTCCCCTGAAAGTCCGAGGGCTCTGACTTGCCGCCGCGAACTCTTGCAAATATCTCGTTCAATCTCATCATAAACTCAAGAAAGGTCAGGGTGGCGGCGTTCTTAATGTTGGGAACCAAAAGCAATCGAGTGCCGTCTTTTCGCTCTACATCCACTGCCACGCCTAGATTAATCTGGGGTCTTTCCAAACGCTGAGGTTGCCCATTGTTCTGGGCAAAGGCGCTGTTCAAATTTGGAAAATGCTTCAGCGCCTTAACGATGGCCCAGCCTGTGAGATGGGTGTACGAAACTCGTCCACTACTTGTTGAATCCAGATGGTGGTTGATGAGGCGTCGATTTTCATCAATCATCTTGACCGGAATTTGCCGCTGGGAGGTGGCCGTAGGCAGCGTCAGACTGGATTCCATATTTTGAGCAATCTTGGCTGCCGCTCCCTGAATGGGTACCAGACGTTCATGGTCCAGAGCTGTTACAGGACCCTCTCGCAGTTTGGAAGCCCGGACCCGGCTTGCTCGGTCAGGCAACGGCTCCGCCTGGGGTTCCATTCTAGGCGGCGCGCTACTGACTTTTTTCGCTGCTTTCACGGCGTCGAAGGCTCGACGCCATCTTTCATCAACCTGAGCAGGATTTTCTAGATATTGACTGATTAAGCCTTCAACGAAAGCCGCATTAGTCCCCAGCGAATCCAAATAGGCTCGCCAAGTATCATCGATTCTTGTGATAGTTTTGCTCATGGCGTTTACCTCAGCCTTTATAGTACCGCACATTCTTACTTCTCCCCACCAGGTTCTGGAGAGCTTCTGAAATGTTCCTGAATGGCGACCCTTGGTAGGATAAGAGAAAGGCACAGATACTTGATGCGTGGAAAAGGACGCGGCAGAAGCCTCACGGCTAACTCCACTCGCGACGATGTTCCCAGATACCATCGGCACAGCGTAATGCCAGAGCCCCAATGGTCGAGGTCGGATTGACGGCGGCACTGGTTGCAAATGAACTTCCGTCCACCACAAACAGATTCTTCACGTCATGTGCCTGATGCCAGGCAGTGACGACCGAGCGCCCCGGATCGGTACCCATACGTGCTGTACCCAGCAAATGGAAAGCAGGCACAATGATCCCACTGTCCAAAGTTTCGATCGCCCCAGCGGCCTGAAGCGCTTGACGGGCCATGGCAGATCCATGATCCAGCATCTTCAGGCTGTTTTCGCTGTAGGTGTAGGAAACACGTGGGGCTGGGACTCCACTTGAGTCTTTAGCCTCCGGATCTAGTTCCACACGGTTGCTCTCCTCGGGTAAGTCTTCGCCCAGTATCGTGATGCGGATAATGTGAGGAAAACGTTGCCGCATGACGCGATGATGTCTAGCACCCCAGGGCACCGGTTGATTAGCAAAGCCGCCCCAGGCATGGTGCAGTGGGCCGAAGCTTCGCTCCAGCAAAAAGGTATACCCACGCAAGAACCCACGCTTCAAATCAGTCTCGTAGAACTGCTGGCTGAAGGCAGGAATGCCGAAGGGGCCGTCGTGGCCATCCATCCGCTGTTCGAAGACGCCTTCTAGAAACCGAAACGGATGAATCATGAAATTCTTGCCAACCAGACCTGACGAATTTGCAAGACCTTGCGGAAAGAGCTTAGATTTTGAATTCAAAAGAAGACGCGGCGTGCCGATGCCATTGGCTGAGATGACCACGACACGAGCCCGTTGCTCGTGGAGGCGGCCCTGGCGGTCATAATAAATTGCGCCGCGTGCCCGACCCTTGGCGTCCAGAGTGATTTCGCGCACACGTGCCCAGGTCTTAAGCACTGCGCCTTTGCGGAGGGCCTTGGGCCAGTAAGTTACGTCGGTGCTGGCTTTCGAGCCAATGGGGCAGCCGAACATGCACTTTCCGTGAAGGTCGCAGGCGGGACGCTGCTCATAGTCGCGAGAGATGATGGCGTTATCGGAAACCCACCAATACCAGCCCAGCTTATCAAACCCCCTTCCAATGGTTTCACCCAACTGGCCTAACGGCAACGGGGGTGTGGGTCGCGAAGAGCGGGGCGGATTCGCCGGGTCGCCGGCCAAACCTGCCACTCCCATCTCTCGATCGTTCATGTCATAGTAAGGCTCAAGATCCTGATATCGAATGGGCCAGTCATCGGCGACACCATCCAAGGTTTTGACCCGAAAGTCGGAGGGATGAAAACGTGGGAAATGACCCGTCCAGTGTAGCGTGCTGCCCCCCACCGCATTGAACATGAGGACATTGGGAGGGTTAACTCCCGCCGGGACTACAGGATAATCTTCATCCCGCTGGCGTATGTTGGGGCTGAAGTGGAACGTCCCGCGACGAAGCTGAATTTCCCACTCGGCATGGGTCGAAGGGTAGTCGGCCGGTTTCACCCATTCACCCTGCTCCAGGCAAACTACCTGCACTCCGAAATCCGCCAGTCGTTTTGTGACGGCTGCGCCCGCGGCACCTGAACCAATGACCAACACATCAGCTCTCTCTTCAGGCATCATTCCACCTCCCTGTAGAATTTTGGCTTCCTGCGCACTTCGGCCAGCACCACATCGTCAAAGGGTTTCATCCGTGGACCGGGTTGGTTAGTTGGGTAGAACTCGTACCCAATTAATTTCCAAACCCGCGGCCGAGTATAGTAAGCCTCGTACACAAGGTCCCGCAGGGTAGCAAAAAAACCTTGCGGAGATTGCTTTTCGAGTTCCTCTAATACAGCCACTCGTTGTGGGCGCGAAAGTTGCAGAAAATCTTTCTTATATCGTCTTTGACTGATTTCTACCAGTTGTGCCAGCCCCCGTTGGAATGTCATTTTCAAATCGGAGATTTGACCAAAGAGATGAACTACGTACCCCACCCCACCCACCTCGCTTGCTGCTGGCATTCCATCGGTTGCCGGTATGATCTCATCCATGGCGGCGCCGAGCACTCCGCGATCATGCTGGCTGAAACCCGATACCAGAAGATCCCGCTTTGGCGGGTTGGGGCTCACCTCAGCCTGAGCTAATCCCGGGACGACCCCACCGCTGCCGATCACGAGTGAGCCTTTCAAACCCGTTTCCAGAAACTTTCGACGCGTTAGGTTTTTCATCAGAAGCACTCCTGTGAGAATGGACTGTGTATTGGGTGCGCTGCCAGCGACGGACCGTAACTCCCAATGAATTTTCATTCATAACGATGCCACCGAAAAGGGGAGTGGGAGCCGTTTTCCCCGAATCGCCCGAATCTTCCTGAGCGGTGAAAGCATGACGACCCCTATTCTTACATGGGGGGTCTTCAGGCAAATGTGCAAACGATCGGTCGCCTCCTTGTATTCTATTCGAATCATGAAGAGATTCGATAGAATTGTTCTGACCGTCTAATGCATTAGTCTCGCGGATGGAATTGCTTAAGAATAGGTTAGAATCATGTCTGGAAACAGTGTGTGGCAAGTTGGGACCAAATCTGAAACCCTCTTTGAGAAAATGTTTCCCTAAGTTTTCCCTATCTCGATGAAAATGTGCTGCGAAGATTGATTGCTTATCCTTGCCGAGATCTCACCCGCAATTAATCTTCACACCAACTTAGGTAAAAGCCGCGATTCATTTAAGTAAATGGCATATCAGGTGCTCATCATTTAGCGTTGGAAACGCTGCGTGATTTGCACCTAGCACCGGTTCGCCCCCGGATGGATTTCCAAAAAGGTACTACTTGGGTACTTTGATGGCGGGGAAGTTCAAAACGACAATCTGAAAAGATCTGAACTGATTTTGTCAATATGAACAGCAAAAGTACCGAGTCCTCCAATCAAACTCCTCGCCAGTGTTTACGTCGACAGAGTCACTTGGATTTTTCTTTGGGTGGCGTTGATGGCAACGATCGATACTTTGAGGAAACCATTGTCACCCACGACCTGAGCGAGTGTGGCGGTAGTTTTATTTCCGCCAGGGCAATAAAAGTGGGGTCAACTTTAAAGTTATCCGACAATAGCGGATTCATTTCCTTGATTAGCATTACTTGGGGTAACAAGATTTTCAATTCGAAACTGAAGAAGTTTGGCTTTCAGTTCGTTCATCCGTCAGACCACTAAGCTGCTTGCCTACCCCTCATCGCCTCTCCAACTCAGACTAACTTCTCCTCTTTTATGACGTTCCACGATGCGGCTGACGATGCACTCCATTTCCTCAATGGGATGGGGTTCTCCTTCGAGCAGAATGAGATTAGGTTGACTTGGTGGTTCCAACCAGGTTTCAGTTTCAACGCCCTCTTCGTTGATGACCAGACTTTCTTCCTCCCTCAACAATTGGATAATCGAAGCCACCGACATCTCGGCCTTTAATCGTTTTCGCTCGAGTTCTTCGGTTGCAGCCTCGCCACTCAGGATCCGCTTCAATTCCCCGTTTAAGGCCAACGCTTGAATATCCTCGTAAGTTCCATAATATTGTGCGCCGATGAATAGCTTGGGTAAAGCATCGTCGCCTGTAGTACGCTGTAACCAGGCTCGAGTGCTAAGGTCCTCGTCCACCCGTTCGTCACGATAGGCAAAACCTGACTCATCTAACAGCTCCCTTAGAGCGCGGCAACGTCTGTCGTCCTCGGTCCCATAAACAACGATGTCGGTTTGAGGTTTCTGCAAAGCTTGGGCAACTCGCGAAGCCTGTGAAGAACTCAGTTGAGAGCTTATTTTGGAGTTTTCCTCAGCATTACTCCTTTTGCCAGATCCGAACCACTTCATAAATATCCTTTCTTGGCCTTAACAGTTCAGTCAAAGATATTTCTAATTTTCTTCCGGTTCACTCGCAAACGCTGGCGGAAGCCAGCGCTTAAAGATCCCGACGTGTCCATCTCTTCTCCCAGAGCGGGGCGAAGTGGGAAAGACGCCTTTCTCACCCAACCAAGAACCGGAGAGAAAGGTAATGATGCTCTCTTACTCCAGTCGTTCATGCTAGTGATTAAATTCTTCGGACCTGCTCTGAAACTCGTCAAGCTTTGAAAACCTTGACATTTCATCTCGCAACAAGTGAGAGGCACTTTCATGAGACTTAAGGGAGGTAGATTCCTATCGGTTGGCTTCTTCCATGGTTAGCGATGAACCTTTTACCAGACTACTCCAAATGTTGCAGCCACACTTTCCGAATGGGGAAATATTGGAAGCCTAAGGGACTTACTTCGATTCCCTGAACTCGCTTGTAGCTTACAAAGGAATATTTTGCCAAGAAGAGGGGAATGATGACATGGTCTTCCAGGATCTGGTGCTCAATTTGTCTGTAGAGTTGAGCGCGCAAATCTTCATTCATGCTGGTTTGAGCCTCCCTTAGCTTTCGATCCACTTCACCATTTCGGTAAGCAAAGAGATTTCCTTTGCTTCTGGAATTGAACAGGCGATTGAGTATAGCGTCGGGATCGGGGAAGTCAATGACCTCGCCAAGCAGGAACAACTGTGTCTGCCCAGAGTAGATTTTCTGATTAAGTTCATTGAGAGAGGAGAGAATCTTCAAATCAACTTGGATACCAATGGCCTTGAGATTATTGGCCAAACGGGTTAGTAAACCTTTGCGCTCTACAGAGGCGGTGGCATGCCAGAGTTTTACTCTTGGGGGCCGGCCTCTGCAAGATCGAGAGCTTTTCAATGCCTCCTGGGCTGCCTTGACATTGTAGACATCTTCGTTCGCGGCCGGATTGGAACCTAGTAGCGAAATCGGAATCAAGCTGTTGGTTATAGAGTAGTCTGGCTCATTCCCCATAACCTCCGCTTTATTGATTGCAAAATGAATTGCTTTACGGACGTCGATATCTTTCATCAAAGGGTCTTTCAGATTGATACCCAGGTACATGAATCTAAGAATCGGGCGGCTTAGAAAGGCCCATTCCTTTCTGGATTGCGCCATCTGAATTTGGTCACTGGGGACGAAGGACATCTCCAATTTACCCTCAAGGAAATCTTTGAAGCTGTCGCGTGCATTAAGCGCTGGAACAGTCTTTATGTGGATACCTTCCAGGTAAGGAGGCCCCTCAAAATAATCGGGGTTTGAAACCAGAAAGATTTCTCCTGGCGTGTTCCATTGTCGTAATCGAAAGGCTCCAGTGCCGACTGGCCTTTTGCCGAAGTCAACACCTGATCTCTCAACTTCTTCTTTGGGAACAACTGAGGCTGGTTGTTGTGCTAGGACGCGCAGAAACGGCGCATAGGGCTGCTTCAGCGTAATCTGTAGGGTCAATGGATCTATTGCCCTCAATCCACGGATGAAAGATGCTTGGCCCGCCTGATACTCGTTGGCCCCCAAGATCATTGAATAATTTTCTGTGTCTACCGATTTTGACTTAGGGTCCAACAAGCGTGTTAACGAATAGACGAAATCGTCAGCATTGACTTCCCGTCCTTTGTGGAACCGAGCTCCGGAACGAAGTTGAAAGGTGTAAACTCTTCCGTCGGGGGCAATCTGCCAATTTTGGGCGAGGGCGGGAACTACGTTGAGGTTTTGGTCAAAGCGTAATAAACCATCAAACAATTGCAATACAATTTCGGACTCCCAGTAGTTCTTAGAATGGATCGGGTCCAAGGATTCGGGGCTTTGCGCCACTATCCGTAAGACACCGCCGTAAGCAGGCTGAAGAGTTTGTTCCGTTGTGCTTACGTTTTTATCTTTGCCGCAGTCAAGGCAGCAGAAGATCACTGTCAGCAGGAAGAAGTTTCCACTGAATTTCCTCGTTAAGGATGGAGCGCCAGACCAATAAAACACAAGTTTTGATCGAAGACAGACGTTAATGTACTAGCGAACTTATAATTTCCAACTTTCAACGAAATCGATGGCCAAGTCAAATCAAAATTTTGAAGGCGTGGGCGACATTTTCAGCGCTTTAAGACTTCTGAGAGCTATAGTTGGTTCCGAATTCGTCGGGATGGAATTTCGTAGAGAAATGGATGGGCAAGGCTGAAGGGAGCACTCGAAGGAAACTGTAAACTTGCGATGTGGCTCGGCTGTCGACGTTGAGACAACCTCAGGGTCGGGGCAAGGAGGGAGTTATTCAATGTTGATATCAATTAGCTCGCCTCTAGGTTCAACGATATTGCAAGACGGATGGTAATATTGAAAGAGAGTATATTCTACGTTTTGGCGGTCTGCCGGGTTTTGAACCTCACAGTAACGAAAATAACATTCTCTTTCCTCGAGTATATTCTTGAGAAATGAATTTGGTTCAAAGAAGCGCTTGTGGTTTCGGAGACGCTGACAGATGTTGTCGGCTCGTGATACATAAACTACGCGCAGCTTCTGATCTATCAGAGCGGAAATGCTGTAAACGCCAGGATTTTCTGTGCAATGAAAAGAAAGGTTACTTTCGTTGTAAACCAACAGTTTGGACCAAATCAGATCTGCCTTGACTAACATAACATCCATCCTCCTATATATTGTTGCATCGGCGTAGGCTACCCCAATATTTTGTATACTGTCAAGAAAAAATGAGAAATTTCTCTGAGAGATCGCTATTCCAGATCTGGGGCTTACAATCTGTCCGTTTTCCCCTTGGCAGGAGGGTCTGCTGATGGGTAGCTGTGGAAAGAAATCAGCTTGCTGATTGGGACTGGGGCGAGTCGCGCTAATGGCTTCAGAGATTAGGGCTGGTTCTTCTCGCCTTTGTTGAGCTGCCAAATCGTTCTTTTTGGTCCACGACTGTGGCTCTGTCCGTTGGAATAAAACGATCTTAGCTTCTTCCGGTCTACCGATTTTCCGCCGTTCTAGTTGAGACTTTGGAAAGTCGCAGACGCCTCAACTCTACCCAACAGTGCATATGGCCAAAGCATATTGAAGGTAAGAAAATATGGGTGGTCTTAAT
>QHZP01000320.1 GCA_003224715.1 Acidobacteriota bacterium | reverse complement strand
AGAACCTGAAGGTAGGAGACAGGCTCACCATCTATCTCAACCGCTGAACAGGTCGCCGTTCGGCCACGGGGACTGGTTCAGATTAGCTCCCTCGGTGGAGGGAGCCGGTTCACATTGGAGCTCTAACTTTAGCCAGGAGTGCTTCGTGAGGATGCATTTAAGGATTGTAGATATTTTGTTCGGGTGCTGGCACAGGCGTCTCAGCTTTCCGTTTACCAGCAGAGAAGAGCAGCCTAGCTCTGCCGCTGCGCGCCAGACTGGCACCTACATTGTTTGCCTCAGCTGTGGCAAGCAGTTTCCCTATGACTGGCAGCAAATGCGCATTCTCGGTCCGAGTGAACGGGCCGACGCATATTCAACCTGCGTTGGAAGTTGGCAGCAATCGCTGAAGAGGGGGACGATTTTTAGTTTTGCAAGGCGGGTTTGTCCTGCGCTCTCTCTATTGACCTCCTTCTTGTATTCTCTTCTTTTACGGTTCCGAGCGAACCCGTTCAAAGCCTTTCACGTTGGCCTCCTTATCCGACCCCTCGGAAGCGCGAGGATCTCTTTCTCATTATTGGTGAAATCCATAACCCAGCCAAGCCGGTTCCGGCTGAAAATCCCTGCCGGCTCGTCATCCCTGAGCGAGGGCTGTTCACCGGCGTCGCCATCTTCGGCCGCCGTGGGAACCGGCGCCCGGCTTCGGGCGGTCGGTTTCTCTTTGAAATGTCAACAACCCGATCCGGATGTCTGATTATGACAACGCGAGGGCTTCGCCCGAGGAAAAAATCGTTTTCCCGGCCGGGGTAAACCATCGATAAAGCCCACCGCCGCCTGCCGGTGGAGCCCTCGCTCCTGCCTATTTTCACATGGAAATCCGCCGTACGGTATTGGATCCCCCGACGCGCAGGGCCAACTTACTGGTCGCTCCGCTGCGACCGCCGCCGCTGCACCAGATACCGTATGAATGAACCCAACCCCGAGTACCGAAACCGGTCGTCGACGTAGTGCTCAATCACGTAGAAGGCGTAGTAGTACGCACGCGCGAACGCCCACACGGACACCGCGAGCAGAACCACGGTGCTGGCACGAGGGTTGTCCAGAATAAGAAGCACCGACGAGAGCGCTCCAAGCACAAGGAACAAGGCGGCTTTGACATGAATCGCACGCTCGCTCGTCAGGTCACGCATTGACGCCTCCAGACCTCAGCCGTCGGAGTTCCCGTATCTCTCCTGGCGCCCCCAAGAAGTAGACCGCATCGCAGGCGTAGAATTTTGCTGCTCTTACGCAGTGTCTCCAGCCAGATGGCGAACTGCCCCTCCATAATTTCAATAAGATATCAAGCCCGGCGATCGGATTATAGCCCAAATTAAACTATCCGGGGACGCTTGGAGTCCGCTTGGTAAGCCTTGGCTCGGCAACTGTGTTAAGTTCAGACCACAGCACACAAGGAAGGCAGCCCGGCTTGCATGAGAAGGAACGGTCACGTTTTGTCTGAGGGGATCGGAACAAAAATCTGAGCAGGGCTCGTAAAGCCCTCGAAGTTGGTGAGTGAATTTCAAACGGGAGCGGCTGCAGGTCGCTGTTAACAGCGTCTTCACTGCAAAGAGCAAATGCCGCTTACAAGTCGCCTTCTGTTAGAAGGACCTCATCATGTGCTACTATCACCGGCTGGCAGGAGCACTCATAAGCTGCCAAAAGGTTCCTCGTTGAGTGTTGATCGATGAGAAGGAAAGACGATGTCTGGAAAAAATGGAGGTGCGGTGTGCACGTCGCAGAGAAAGTTCCAAGAGTAGAACGAGAAGGCAATCCACTTCTCTATCTGTTCGGCAAGACGTGGCATTATTCAGCGGGCAATCGGCAGAAGGTCGTCTGGTATTGGCTTATGTTCATCATAGCCAATACCATCATACTTTTCGGCCAGCCCCTGGTAATGGCCAAAATCATGGATGTCATTCAGAAGCAGGGTATCACGGCGACTAACCTCCGACTGCTTGTTGGACTTCTGATGCTGACACTGCTGATTGAATTGATATTCTGGGCAATTCATGGCCCAGCTCGGTGCATCGAACGCTGTAATGCGTTCAAGGCACGAGTTAACTATCGGAAGCATCTATTGCAGGGAGTAATGACCCTGCCGATGGAATGGCATGTTGATCATCACTCGGGAGACACGATCGACAAGATCGAAAAAGGAACCAGCGGGCTGTTTTCATTCTCGGAGGATTCCTTCGAGGTGATCTACGCCATGGTCCAGCTCGTCATAAGCTACGCCATACTGGCCTACTTCAGTCCACCGGCAGCCTATATTGTCCTGGGGATGGTTCTTGTCTCAGCCTGGATAACCATGCGGTTCGATCGGGTCATGCTTAGCCAGTACAAAGAGCTTAATCGCGCCGAGAACCATATCTCGGAGAGCGTATTCGACGCCATCAGTAATATCACAACAGTCATCATTCTCCGAGTTGAACGCCTGGTTTTCAGCGCCATTATGCACAAAGTCGAGAAGCCATTCGATCTCTTCAGGTATAACCAACGCCTGAATGAGTTGAAATGGTTTGCGACCAACATGTGCTGCACGATCATGACGATCATCGTGCTGGGCGTATACTTCTGGCAGAACATGGGTACAGCTCAAGGTGTCTTGATTGGGAGCGTTTATCTGCTTATCAAGTATCTTGAGAAGATCAGTGAACTGTTTTTTAAGTTCACCAGCATGTACAGCGACATTCTCCAGCGTAAAGCCAGAGTCATGAATGCCCAGGAACTGACCAAGGATTTCGAGACCGAAAACTTTACCAACCATGTGCTACCAAAGACCTGGCAACGTCTCGATGTGAATGACCTGAACTTTTCGTATCACCACGAAAGAAACGGTGATCTGCATCTGGAAAACGTATCGCTGTCGCTGGCACGTGGTGAACGCATCGCATTGGTCGGTGAAAGTGGCAGTGGCAAAACGACCTTGCTCAAAATTATGCGAGATCTGTATCATCCCCGCAGCCTCAAGCTCACCGTGGATGGAAAGCATATTCCGGATGGGTTTGGAGGCATTAGCCGGGCCATTGCGCTGGTACCACAGAATGCAGAGATCTTCGCGACCACCATACTTGAAAACATCACGTTAGGAGCCGAGTATGGTCTGGACTTTGTGCGATATTTTACCGACGTGGCCTGCTTCTCGGAGGTTGTAGAAGACTTGCCACGAAAGTTTGATTCCTCAATCAAAGAAAAAGGAGTTAATCTCAGCGGCGGCCAGCAACAACGTCTCGCCCTGGCACGCGGACTGCTGGCCTGTCATGACAAGGATATTGTTCTCCTCGATGAACCAACCAGCAGCCTTGATATCGCAACCGAGATGAAGGTCTATCGGAATATCTTTCGAGAGTTTCGAGAAAAGACTATCATTTCGTCTGTCCACCGGCTTCACCTTCTGCCACTGTTCGATCGCATCTACGTTTTCAGCGATGGTCAAATCAGCGCTTCGGGAACCTTAAGTGATCTACTGACTCAATGTTCCGAGTTTCAGGAGTTGTGGCAGCAGTACCATGAACGCCAAGAAGAGACGGTTAACCAAATCGGTCTGAATAATTGCCAATTGAGCCAAAGTATGGATGAAAATTATCCCCCCTTCGAAGGGGGTGCAGGGGGATGTCCTGTTGGGGACATGGCACTTGAAAGCCGGAGGACACCCCCCTACGCCCCCCTTGATAGGGGGGATTTTCAGAGGAAATATAAATCACCAACAGGTTCGACCTTCAGCCCCTAGGAAGAGGAGGCGATTCACTTGTTGTCACGCCTTCGCAAACCCATGAGCAAGGAGGCCACAGACATGAGTTCCATGCGTCAGCAGTTCCAATCATTACGTCTGGTAAGGAAAATCGTTTGGGCCGCGGCGTGTTGTGCCATGCTAACGATCGTGTTCGATCTTGTTGGTGCAGAATCGAGCCGTGGTGACTTGCTCACGGTCCATAAGCGTCTCCGGGAGGAGATGGCCAATGGCAGCTACGCTGTCCGCGAGAAGACGGAGCAGTGGGAGGCGAGCGAAACGGTCGTCATCGTCTGTGACATGTGGGACGCGCATCACTGCTTGAACGCGGTACGTCGGGCCCAAGAGATGGCTCCGCGTATGAACCAGGTGCTGGAGAGCGCCCGCAATCGCGGTGTACTCATCCTGCACGCACCGTCGAGTTGCATGGAGCCGTACAAGGACCACCCGGCGCGCAGGAGGGCGCAAGAAGCTCCACCCGCGAGGAACTTGCCCAAGGACATTGGCGAGTGGTGCCGCCTCATTCCCTCGGAGGAAAAGGGGAAGTATCCGATCGACCAGTCGGACGGCGGGGAGGATGACGATCCGGTCGAGCACGAGCAGTGGCACCAGAGACTGGCCGGCATGGGACGCAATCCGCAATCGCCCTGGAAGGCTGAGATCGATCTTTTGAAGATTCAGGATAAAGACGCCATCAGCGACTCTGGCGTGGAGGTCTGGAATCTGCTGGAACACCAGCGTATCAAGAACGTGATTCTCATGGGCGTACACGCCAACATGTGCGTTCTGGGCCGGCCGTTCGGCCTGCGGCAGATGGCTAAAAACGGCAAGAACGTCGTGCTCATGCGCGACCTGACCGACACCATGTACAACCCGGAACGCTGGCCGTACGTCACCCATTTCGTTGGCACGGAACGGATCGTCGAACACATCGAAAAGTTCGTCTGCCCGACGATCACCAGCGTCGATCTTCTCGGTGGCGACCCGTTTCGATTCAAGAACGACCGGCGATCAATCCTGATGGTGATCGGTGAAGATGAGTACCAGACCGAACTGACTTTGCCAGCCTTTGCCCGACAGCAGCTGGAGCCGCATGGCTTTCGGGTTCGTTGGGTGCAGGCCGACCCGGCCGACAAAAACAGCTTTCCGGGCCTGGCCCAAGCGGTGGCTGGCTCGGATCTGGTGCTCGTGAGCGTCCGGCGTCGCACGCCGCCGCGAGAACAGCTTGACGCGATCCGCGCGCATGTGGCCGCGGGAAAGCCGTTGGTCGGTATCCGTACGGCGAGTCATGCCTTCGCAGTGCGAGACCGGAGCGCGCGACTGGCAAAGGGCGCGGCCACGTGGCGGGAATT
>QHZP01000319.1 GCA_003224715.1 Acidobacteriota bacterium | reverse complement strand
CTTTTCAAAAGGTGGTGGTGGTCCGCAACTACGCAGATGCCGCGCGCAGTTACTCCATAACGCCAGGCTTCCGTTACGGGGATGATGCGGCGAGCGGAGCTATTGAGATTATCGCCCCGGCGAGCCTCAACGTGCCCGCCCACAGCACGAAGACCTTCGAGGTGAGGCTGAAGGTAGATGTCACTAAGCTGCCAATCTGGAATCTAGATGGCGGCAGCAGGGGCGGTGATGGTTTTCGGCTGCAAGGTGTTGAGTTCGATGGCTACCTTCGCATCGCCGATTCCACCGACAACATTCACCTGGCTTGGCAGATTCTGCCGCACAAGGCTGCGGAGGTAACTCCAGCCAAGGCGAAAGTTAAGCTGAAGGGTGATACCGGTGTCCTGACGTTGAATCATACAGGTGGGGCGGTAAACGGGAGAGTGGAGGTGTTCTCGCTGACGGGCGCGAGCGGCAGAATCCCCGAGAAATTCCTGCCGCAGCCGGGTGATCGGTTTGCGATAATCGACTTGAAGTCGGTGGGCGTGCGTTTGGCGCGTTCCGTGCTAGGTCCCGCCATTCAATTCGCTATCAACACATTCGGGGAGCGGGCGCATCCCAACTACCCAGCGGAATTTGACATCTACATTGACATCAACCGCGATGGTAGTCCGGATTATATCGTCTTTAACCTGGAGAACGGCGGTTTCGGAATCACCGGTCAAAATGTGGTGGCCGTCGCGAATCTTGCAACAGGCGCCGGCTCTATTTTCTTCTTTACCGATGCTGACCTCAACTCGGGGAACGTGATTTTGACGGCACCGCTGGCAGCACTCGGCCTGACGCCGAGCAGCCAGTTCGACTTCTCGGTCCTGGCCGGCGATAACTACTTTACGGGCGCGATAACGGACGCCATCGTGGGCATGACTTATACCGCCGGGACCCCACGCTTTATCGGTTCAGGTGTGCCGTTTACCGGTGTACCCATCGGGGGCAGCAGCACGCTCTCCATCAGTGCTGTAGCCGGCGGCGACACAGCCTCACCGTCGCAAACAGGCCTGCTCCTCATGTACCGGGATGGCGCGAGCGAACGGGAAGCTGATGCGATCCCGGTCAGTAACAAGAAAGGTGGTAAAAACAATGAAGCCGACGACGGGCCTGAGGATTAACATGATTCTGGGTGGAACGGACCACTACATCGACAAGCGACTCAAGCTCCGGATCTTCATCTCACCAATCTGGCGTTCAGCTGAATCTCCGCGCCAGCTAGGGCTTTTGATACCGGACAGTTCTTCTTGGCGCTCTCCGCGTGTTCGAGGAAATTCTTTTCGTCAATCTGCGGCACTTCAGCGTCAGTCGAGAGCTCAATTTTGCCGATCTTGAAACCCTCGTCGGCTTTTACAAGATGAACCTTGGCGGTGGTCTGAATGCGCTTGGGAGTGAACCCGGAACGACCCAGGCCTGCCGATAGTGCCATGGAAAAGCAGCCGGCGTGGGCAGCCGCGATAAGTTCCTCCGGATTGGTACCGCTACCTTCTTCAAAACGCGATGCGAATGAATAGGCGCCCTCAAAGGCACCACTCCCCAGCTTCATCTTTCCTTTTCCTTCGCGCAAGCTTCCTTCCCAAATGGCACTGGCTGTAAATATTTCCTCCTTAAGATTAATATGAAGACTTCAAGATTTTCTTACGGCAATGTCTCCAGGCAGGCACCCTCTTCCCCCAGTGGGCGAGGGAGTCAACTGTAAAATATTCTTCCGCTCGCCCCATCGGGGGAGAGGGGAAGGAGTGGGCGGGGCACGTCCAATCCTTTCGGTATCTGATTTTTTCACAATAAGAACTCCCATGAAAATCCCCTCCAGGGAGGGGCAGAAGGCCTCAGCCTTCGGGGTGGGTCTTCCGGTTGGGGACAACCCACCCCTGCACCCTTCCAGCGGAGGGGAATAATTTTCATGCTCAATGGTGCCGTCCCAGGCGGCATTGGGCAACTCCTCTAAAATATCAAGCCGATTCCAAAGTGTCAAACAGAGGCAGAACCCCAGGGTCCCGTCAGCGGATCCAAATTAGCCTGGCTCGATTTGCCTTTGCGTAGTTGAAGCCTCTGAACTGAAGGTGATAAGGGCGGGCATCACTCGCCAGCCAAGGCTTGTTGGCTTCTATCCTGGCAGAATGGCAACCAAGAAGTTTTGTCTTTATGGTACCGATAGGGAAGATTCAGAACGCAATGCTATTGGAGGTCCCTATGGATGGTCGAGTGGGTACACTCAGGTGCCCCAGTTGTGGGGGTGAAGCCAAGCCCGACAGTGTGCGATGTGACTGGTGCGGTTCATCCCTTGCCACCGTGTCTTGCCCTGCCTGTTTCGGGGCGATGTTTGTTGGAATGAAGCATTGCCCATGGTGCGGGACGGAGTCATCACGCGAGAAGCAAGCGGGGCCCGCCGCCGGTCTTTGTCCACGTTGCGCCGTGGAAATGCTCTCTGTGAAAGTTGGGAAAACTCATCTGAGTGAATGCGGCCAGTGCGGTGGCTTGTGGGTCGACAATACCTCATTTCAGCAAATTTGCGAGGATCGTGAAGAGCAGGAAGAAGTGCTCGGAATTGCTGTCCCCACCGCAGACAAAACAGCAGTTAATCCTTCACGGCCTGGCCGGATATACCTGCCCTGTCCCGTCTGCGCCACCTTAATGAATCGTGTCAATTTCGCTGGCTGTTCCGGCGTGGTCATTGACTGGTGCAAGCCACATGGAAGTTGGTTCGACAGCAACGAACTGAGGCAGATCGTCACTTTTATTCAAAGCGGCGGGCTGAAGAAATCGCGCGAAAGAGAAAAGGAAAGGTTGCAAGAGGAAATGCGACGTTTGCGGCAGGAGGAGTTGAAGTTGGCGGGCGAAAGTATACGCCTGTCGCATGCTCCGCGTGCTTCCCTCATCTGGCAAGAAGACCACAGCTCATTGCTAGATTTTCTCTCCGCCGTATGGAAAGGTTTAGCCAATTGAGCTGTTGCAGAAAATCCGATGAAGGCGAAACCGTGTGAAGGACACTCCTGAGTCTAATATCAAGACACCTCCAGTTTGAGCTTCGGCCCTGCGAGGGGAGAAAACGCCCCTCCCGGGAAGAGGATAATTTTCATCGTTGAGATGATCCAAAGGATCATCTCGAGTTTGGACGTTTGCGGCACCGAAGAACGCGGTTGACCCTCACCCGTCGCTTCGCGCCACCCTCTTCCACCAGGAGAGGGAGAACAATAAATGGGGGTGGGGTCAGATCCACGTTTCCTGCCACGCCGTTGCCACTGGGTCATGAAACGTCTGTTTGTTAACCTTCAAGTCAGCGCTCTAATCCGTGGATCTCTCCCTCGCCCTTGGGGAGAGGGTCCGCAGGCCGGGTGAGGGTCAACCCACGGAAATTCCTCCTCAAAATGTTCAAACTCCAGATGATCCAAAGGATCATGAGAAGCTCTCCGTAGGAACTTAGGGCAATCACACTCCTGCAGGGGGTTCCCGTCAAAAGTCCTGACCCTCCCTCATGGTCGGGTTACTCAACAGGCTCAGGCTGGTGGCCCGCGCGTTAGCAGGGCGCCTCAACCCAGTCGCTTACCGGACTTTGACGCGACCCTGCCCCTCCGGGGCGCAGATTCCGGGGTACATCCTAGAGAATGTTACAATACAACATTTAGGTAACGGTATACTTAGCAAAAAGGAAACGACCATGCCCGAGATCGCGAACGTTAATGGAAAGATTTGTCCTATCGATGAAGCGGTAGTCCCGGCTGAGGATCGAGGATATCTATTTGGAGATGGCGTTTATGAAGTCTTGCGATGTTATAACGGCAGAATGTGGGCTTTCGAGAGACACAGGCAACGATTTGAAAGGAGTCTCAAGGAAATTGCCGTTCAGAACCTCGACCTGGACCAGCTTTGCCATTGGGTGGCGGAGACCTACGAACGAAGCCGAATTCCTGAGGCAACGATTTATTTCCATGTCACTCGCGGAGTCGCGCCTCGCTCCCATGCCTGGAGCGAGGATATCATTCCCACCTTCTTCATGACTGTCCGGCCCTTTGTGGTGAGAGGAGAAGGCAATGAGCGTGGGATCAAAGTCATCTCGGTTCTCGACCAACGCTGGGGTCGTTGTGATATCAAGTCCTTAAACCTGTTACCCAATGTCCTGGCCAAACAAAAGGCCAGAAGCCAAGGAGCCTATGAAGCCATCCTGGTGGACGAAAAGGGTGGGGTACGGGAGGGGACCTCTTCGGCTGTCGTTTGCATTCTTCAGGGAACTCTATGTGCCCCGCCCAATTGTTCGACTCTGTTGCCTAGCATTACTCGGCAGTTTGTTTTTGAGATCGCCGATGAGTTGAAAATTCCCATTCAACAAAGAGCGTTTTCCTTAAAGGATCTCTATGCTGCGGATGAGGCCTTCATTGCGGGGAGCGGAGACGAAATCATGGGAATCACTCATGCGGACGAAAAGCCCATCGGGACGGGAAAAGTGGGAGAACTGACAAAGAAAATCTATCGGCAATACAGAAAGCGGATTTCCAAGAGTCAAGATCAGCCCATGAGTTAGGGGATTTTCGGCACCCGCTAATTACTTTGATTCTCTGGGGGCGGTGCGGATTTGCAACTGGCGTTGGGCGGTTTTGCGGAGGACTTCAGGGACGTTCTTATTTCTGGCCAGCGATCTTAAGTCACTCGTCAGGATTCGATTTAACAACGTGAGCGACGTGCCGATGGGCGTTCTCGGGTTTTTCACCAGACTGTGAATGACCGTATAGCTCTTGGCGAATTCACGTTTGGTGCCGACTAGCCTCAACACTTCTTCTGAAACGTTTTTCATGACAGCGATGGATTCTACCTCGGTGTCTGTGAGTTTAGGGCTTTCCAGCACAGCCGAGGCCACAATCCGATTGGCGTCGCGAATCAGGATGACCCGCTCCTCTCGATTTCCTTTAAGGGCTGTCTGAACCCGCTCTGCCACAGTCATACGAGCGATTTTCTGAATGGTAGAGAGTTTCTCTTCTTCTCCCATTTCCTCAAATGAGCCGAATCCGTCGTCGGCCAGACTATTCAGCGTCAAATGGGTAACGTCTTCTCCTTCTCTAATCACCTCGCTGTAGACCACCAGGGCAGTGCTTTCCTCAGGTTCCTCAGCCGAAGCTGCTTGGGCGCGCTCGAGAGCTTTGTCTTCTGCCTTGGTGCGATGGATGGGGATGAAGTTATTTCGTTTTTCGAAGAATTCCTCACGAATCTCTTTCAATCGCCGTTTGATGTCGGGGGTTGAGTTGGGATTGCGTTCCAGGGACTCCAGAATGAAGGGGGAGCGCAGCAGTCGCATCAGGTTGATGAGGATCACTTCCATCAGACCCGCTGCCACTCGTTCAGCCAGAGAAGCAATGGTCGAGTCCGGTGTGGCCTTATTTTGAATCAAGCTTTCGAGAATCTGGTTAGAGCGAAGCGGGGGTCTACCAAAAAATTCCAAAACTTCCAAAGGAGTGGAGTCGCTCTCAACAATCCTTTTTAACAATTCATCGCTAAATTCGTTGGCGAGCGTTTCTCGGGCAGTTTGGCTTACTTGGGGTTCTGGATCATCCTGCAGCAGGATTAAGATGGCAAGCAGCTCTTCTTGGCCTACAGGCAGGACACCCCGGGCGGCCGATTGACGCACTCCTAGCGGGACTTGCCTTGCTTTTAACTGGCTTAGAATTCCATTGCTCATCGGTTTACTGGTGCTGCCTGGGAGCCAGATAGGCCTGATAATTTGCGGGAGTGATTTCGATCACCCGGACCTCGCCCGGTTTCCCCAGAGTGGCGAAGGGCTTGCCATTAATCGAGAGTCTAACACCACCAGCATTCCCCACGGTCAATCTCAGGGGTTTTTGCAGGGAAAACTGCTTGGACTGCTCTGATTGTAATATGCCTGCATACAGAGGAGAATCGCTCGAACGTACTGACAACCAGCACTGCTCGGTAGCATCAATTCCCAGCATCAATCCTGGCTTGGAGAGTTCTCCGGACTTTGCAGTCTCGAGAACCGGATTCTCCCGCACGGCTGGGGGAGTCCCCCGCTTCTTAGCCCGCTCCCCTAGCACCTTCAATTCGGCAGCAGAAGGTACCGGAGGCGTCGTTGCTTTCTGAATCGGGGATGCTTTTGAGGCGGCCACGGGAAAGGTTCTACCCAGGGGCGAAGAACCAGCAGGCCGGTTTGGCACGAAAGAAGGAGGACTCGGTTCAGAGGCAGCTCTCGGGAGAAGTCTTTCGGAATCAGGACTCACTGTGGCATGGTTGCCACCGGATTCACCGAAAAACCAAAAGCTCAATCCAACAAAGATAAGGGCGATAGTGATCCCGATTGCACTCTTCATATTTTGGCTTAGAAACGTCGTAACTGTTTTTTCCAGGTCGAATTTCTCTTCGGCGATTGAAGGAGGTGAGACTGTCTCTGCAGTCAGGAAATATTCTTGGAGGACTTTGTCTTCATCCATTCCCAGGTATCTGGCATAGCTTTTAATAAATGCCTTGCGAAATATGCCCCCAGGCAAAAGCTGATGATGATCACATTCAATCGCCTCGAGCAGCCGGATACTGATCTTGGTGGATTCCGATATCTCTTCAAGCGAGATACCTCGCAGCTCACGCTCTCGCTTCAAACTGGCCCCAAAAGACATGATTAGACCTCCCTCACATGTCACAAAACGCCATTCCTATTCAGGTGCTGACAGCCTTGTCAAGCTCAGCGACAGTCCAGCCCCATGGCGCGTTCAAAGTCCCATAAGTCATTGCGTTGAGGCAAGCTGACCCGCGGGCTACTGACTCTCGGCCTGTTCAATAGCCCGACCGTAAGGGAGGCCCGGGGGCTTTGACGGGATCCCGCGGCTCCATCAGCCAAGCTTGACGGGCGAATTCTAAAGTGATAGCTTTCCGTTCTATTTGTAGGCACAGATTGATTCCATCCGTTGTTTTGCCACTTTCGAAGACTAAAGTCTGTGCGCCATTTCAATTGAGGCAAGCATGATGTCTTACGAAGCTTTGGGAATGATCGAAACCAAGGGATTTGTAGGTGCTGTGGAAGCCGCTGACGCCATGGTAAAGACCGCCAATGTGACTTTGGTTGGGAAAGAATACATCGGGGCTGGCTACGTCACTGTGTGTGTCCGGGGAGACGTGGGGGCCGTAAAGGCCGCTACTGACGCTGGCGCCGCGGCTGCCAGGCGGGTAGGAGAATTGGTGAGTGTCCATGTGATCCCTAGTCCCCATAGTGAAGCAGAGAAAGTGATCCCTGGAGCCGACAAGAAAGCGAAGTGACAAAGGGAATACCGCACTGATGCTTGGAGGTCCCAAGTCGAAAGTCGTGTTTGTGTGCTGTTTCCTTACCCCAATTCGTCCTCGTACCCTTATTCTCTATGCTCGCTCGTTTGAGGTTAGGCGAAGTTGACTGTAAGGGAAGGCAACAGATGTAGCCCTTCTTGTTTGTATTGGCACCCATTGTGCCAGCATTCCATTATTCCACCACCCCTCATTTCCGCATTTCCCCATGGATAAAGATCTCCAATCCATCCAAGAAGCTCGAGAATGTGTTGAGAAAGCTCATCAGGCACAGAAGGCTTTGGCGGAATTTTCCCAGGAAAAGGTGGATGCTGTTGTCGAGGCGATGGCCGAAGCGGGTCTGCGAGAATCCGAACGGTTAGCCCGGCTGGCTGTGGAAGAAACAGGTTACGGAAGAATTGAAGACAAAATTCTCAAAAACAAGTTCGGTTCTCAATATGTTTACAACGCCATCAAAGACCTGAAAACCGTCGGTATTATTCGCGAAGATCCAGCTACCGGCATCATTGAAATTGCCTCCCCGGTGGGCGTAGTTGCCGCTATTATTCCTTCGACCAATCCGACCTCGACCACTTTGAACAAGGCACTCATTGCCTTGAAATCCAGAAATGCGATCGTCTTCAGCCCGCATCCTTCCGCCGCCAATTGCATACGGGAAACTGCCAAAGTCCTGAGCGAAGCTGCCGAAGCCAAAGGTGCTCCGGAAGGGATCATCCAATGCATGTCCGTGGCAACGATTGAGGGGACTCAGGAACTCATGAAACACCGCAAGACAGGTCTGATCCTGGCGACCGGAGGGCATGGCCTGGTGAGAGCGGCCTATAGCGCGGGGAAACCGGCGTACGGGGTTGGGCCAGGAAATGTTCCTGCCTATATCGAGTCTTCAGCAGATATTAGAAAAGCGGTCAACGATATCTTTGCCGGAAAATGCTTTGATCATGGAACCTTGTGCTCCTCGGAACAAGCCATCATCACCGATGAAGTCATCAAGGACAAAGTCATTGAAGAAATTAAAGTGCAAGGCGGGTACTTCCTCAACGATTCAGAGATCGAAGCCCTGGGGAAAATTCTGGTGACACCAACCAAAACGATCAATCCTAGAATTGTGGGTCGTGCGGCAACGATTATTGCCGGTATGGCGGGAATTCGAGTTCCTGAAGGCACGCGGGTTTTGGTGGGATGGCTGAAAGGTGTAGGGCGAGACTTCCCCCTTTCCATTGAGAAGCTGTCTCCCATTCTGGCTTTCTATGTGGAAAAGGATTGGCGAGCGGCCTGTGATCGCTGTATTGAGTTGTTAAATTATGGCGGTCTTGGGCACACCCTGGCCATCCATTCCCGCCATGATGAGATCATTCGACAGTTTGGGTTGCACAAGCCGGTATTTCGAATTGTCGTCAACACTCAAGCCGCTCTGGGCGCAGTAGGTTACACAACTAATCTTTTTCCTTCGATGACATTGGGTTGCGGTTCGCTGGGTGGTAATATTACTTCGGATAATATTTCTCCGCTACACCTCATGAATATCAAGCGAATTGCCTATGAGTCCACGGGGCCCCGCCGGGTTGCCAGTCCGGTAGTGAGCCAACCTCATGCAACAGCAGAAGGGCAGTCGGGTATTCGTCATCAGATTTCCGATGTGGTAGAGAAACTACTGGCCCAAAGAAATCTCAGCTCATCTGCTCTCTCCACAATGCCGTCGAACCAGGAAAGAGTTCGTGAACCACTTTCGGCAGTACCCGCCACTGCATTCAATGCAGCCACATCGACAGAAGCATCCCCTCCAAAAATCTGTTCGTTCGTTTGTGAAGACGACGTTCGACTCGCTTTAAGAAGAAACGAAAAAATTTATGTAGACGCCAAATCGATCGTCACTCCCTCGGCACGCGATCTTGGGACAGAGAAGGATGTTCTCGTGTTTTTGTCTTGAAGCCAACGAGCTAACTCTCGCATTTAGCTCCAAACCCTCACCCCCGGCCCCTCTCCCAAAGGGCGAGGGGAGAGTCCATCTAATTTTCCTGTTCCCTCTCCTCTTGAGAGAGGGTGCCCAAAGGGCGGGTGAGGGTGGCTCATTCGCAGTGCGTGATATATTTTTCATCCCTGCAACTTCGGAATCTCGGCTAAATGGGAATTGAATAAGGAGAAATGAGAATCGATCCTAATGACGACCAAGGACAACCAAGGACAACCAAGGACAACCAACCAATAACCCTTTCCCCTTGGATCTTGTGTCGGGAGATGTCCCTGCCGGATGGCCCAGAGACACCCCGCAGCCCGAGGGCTGCTGCCGCCCCTCGAGGGGCGATTTTCAGGCGAGCCATTCATCTAAATGTTCTTGGACAAAAGAATCATCGTTCAGATGAGGATAGGCTCGATACACGCGATTAATCTCCTCCATTTGTCCAGGGGAAAGCTCCTCATGCGGATTAAGACACCAACGCCCCTGCAATAGCCCTTGCCTTCGCAGGACCTCGTGAATGCCCGGGAGGCAACCGGCAAATTGATGCTGAGGATCGAACAAGGCGGCGTTTGCATCCGTAATCTGTATATTTCGGGTCAGCAGCTCAGCAGGTATCGGCCCTCCATGACGAACTACCTCGTGCACTTCGGAAAGTAACTCTACGGCCTTGCGAGTCCACACAGCCCAATGGCCCAGCAAACCTCCTACGATTCGAAGAGAACAACCAGCGCCTGACGCTTCAAATCTGAACTTTGTTACCAGGTCGAGCAGGATGCTGTCATCATTGCCGGTATAAAGAGCGATTTCGCCGGCTCGCCCTGAAGCTGCCACGGCTCTAATAACATCTATTGTGTTGTAACGGTTGAACGGCGCAATCTTGATTGCCACCACGCTTCCAATCTCCGCAAATCGCCTCCAGAAATCGAAGCTGAGAATTCGCCCGCCCACCGATGGCTGCAGATAGAAGCCGAAAAGGGGAATGACCTCGGCCACAGCTCGCGCGTGCTCGATGAGCTCGCTATCGGAAGCATCTCTCATCATCGCCAGACTTAGCAATCCACAGTCGTAGCCCAGGTCACGCGCCATGGTAGCTTCCCGGGTGGCTTGTGAAGTTGTTCCGACCAAGCCTGCAACCTTGACGGGTGGTAGTCGGTTGCCTCCGATAAATCGCTGCGCCTCTTCGGCCGCCAGTTCCAACACGGGCTGGAACAATCCAACATTGCTATCGTGAATTTCAAACTGGGTTGTATGAACCCCCACCGCAATTCCTCCGGCGCCAGCTCCCAGGTAGTAGCGGGTGAGCGCCCGCTGCCGATGTTCGTCGAGCCGGCGATGCGATGTTAAAGACAGGGGATGAGCGGGAATGACCATGCCCTCCATCAGCCGTTTTTGTAGATCCAGGATCATCGCCAGTGTTTCCTCCCTGAGCTGCGTGCACTGCAAGCAGTTTGCGTACTCGTGAAGCCCCTCAGGTTCAATGTTGTTAGTACGATTTCTTTTCATTGTCAATCCTCTTTTTTATACCTGACGACATAATTAATTTCGCATGGGTGCGGCCCTCTGCCCCCTAACCCCCAGCCCGTTTCCCCTTGGGAGAGGGTGGCCGGAGTAACAAAACTAACGACACTGGGTTTTGTTTTTTTCAGAAGTCAATCGTCTCTCTGGAGTAGAATTTCTTGGTTCTGGGCATTGGTGCCTTGGGAAGCTCCCTTGTCTACATTCTGGAGTTTGGACATTTTGAGGAGCAATTCCCGTGGGTTGACCCTCACCCGGCCTGCGGCCACCCTCTCCCCAAGGGCGAGGGAGACGGCACTCTGCCCCCTAACCCCCAGCCCGTTTCCCCTTGGGAGAGGGTGGCCGGAGTAACAAAACTAACGACACTGGGTTTTGTTTTTTTCAGAAGTCAATCGTCTCTCTGGAGTAGAATTTGTTGGTTCTGGGCATTGGTGCCTTGGGTGCTCCCCTGTCTACATTGTAAAGAACTAAAGAACCTATCTGAGAGGAATCTATGAACGCGCAACTTTTGTTGCTAATTCTGCTTGGCTTTTCAGTCAACACGTTAGCCCAAAGTATGATCCCATCTGGTTTCGAAGCCTGGCCGGTACCGATCGAAAAGAGAATTTTCCCCGGCAGTTTTAGCCGTGATGCTGCAAACCGAACGATCAAGTGGGTGGGGTGCCGCAATGAGTTTGTTTCTGCCCAATTGGCAAGCCGCAATGACAAGACCTCCCGGCTCGGTTACACCCTTACCGCATTGCGTGGCAGCAGAGGTGATGAAATTCCCCGCGATGCCATCAAAGTCCGGTTCGGTGCCTATCTGCCCGTGGATGAAACCGGACAGTACACCGCTGATCCTTTGCTCGAATCTACGACTCAGACCCTGGCCGCCAACCTGGTTCAGCCGATATGGATCACTCTACACATTCCTAAACTAATGAAAGCGGACAAATATCATGGAACCTTGAATCTCTCGGCGGATGGGCGTTCTCTGGAATTCGCCCTGGAGGTTGAGGTATTAGAGGCAACTTTACCGGACCCACCGAATTATTCGTTTTATCTGAATCTCTGGCAAGATCCCAATGGGGTTGCAAGGGCCCACAAGGTCCAACTCTGGTCTGAAGATCACTGGAAATTATTATCGCTCTACGCAGAAAACCTGGCAGGTCACGGAGAGAAGTCCATCATGACTTCCATTGTTCATGACCCCTGGAACTCTCAGACTGGCTACGAGTTTCCGACTATGGTGGAGTGGCGGTACCCAGGTGAGTGGAAGACAGGCCAAGCGTCGGCCTTTCAGTGGGATTTTACGCTGTTCGACCGTTATGTGAATACCATGATGTCTGCCGGCGTCAAAGCAAAAATCGACATGTATGCCATGATCAAGGGTCCAGGTCCCACGGCAGACGCGAGCATCCGCTATTTCGACACGCGAGCCAAAACGTATCGAACTGAAGTTCTGAAAGCCGGCGATCTTAAATGGCGCGAAGCCTGGACCGCCTTCCTGCCTGCTCTGAAGGCTCATCTGCTGGAAAAGGGGTGGTGGAGGATTGCCTACCTGGGGTTTGACGAAAAGCCCAAAGAGATCATGGATCCGTTGTTTGAATTTGTTAGTCAAGTCGCGCCGGACTTCAAGCTGGTCATGTCCGGAGGACATGCTCGTGAAGGAGCCGGACACGAGGTGGTCGTTTATTGGGATGAACTCGCGGGTGAAAAGTGGAACAAAGAATTCGCCTCAATGGTGAAGAGGATGCGAGAAAAACAGGAGATTGTCTCTTTCTACACAGCCTGCGAACCTCGCTTCCCCAACCTCTTTCTTTATTCTTCGCTCAGAGAAGCTCGCATGCTGCCCTGGATCGCCTGGAAATACAACCTGAGCGGTTACACCCGCTGGGCCGTGAACGCCTTTCCAGACGATGTGTGGAAACAGCCGAACTTCAAATGGCACTCAGGGGATATGTATTTTCAATATCCGGGAGAAAAAGGTCCTCTGGATGGCATGCGCTGGGAGTTACTGCGACAAGGAATCCAGGATTACGAGGCCTTAGTTATTGCTCATGAGATGGCCTCGTTCTGGGGACGCGCCGACCTGCTGAAGATGTTGGACGGCGCCGTGGAAATGGCCACCATTCTGGATTCGTGCCGTGACATTCCGCTGGTGCAAGAAGCCCGCAATATCGTGAATCAAGTCATCCGGCAGAGTGGCTCTCCGGACGAAATGGGAAAGAAGACACGATAATCCCATGGTTGCTTGGGAATGCGATCTTTGCCCGACGTCTCTGGGTTTTTCATTTCGATATGCCTTCTATGTCCGGTAGTGGCCGGCGGGGCCACACCCCACTGCAGTGACAACTTGCACCTGTCGCAGGGTTTTTTCTGCACGGGCTACTGTACGCAATCGATCAAGGCCAATCGCAACAGAGATTTCTCTTTTGGCACGCCCCTTGCTTCAGACCTGGGTGTGTTGAAGGATTCGAGGCAGTTCGCTGTGCCGCCCGGCACCAACGCCGATGAAAATGGCGGATTCCCCCTTTTGAAGGGAAGGT
>QHZP01000318.1 GCA_003224715.1 Acidobacteriota bacterium | reverse complement strand
CATTGCCTTGGCTGTGCTTCTGGAGGAGCAGGGGTTACTCGCCGAAGACAGCCCAGTCTTGGGTCAGACTCACTTTCCTGCCAAGGCCAAGCGAGTCATTCAGATTTTCTGTCCAGGCGCTGTTTCGCCAATGGACACTTTTGATTACAAACCAGAATTGCAGAAGCGTAGCGGAGAACCTTTGCCGGGAGAAGAGAAATTAGTCTCTTTTCAAGGGGCCAACGGGAACCTGATGAAGAGCCCGTGGTCCTTCCGTCAGTGCGGCGAGGCTGGTAAGTGGGTGTCGGAACTTCTCCCACATCTTGGGCAAATGGTAGACGACATGGCCTTCATCCATTCTTTAACCGCCAAAAGCAATACGCACGGTCCAGCCTGCTGTCAGATGAACACCGGCTTTACCAGTGAGGGTTTTCCCAGCATGCGGGCTTGGATCAGCTACGCCCTCGGAACGGAGAACCAAAATCTCCCTGCCTTCGTAGCTATTCCGGATATTCGAGGGATTCCTCCTTCCGGGCCCGCCAACTGGACCTCCGGCTTTCTCCCGGCGGCCCATCAAGGCGTGGTCTTCAATGCTGCCGAGCCCATCCGAAACCTGGTCACGCCCGCCGAGATTACTGAGACGGCTGAAGTCGATTCGCGAAAGTTCCTGCATTGGCTAAACCAAATGCACCAGGCGGATCACCCGGACGAGGCGGACCTGGGCGCTCGCGTGGCAGCCTACGAGCTGGCCGCAAGAATGCAGCTTTCTGCGCCGGAAGCCACCGACCTGAGCGGGGAGACCAAAGCGACTCGGGATCTCTACGGCGCCGACCACCCAAACCCTCTGCTCTCCGCTTATGCGCGGAATTGTATGCTGGCTCGCCGGCTGGTTGAACGGGGTGTCCGTTTTGTACAACTGTTCTGTGGTTCGCGCGCTTCCGGGGTGGACGGCCTGCTCAACTGGGATGCTCACAAAACGCTCAAGCAGGATTACGAAAGACACTGCCCGATTCTAGATAAGCCCACCGCGGGTCTCATCAAGGACCTGAAAGTAAGAGGCCTGCTGAAGGACACGTTGATTCTTTGGACTACGGAGTTTGGACGTATGCCGACTCATCAGGCCGGCACCTTGGGGCGCGATCACAATCCCGACGGGTTTACGGTCTGGATGCTGGGTGCAGGTGTGAATGCAGGCGCCAGCTATGGTGGCACTGACGAGTTTGGCCGCCGGGCCGTGAAAGACGTAGCCACCATTTATGACTTCCACGCCACCGTGTTACACCTCTTGGGCTTGAACCATGAGAAGCTAACTTTTTATCACAATGGAATCAAACGTCGATTGACCGACGTCCATGGTCATGTGATTAGGGAAGCGGTGAAAGGATGAGGGGGAAGGTGTGAAAAAAATTGGGAGGCGAGCCGTTGTCCTAGCAAGTCCTTGCCCCATGAGGCTCGGCGGGAGCCTCGCCCTCCCGATCTCGGCCGGCTTTGAATTTTTTCATAGCTTCAGGACTTCTGGGGATTGGACATTTGTGGCACCGAAAAACGTGGAGACCCTCACCCGTCGCTTCGCGTCACCCTCTCCCCAAGGGCGAGGGAGAGATCCACGCATGAGAGTCCTACCGCCTGGGGCGGCGCCACAGCCCATGAAAATGTTGCACCGAGCCGCGACCGTAAGGGAGCGGTTGAGGCAATCTGCTAGGTTTCACCCCTCCCTGACGTCGGGGCTTGGATTTCCGTTATTTTCATGGGAGGCAAGAATTGCAACAGAGCAAGCCTCGGAAGAGTTAAGTTAGCGCTTATGAAATGAGCCAGTGAATGAAAGGTCCGAAAATAAGATTAGGCAAACTGCTAGGCATTACGTTTCAAATCGATCCCACTTGGTTTGTGGTTTTCACTCTGATTACGCTTTCGTTGACCTCGCGGTTTGCTGAAGAATACCCGCATTGGACAACCCTCACCTATTGGATGGTCGGGATCCTCACGAGTATTTTGTTTTTTGTCTCGGTGGTCCTGCATGAGTTGGCCCACAGCGCGGTGGCCATTTCCAAAGGGATACCAGTCCGCTCCATTACCTTGTTCATCTTCGGTGGGGTAGCTCAGATCAGTCGTGAAGCCAGTCGGCCCGGAATCGAGTTCCTGGTAGCAGCCGCCGGGCCGGCTGCCAGCATCGTGATTTCCCTTTTCTTTGGAGGACTCTGGCTCTTAGGGAAAGGAAATTCTGAGGTAGTTGCCGCGCTGGGTCAGTGGCTGGCCGAGATCAATCTCATGCTAGCCTTGTTTAATTTAATCCCCGGGTTTCCTTTGGATGGCGGAAGAATCTTGAGATCGATCATTTGGGGAATCTCCGGGAATTTTGCCAAGGCCACCCGGGCGGCCTCAACTCTAGGGAAACTCGTTGCCTATCTCTTTATCATTATGGGAGGCTGGTTCTTACTGAATGCGGCTCAGCAGAGCTTCCAGCAGATAGTTCTGCGAGAAACTCTGTCGGGAATCAAAGCGAATGACATGATGACCCGAGACTGTCCTCGGATCCCTCCGGGAATAACGGTGGCCCAGTTCCTCGAAGACTTCCTCTTTCAGACCGGACGGCACTGTTTCTTGATCATGGATCAGGATATGTTGCTAGGGATTATCACGCTTCACGAAGTGAACAAAATGCCTCGAGAGCACTGGGACCAGACTCGAGTGGAAGAAATCATGCTTCCTTTGCAGCAATTGAAATGGGTCAGTCCGGATCAAGACATTGTCAAGATCCTGGAGTATATGGATCGTGAGGACATCAACCAGGTTCCCGTCGTAGAGCAGGGTCGGTTGCTGGGAATGGTGGGACGACATGAGATCTTGCGTCTGCTGCAAAGGCGTTTGGAACTGTCGACTTGATCGGCAGGGACAGGTATCCTAAAACCGGCAGTTCAAACAACCGCGGAGACGCGGAGACGCAGAGAGGGATAAAACGTGACGTCCTCCCATTTTTTTCTCTCACCAAAACGGTGAAAGAAGTATGGCTACAGTGGGTTCAAAAGCCGAAAACCAACCGCCCGGCAATCCCGACTGTTAGCTGTTAACAAGAGGCTCTCCGCGCCTCTGCGTCTCTGCGGTGGGCTTTTACTGCTGTTTCCAGGATTATGCGCCAAAACGGTTATCTTGCTCTTCCTCGATTGATCGCCAGACTGCGAGCACGAGTAAGAGGACGAGCACGAAATACGTTGCCGTATTTCTGAAACGGAGCACTCAGTCAAGTTTTATACGGCCGGCCGGGTTTCTTTTCTGCAGGCGAACTCTCGGAATAAATGACTCGCTCGGTGAATGGAATTTCGATCCCTGCCTCCTGAAAGGCTGCCTTGACGCGTTTCCGCAGCTCGCGGGCAACTTCCCATTGCTTCAGAATCCTGGTCTTGACCAAAATTCGAACGGTTATCTGAGACTCATCGAAGCTTTCAACTCCTAAGACCTGGGGTAACTCCAAAATATTGGGACCAAACCGCGCATCCTTACTCAATTGCTCGCCCACTTCGTTCAAAACCTGCATCACGCGATCCAGGTCTTCCTTGTAAGCCACCCCAATGTTGACGACAGCGCGAGACCACTCTTTGGCCAAATTGCTGACCACTTTGATTTCGCCGTTAGGAATAAAATGCGCCGCGCCATCCATATCTCTTAGCACCGTGACTCTTAGATTCACATCTTCGACCTGGCCGGCGACCCCGGCGGCCCGGATCACGTCTCCCACTTTGAACTGGTTTTCAAGCAAAATAAAAAATCCGCTGATGACATCACGGATCAGGTTCTGGGCTCCAAAGCTGATCGCTAGTCCCGCCACTCCAGCCGTGGCAATAAGGGGTGCAATGGAAATGCCCAACGTCCCCATAATCGTTAAGCCCGCAACAATCACGATCGCGATGTTGGCAACGCCCTTGAAGATGCCGGCGAGGGTCCTGGCCCGTAACTCCCTTTCACTAATGCCCTCGGAACCATCGTGGTGCACGAATTTGACTAGCCGATCAGCCAGCGTTCGGACCAGCCGAAGTAAAATGAAACTGCCGACGATAATGAAAAGGATTTTAGCCGCCTCGTCAGTTTTATCCCATATTAGCGCTAAGACCTTTTGGTAATTAAGTGCATCCACGATTTTCTCCACGCAATCTGTGCTTCAGCTCTTAGAGCATTATCATCAAGAAAAGTCTAAATCAAAAAGAATGAAACCAGGGAAAAAAAGGGAAGCCACCGTGGAGACTTCATGCACGCCCGGAACAGCTTGGATGAAAACGGTGGTGCTGGTAAGATGGCAATAGGCTCGAGGCTAACCCAGGTTAGAAAAGAGCCGCGAGGAAGCGAAGACCGCGAAGAAGACGTCGAGACATAGATGACGCGGATAAAACACGAAGAACAAAATGAGAACAACCCACGGTCCACCCCAGGCGGCCTTGGCAAACGGAACTCCCGCGGGTTTCACGATTTTGCGGAAATAAGCAGGTGTACTATGTGTAGCGAGCAACCTCAGACCGTCCAGCACTACGGTTTCATCGGCCACTGACCCCTCACCCGGTCCGCCGTCCGGCGGACCACCCTCTCCCGAGGGGAGGCGTGAAAAAATTGGGAGGGCGAGGCTCCCGCCGAGCCGTCGCCTAGCAAGTCCTGGCTCCATGAGGCCTCGGCGGGAGCCTCGCCCTCCCGAGCCCGGCCCGTTTTGAATTTTTTCACACCTTCAGGGGAGAGGCATGGGAGCTTTGAGAAAGCTCCCTGGGTGAGGGGGAGGGCAGGCTAACAAACTTGACCAAAGTTTGAACTTCGTCACCACCAAGTAACCTTGGTGGATGATTTCTTGCATCAAAAGGAGCTCCCATGGCTACGCTAATCAAAAACTATATTGGCGGGGAATGGGCCTCTGTGGAGACAATGGAGGCCACACCCGTCTACAACCCGTCTCGCGGCGAAGTGATTGCCCAGGTTCCTGCCGGCAGCGCGGATGAAGTCAACCAGGCGGTGGCCGCGGCTCGTGCAGCCTTTCCCGCCTGGGCTGAAGTCCCAGCCGTCGAGCGCGCTCGAATTCTTTTTCGTTACAAACAATTGCTGGAAGAAAATTTCGAATCGCTGGCCCGCGGGGTCACTCGCGAGCACGGCAAAACCATTGAGGAGGCCCGCGGCGATGTGCGGCGTGGCGTCGAAGTGGTCGAGTTGGCTTGTGCGATTCCTTCGTTGTTGATGGGACAGACGTTGGCCAATGTGGCTCGCGGCATCGACGGACAGTTGGAACGTTACCCTCTGGGAGTGTGTGTTGGGATCACTCCATTCAACTTTCCTGCCATGGTGCCCATGTGGATGTTTCCCATAGCGATCGCCTGTGGTAATACTTTTGTTCTTAAGCCCTCTCCCAAAGTTCCGTTGACGGCTTTACGCCTGGCAGAGCTGGCCACGCAGGCAGGCCTTCCTGGCGGCGTGTTAAATGTCGTCCATGGCGGTAAAGAAGCGGTGGAAGCCCTGCTGCGTCATCCTGAGGTGGCTGCCATCAGCTTTGTCGGGTCGACTCCTGTAGCCAAATATATCTACCAGACTGGAACTGCCCAGGGAAAACGAGTGCAGGCGGCAGGGGGAGCCAAGAATTTTATGATCGTGATGCCCGATGCTGATCTGGAGACTACCACCAGCGCGATTATGGGTTCGGCCTTCGGTTGCAGTGGGCAGCGTTGCATGGCCGGCAGCATGGCTGTGACGGTGGGCAGAGTGGTTGGTCCTCTCCTTGAGCATTTGGATCGTGCCGCTGCCAGCTTAAGAGTCGGCCCTACGGATAGCGACAATTCCGTAGCCATGGGGCCCTTGATCGATCCGGCTGCCAAAAATCGCGTCCTCGGTTATCTCAATTCCGGAGTCGAGGAAGGCGCCAGCCTTAGGACCGATGGACGAAAGATCGTTCTCGCTGAGCAGAGCAACGGCTTCTTCCTGGGTCCCAGCATCTTTGATCGAGTCCAGCCCGGAATGCGACTGGCCCAAGACGAAATTTTTGGGCCCGTCCTTACCGTCATGCGTACCGAAGATTTAGGTGAGGCTCTGGCGCGCGCCAATCAATCGCCCTACGGTAATGGCGCTGTGATCTTCACCCGTGATGGAGGTGTTGCCCGGCGATTTGCCCGGGAAATTCAATGCGGAATGGTGGGTATCAATGTGGGTGTTCCGGCCCCGATGGCCGTCTTTCCTTTTGCCGGATGGAACCAATCCTTCTTTGGCGATTTGCATGTGCAGGGCAGTGAAGGAATCCAGTTCTACACTCGCAACAAGGTCATTCTCAGCCGCTGGAGCTAAGGCGGAAAGAACGTCCTGATTTTTGGACATTCATTCTTGCAACCTTAAAAGAAAAATCCCGTGTCCTACTCCAGCCGGTTCATCATTCCGAAAGTTCAAAGTTCCAGGTTCCAAGATAGAAGTTAGTCCCCTCCATTTCTTCACAGCTCCAGGGGTAGGAGGGTTTGTGAACCGAACCGGAGGGACCTACAACTAGACATCCTTTATCTTTCAACTTTGAACGTTGAACTTTGAACTTAGGAGAGACTATCTTTCGTAGGTTCCCACCAGTTTGGCAGTGGTAACGACCTTACCTTCGACAGCTTTGTTGAAAGCTGACAAGGTAGTGTTTGCCGCCAGATTCAAGCTATCCACATTCAAAGCGTAGAGTAGAAATTCATACTGATGCGAACCGGAGCCACGAGGCGGCTGCGGTCCACCCCAACCTGGCGTTCCAAAAGTGTTTTGAAGTTCCTTGGCACCAGTGGGCAGTTTTTCGGAATGGGAAGCTCCTTCCACCAAGCCTGTGGCGGACCTGGGAATATTGATCACCAACCAGTGGACCCAGTTATTGGCGATGGGATGGCGGTCGACACAGGCAAGGGCAAAGGACTTGGTCTCGTTCGCTGGATTAGCCCAACTCAAAGGTGGTGAGATGTTCTTTCCGCCCGCTACTCCGGTGTTAGTGTATTGGGTAGGGATGGCTTTTCCATCCCCAAACGCTGAAGAGGAGAGGTTGAATCTTCCGCCCGCCACCGCCGTCGCTTGTGTAAGCAGGAAACCAGTGGCCAGCGAGGTGATGATTGAATCCCAAAAGAGTTCGAGCATCATAAAAGTCCTCCATCTTACAAATAGGTAATTTCAATTCCTGAGAGTCGATTCGCAGCGGTGGGCATCGATTTCTTCAGAACGTTGCTAGAGGTGGCGAGCAACCTCATACCGCCAAGGGCCGAGTCTGCCCAGCAGCTGACCCCCCCACCCGGCCTGGTGAACGCTTATCACCTAAGTTATGCATCGTCGGTAGCCCCGGAGGGGCGTCGGATGATAGCCCACGGCGCCAGCCGTGGTTTAGCGTCATACAGGAGCCAAGCCCCGGCAGGGGCGAAAGAATCCGGAGG
>QHZP01000317.1:4714-7529 GCA_003224715.1 Acidobacteriota bacterium | reverse complement strand
AGTGCAGCCAACTGACCGCGGACATCTTCAGCCTTCACTGTGGAGAGAGCCAGCAATTTGCCGGCAGCTCGAGCGCTGGCGGCGACTACTTCCGGGTCTCGTGAGCTAAGCCCCTCCCGAACCTTGTCGATGGCCTTTGCTTCCTGGAGATCTCCAAGCGCCATGAGTGCCGCGGGTGCCATAGGATTCTTCAGGTCCTGAACCATTTCAAGGAACCGTGGAGCGAGCTCCCTTTGACCGAGCCTTCCAAGGGCCAGCACAGCCGCGCTGTTCCAGGTGAGATCATGACTCGTTTGGAGGATGCGGCGCAGCTCATCGACTGCTCGCGGCTCCCGTATCGCCGCCAGCGCCGCGACTGCCTGCTCTCGAAGCGAACGCTCAGACATATGTTCCACGGCGAACGGATAGCCGTCCCGGAATCCATGGCGGCCCAAGAACTCTGCGAGTTCCAGTTTTCGCAGAAGATCGGCTTCTTCCAACAGGTGCGGCTGAAGGGCCTGGGCAGCGTCGTCGGTGTCAATTTTCTTGAGCGCCTCGACTGTGTGCCATCGCAGTTGCGGCTCATGGGGATCCAGCAGCTCTGCCAAGGGAGGAACCAGCCGTGGGTCCGGTACTTTGCCGCACGTTGAGGCAAACGAAACCCGCTCGGTCAAGTCCAACGGGAGCTTAAATACTTCCAAGAGCCCAGGAACAGCCATAGCAGCGGGTAATTCACGCAGGGAATGAATTTCAGTGTACTTTTGCAAACCGGCAGCTACCTTGTTCTCTATTCGAAGTGCCAGCCGCCTGGCGCATTCTCCAGGATCGAGTTGCGCAAGAGCCCATTCAGCCGCCTGCTGAGTCTCGGGAGGCGCATCCAGAGGTAATTCGTCAAGCTGGGTCAAGAGCGCATTGCGCTGGGTATTCAACTTGAGCCCGCCCACGGCCCGCCACTGGGCAACCCTTTCAGCAAACGTGCTCTTGGGCGAAGTCAGTTGAAGATGGGTTTTGACCAGCCCATTACTGGCCGCCTGAGTTCCCGCCACCCCCAGAGCATCGGTGGTGGCGACACGTGCTGCCACGTCACCATCCATTCTTTCAAGCGCCGTGGCAAGACCTTCCACAACCTGGTCACGCAAAGAGGCTTGATTCAGATAATCAGCTTCCAGGAGCGAGTGAAGGGTCTTCCCAGCCATCTCGCGTACGGAAGGCGATGAGTCACTGAGGCGCCCCACGACGGCCGCTGCCGTCTGGGCGGTCTGAGCTGCCAGTAGCGAGCGGCGCTGCAGAGAGGCGAGCAGGGGCACGCAGGCCGGCCCGTTCATCGATCGCAGTCCATCCATCAGCAGAGTCACTTTCCTGGCCCGGTCGCGGTTCTCATCGACATTGATCAACACTTTTACCGCCTCGATCAGCCGATCATTCCCATCGCGCAACCGGGGCAAAGCGTGGTCAAGGGTGGAAGACGCGTGCCGGATGGCATACCCTTCTCTCGAGCGTCCCAGGATCAGCATTCGCACCTCTCCGGTCTTGATCTGCTGGATTGCATTTCCAAACTGATAGCCACCCAGGTCATTGCTGTTTAACAAAAGCACCTCGCGCGAAAACACACCCTTCAGTACTTGCAAGGGTTGAAACTTAAACTGCCGCAGGGATTGCTCGACTTTGCCCCCCAGCGTGAGTTTGGTCTCTGTTACCTCCGCCACGCGGGCGACTAACACCAGGCTGGCTTGGGAAACCCCCTGCTCCAAATCCAGGCCACGAAACCATTCCTCGCGTGCGAAAACGTATTGTGACTGAAGAATCGTAAGGTAACCCAGGAGCATTAGGAGACGAATGAAATGTTTTGAAGTAAAGGTTGATAGAAACACATGCTTCATGGCAGGCCTCCTTCCAAAGCATCGGATTGAGAGTGGACTCCTTCAAAAAGGGCGGCGAGTCTAATAGATACTTTCCATGGCTGAAAAGGTTGCCTTTCAGGCACGCAATTCCACGATGAGTGTTAAGAGGGAACGCCAACTTGTGAGGACGTTGGGCTAAACACCTTCTAACGGCGAATCCCGGTTGCAACTGTGAGGGGTGAGCCAGCCGACTGACTGAACGGAGTGATGCAGTAGTGTGCGGTATGAGGGACGTACCACGGCGGCTTTGGACGGCAACTTACCCTCCAGAATGTTCGACCTGCAGTCCCTCGGCGAAAGCCGGGGTTCATCTAAGAGCGATTTTGGAAAAGACACTTGGCTGTATGTATATGATACGTCCACTCTTCGTTTTCAGTTGTCTTGTTCTCTACAACAACGTAAACTTATTCTGATTCGGAGCGTTTTCTCCTCTAAATTCTTCAAACGGCTATTTTGGATAGACGTGCCTGGTAAATAGACCCGATCCAGGTCGTTCTGAGGGGCAACGGCGTCCAGACGGGGCGTTGTGGTTCCTCCGCGACAGTGGCATAGGCCAGAAACGGCCTTTTCCGCTGGAGCAATGTGCGGAAACTGGCCGCGCGCTCTGAGGTTTCACGGAGATGACGAAACCAAGCTGATGGCAGGAATTGCGGATATGGCGAGCAGGCTTTCAAAAGATCGAAGAGACTTCAAACTCTTACTGCCGGCATTGGCGCTGTTCCTACCGGTTATTTTTCTGTTTCCACTCAAAGCGCAAGCTGGGACAGACACTTGGACCAGCCTGGGGCCCGACGGCGGCTATGTCGGGACGCTTTTCATTTCGCCCGCCAATTCTGATGTCGTTCTGGCTGCCGCCGGTCATGGGCTCTTCAAGTCCTCCAATGGCGGGGCCACTTGGAAGCTTGCCTATAGCGGTGCGTGGTATGACTACGTCG
>QHZP01000317.1:0-4684 GCA_003224715.1 Acidobacteriota bacterium | reverse complement strand
GGTTTACAAGAGTACGGACAGCGGCGAAAGCTGGTCCCTTATCGGTTTGCAGGATGAGTCTATCCAGGCCCTGGTTATTGATCCCGCCAATCGGTCCACGATTTATGCTGCCGGTGACTCCATGACCAATTTCTTCAAGAGCCTGGATGGCGGTCAGACCTGGAGTTCGGGCGCGTTCAATCAAGCACCTGCTTTCGCGTTGGCCATCGATCCAACCAATGTCAACACGCTCTACCTGGGCACACGAGACGGAATCTTCAAAAGCCTGGATGGTGGTGTCAACTGGACCCTCAGCTTCAATAGTGCCAGCACGGGCCTGGTGTCCGCCTTAGCCGTGGACCCTTCCGCTCCGGGTACTCTCTACGCAGGCGCTGACAAAGGTGTGTTCAAGACTGTGAACCGCGGCACCTCATGGACTCCGGTGAATCAAGGTCTCGATCAGTCCTCGATCCGTTTACTCGCGGTTGACCCCAGAATTTCGAGTGTTGTATACGCTGCAGGATCCAAAGGCATTTTCAAGACAACCGACCGCGGATCGAGCTGGACTCCGATTCCAGCCGGAGGAATAGGCACTTCAATTTCCGGGTTGGCAGTCTCTTCCTCGCCCCAGCAGGCCCTTTATGCCGGAAGCCCAACGGGCGTCTTAAAAAGCACCGACGGCGGTGCAAGCTGGAAGCCAATGAATTCAGGTTTGCGCGCCACTCGTATGGACGCTCTGGTCCAGGACCCTTTTGATTCCAAGACCTTTTTCGCCATTGTTCCTGGGATTGGAATCCTGAAGAGCAGCGATGGCGGCGTCAAGTGGGAGCCACGGAGCCATGGCTTGGCCGACCTCTCATTTCTCGAGCACTTATTCATCGACCCTGTGAATAGAGGCACCCTATACGCTACGGGCGCTGACGGTCTCTTTAAAACCCTTGAGATGCTGGAGACACCTGGGTCAGCGTCCTGACGTTTTTTGGAATTAAGGGTTTTGCAATTGACCCCAGCAACCCCAGTATCCTTTTTGTGGGCGTTGACGGATTCACCTTTGGCGGAGGCGTGTTGAAAAGTTTGGATGGGGGACGTACCTGGAGTGACGCTAGTTCCGGGTTAATCGACCCACGCATCTCGGCCCTGGCCATCGACCCCCAGAAATCCAACACGCTTTACGTTTCGACTGCCGGAGGCGCATCCTATGGAGGTGGTCTCTATCGGAGCGAGGATGGCGGAGCGAACTGGCAGCGCACTAACAACCTCTCTGCTTTTCCCGCCTTCTCGGGATTGCTGGTTGATCCGCATGACTCTCGGATACTGTACGGATACAACAGATCCGTCATTCTCAAAAGCATCGACGGTGGGAAAAACTGGACATGGCTCGAGTCAGCGTTCTTTGGCAATCTGACGTCGCTGGTGTTGGATCCGAACGATTCGAGAGTTATTTATGCCACCACCTGGACGGGTGTCCACCGCAGTACCAATGGTGGAGCACACTGGAGCCCGTTCAACGAGGGGCTGACAGATCGGAGCGTGTCCGCCCTGTTGATTGACGTCCAAGACCATCACACGCTCTATGCGGGAACCACGGGCGGCGGGATGTTTGGGATTACCCTTTCACAGGAGCCCCCTTCGAGCCTTACTCTCGTGGCACCCAATGGAGGTGAAAAATGGCAAGCGGGCTCTGCTCACACTATCCTTTGGACATCCACAGGAAATACCTGGGACGTAAAGATTGAGGTCTCACTCGATGACGGCGTGACCTACTCCACCATCACCAGCGCGACTGCTGACACGGGCTTATACTATTGGACAGCCCCCAACACCGTAGCCACCAACGCTCGAATCCGAGTGAGTGCGACGGGAGGACAGGTTTCGGACGCCAGCGACGGCAGCTTTGCCATCGTGGCGCCGACAACCTCCATTCGCATCGAATCCCCGAGTCCTGACTCTGTGCTCACCGGCTCCGTAACTGTGAAGGCCGCGGTCAGCGGCGACGAAATTGTTCAACAGGTTGTGTTCCGAGTTGATGGAAGTTCTCTGGGCCAAAGTACGGCGGCACCTTTCACCGCCCAATGGGAGACATCGGACGCCTGGGATGGTTTCCATCAACTGCAAGCCATCGCCTTAGACTCTTCCGGTTTCACGTTGGCCGAAACACACATCCGGGTGGCTGTTAGTGGTTCCAAAGTAGCCTACCCCGGAATCTGGATTCTACCGTCCAGTGCCAGAGCAGGTGGCGTCGGTGGGTCTTTCTATACCACAGATATCACTGTTGCCAATGCCGGCATCGTTGATGCATCCTTCACATTGAAATTTCTTGGTCATGACGTCGACGGGACAGCCGGCTCTGAGAAACTCTTCGCATTGGGAGCCGGCAAATCAGTCATGTTTAACGACGTGCTGCAGTCTGTTTTTGGTTTGGCGTCAGGCTACGGGGCCATTCGCATGACCTCTACCAATTCAGATCTGGCGCTGATGAGCCAAACATCGACTCCGGGAGCCGGAGGCACTTTTGGCCAGAGCGTTCCCAGTATCCGGGAATTTATTTCCCCGGGCGTGGTGGGATCGATTAGTGGTATCCGTGAAGATCTTGCCTTCCGGACTAACTTGATTCTGACCAATATCACGACGACGACGTTCGAGGTCGAAGTGACCTTGCTCGATCCGGATGGAAAAACGCTGGGAACCGGCCGCTACACTCTTCCGCCTCTTGGAATGAAACAGATCAGCCGGATCGCCCGTGATCTGGGCGTGACAACAAACATTGCTGGCGCAAGCTTATCAGTGTTCCCAGCCAGCGAATATGGGGCCTTCGCAGCCTACGCCTCGGTCATCGATAATGTCACCAATGATCCGCGAACTCTGCTTCCGAGGTAAACAAGACGCTTATTCCTTTTTGCCAAAAATCATTCGTGGTTTTGCAACAAGACGGCGGTTCTAATTTCTCAAGGTTTGGCTAATCACTCGAGATAGTTCTTCATGAGAGAGTCTCTTTCCGGCAATCTTCCCGTTACGATCCAGGACATAGTCAGCCGGAGTTCCCTGGACATTGAACAGTTTTGGCAATTCCCCGTCGAAACCCTTCCCGTCACAGACCTGTTGCCATTTGATACTCTTTTGAGCAACCATTTCCTGTACAGGCTTCAATTCGGTGTTCATCGAAAGTCCCACGATCACAAGGCCCTGCTTCGCGAACTTCTTATCCAGTTTCTTCAATAGAGGAACCTCCTCTACGCAGGGCGGTCACCAAGTTGACCAGAAATTCAGCAGGACGACCTTTCCCTTCAAGTCTGCCGGGGAGATGTTCCTACCGTCCATCGTTTTAGCTGCAAACTGAGGAGCGGCCTGGCCTACGTTGAGAGAGGTGACTTCGTAGAGGTTCCCTTTGGCACTCCTGGCGTAATCGGATTCTGGAGATTCTCGAACGGTGCCTTCGAATGCAGTTTTGGCGCGCTCTATTTGCTTTTGCTCCCGATAGGCCTCTCCCAGGTTCAGCCAGAGTGCGGCTCTGGCCTTCTTGTCGGTCGCCCGCTGAAGGACAGACTCCACCTTCTTGATGAAAAAGCCGTAGTCCTTCTTTTCACTGGCAGCGTAGAAGAGAGGGCCCACCACTTGTTCCCAAGCAGGGTCCTCGGGCTTGAATGTCTCCACTTTTGCGATGGCGCCATCGACCTGGCCGGTGTAGACAAACCCGCGCAACGCCATGTTAGCGGCTTCGGCCGAGGCGGGAGTTCCGGGGTGGAGCTCATGATACCGCCATAGGATGTCAGCCCATTTTCTGACAGGATGGTCCGGGTCCGAGGGCTTTCCTCCTCCCTTCCGGTATCGCCCGTTTTCTTGGCCGATTTCGTCGATCATATCCGAAACCAGCTTCAGCTCCGGGTCCTCTGAAGACTTCAATACCTGCTCCTTTGGCGGTTGCTTGGGGCGGCTTGTGCAGGCTACCAGAATCATAAGGCACAACCCAATCCAAGGACGCCAAGATTTCCGGACTTTCATACTGCATCTCCTTTCTTGTCTTGCACGAGGCCTTTTTCGGCCTTTTTGATCTCCATACGGGTTTTGTTGGAAGGATGTTCCATAAAATACAGATCCGCCATTTCCGCTTTAGCCGTTCCTTCATTACTTGTCACTGTTCACTCATCGCCCAACAGTGAAAAGAAGTTGGCCGTCCCGCTGAGGTTCAAAGTTCAAGGTTCAAGGTTGAAAGTCCAAAGTCCACATTTCAATCCGCAATCGGAAATCCAAAATCGGCAATCCGAATAGGCCACTTTTACTTCAAGAAAGCGTCCGCCTTTTCCTTCTCGGACGGAGGCTCGGCACGACCACCCAGATGTTTGGCAAGGAACGTCTCAGCGGCTGCATAATAAATCAAGTTGTTTTCAGGCCGCGCGAAACCGTGACCTTCATCTGGAAAGACAATGTAGTCAACCGGCCTCGAGTTCTTGCGCATGGCAGCCACAATCTGATCACTTTCGGCTTGCTTGACGCGGACATCATTGGCACCCTGCACGACCAGCAGCGCTGCCTTGATCTGCTCTGCTTTGAAAAGCGGCGAGCGCGATTTCAGGAATTCCTCTTCGGTCTTTGGATTGCCGACACGCCGGAACAGCAGGGATTTGATCGGCTCCCAATACGGGGGGATATTCGTCAGCAGTGTGACTAAATTTGAGGGGCCGAAGGCTTCCACGCCGCACACAAATTC
>QHZP01000803.1:1195-1867 GCA_003224715.1 Acidobacteriota bacterium | reverse complement strand
ATCGGGAAAGTTCGACGCGCTCTGCAAGTCGAATTCCGTTTTTTTCGTCTCTCACCTCGAGAGTAATCTGAGCAGGATTAGTGGTCCAGTCGATATCGATGACACCGAAGTTCCTCTCTGTGAATTGCTGTCCCAACCGATAGTGGTTCTTTTCGGGTAAAAAAAGGTTTCGGCTGTGCCAGATCCAGTCGACATGGTGAGTTAGGCCGCTCGATGTGACGTCATAGAGAGGATACGGTGTTTCGGAAGATTCCATCCTGGAGATTTCTCCAAGATGTCGATCTCCACTGACCAAGATGACTCCTGGAGTTCTGCTTTCCCGGATGACCGTCAAGAGCCGCTGGCGAGACTTCGGATGGTTGGCCCACTTATCATAAGCATGTTCGCTGGCGATGATTTGCATCCCAGAAAAGATCAGATTTACTGGTGCATGGGTTTCTCGCAGTTCCTTTTCGAGCCATGCCCATTGGCGTTCACCGAGGACGTCACTCTCGGGACCAGGAGAATCACAATGGTACTGCACGTCGAGTAGAATCAGATGGGCCTGTCGTTCCTTTTCCCCAAGTAGATAGGACCAATAAACTCCCTCCTGCTGCCGGCGCGGGCTGTCCCTTGCTTCTCCCAGGAAGTCCAGGTACAGGCGCTGGCTCTGAACTTTCTTTTCGAAGCTCT
>QHZP01000803.1:640-1124 GCA_003224715.1 Acidobacteriota bacterium | reverse complement strand
TCTGGAGTTGGTAGTGTCTTTCCATCGATGCCAGATCTTCTTTCCGGTCTGCATAAATCGCGTCTCCAAGCCAGACCCAAACATCGGGACTGCTGTTAACAATTGATCTCCAAATGGTCTGTGGTCTGTCCTGCTTAGCGCAGGAACCGAACGCAATGCGAAATATGCCAGCTTTCTTAGGGCCTGCATCCACCGGGCGCGGAGATTCCTCCACCCGACTGCAGTGAGAACATAGCAGCACGCAGGCAATAACGAAAGCCAACTTATTCAGCCTGGCAACCATACATTAAGGGAATTAGTCGAGCTCAGGGTTCCGGGAAAATGGGTGTCGAACTCTCGCCAATCATCACAAAGCCTGCCCAGAAGAAGGGGACAGCCTTGTTGCGTCCATACAGATCGATCAAAGCCAGTTTCGCAAGTCTTAACGCGGAACCTTTGTCCATTCCCTGGACCAGATACGAATAAAACTGTTTCATCAGCGTGC
>QHZP01000803.1:0-604 GCA_003224715.1 Acidobacteriota bacterium | reverse complement strand
GAGGAAAGAACTCGCAAGATTGGAGACACCCTCTATTTCGAGATGCCCCAGACCCGTGTCGCAAGCGGAGAGTACCACCAGATCGGAGCTCAGGCGTAGCCGGCTAATTTCCCACGCTTCAAAGAGGCCATCTTCGCTCAACGCCGGATCCGGGGCCATCACCAGTGCCGACTTCCTCGGAAACTTCTCGCTTGAAACCCCATGGACTGCAAAATGCAAGATTCGAAACTCAGACAATGGCTGCGCCTTAAGCGCAGCTTCAGTCGCCTTCTCACCCACCAACTGCACACTCTTGGCGCCAATCAGATCTGAAAGCGCCATGACTTCGTCTCTACTGGCTGGCAGAGAACTGAGACGCACCGTTTCCAACGGAAACGGCCTTCGATCCTTCTCTTTTTGGCTCGACCGCTGAAACGCTGCAGCCGGGCCGCCATCTTTTTTTCTGGCCGGTATATCGCCGATCCCAAGAAACGGCAGGCTTCCTCGTTCAGCTGCGGCTTCCGTTCTCATGAGGAAAAGCACCGTTGCCGAGGGTGTGTAATCGACAAGATGCGAAACAATCAAGTGCTCTGCGTCCGGGCCCACAAGTGACTCAAATGGCAAC
>QHZP01000316.1 GCA_003224715.1 Acidobacteriota bacterium | reverse complement strand
CTTAAATCCTGGCTCCCTTCATTCTCCCTCGCAGTGGAAGGTCAGGAACCCTCCTCGAGCTTGAAGCGATCGACTGGCAAAAATACCATCTTCCGACTTGGCCGGCAGGCCTATTATCCTTTTTTACCCGGAGGAACTCAGTCCCGGCAAAAGGTCAGAATGCAGTTTGGACGCAGGGGCCGATACCTTCAGCCAGAGGTAGAAATTTCGACTCGCTTCCCCTTTGGATTCGTGAAAAAGAGGAAGAGAATGCGCATCGACCACGAGATCATTGTATTTCCGGAAATTGCTCCTCCTGAGGAATTTTTCGAAATGCTCCCTTTGTTAAACGGCGCTTTGGAAAGCCATTATCGTGGATGGGGATCAGATTTATATTCGATCCGGGATTACTCGAGCCGGGACAATGCTCGCTTCCTGGACTGGAAGGCCACTGCCAAGACAGGAAGATTAAAATTGCGAGAGTTTACTCAGGAAGAGGATCGCAAGTGTTGTTTCGTCTTCGACAACTTTTTCCTGACATTCGATGAGGCCGATCGACCTGCCTTTGAAAAGGCGATTAAGCTTTGCGCCAATGCCGTCCGCCACTTTCACGAGATGGGAAGTGAAATCCGCCTGGTTACCCCGGAGGCATCGACATCGTTTAGACCATCAGGGGAGGGACTGCTGGAAATCTTAAAGCTCTTGGCCCTCATTGAACCCGTCTCCGGAAAAACTCATTCACTTACAGAATTGGCCAAAGATACAGCCTTCAAGATCCTGTTTACCAGCCACCCACGTGGAGCCATCCCCACTTCCGTTTGGAATTCATCACACGTTGTTTTCATGCGAGAACTGTAGCTTGAATATGTTTCGACGTCCCCTCTTTTCCCAATGGACCCTTGATCGTTTCTTTCACGCACTCACCTACTTGCTTGTCACCATCGGCTTCAGCATGCTGGTTCTGGCGGAACAGCTTTCTGCTTTGGTCCTTTGGATTTTCCTCCTCCCTTTTTGCGCTAGCTTCAGCTCCCGACTCAGTCAAAGATTCCAACTTACTGTACGGCAAGCCAATTTTCTAACCTGGCTGTATCTCCCGCTGTTTGTGGCGGACATGTTTCTTCTCTCCAGGTCCTTTGTGCCCGCCACGTTGCATTTGATTCTCTTTGTGCAACTGGTGAAGCTATATCAACCCAAAGGAAACCGGGACTATTTTTATCTCATCCTTTTGAGCTTTCTTCAGGTCCTGGCAGCTTCTTCGTTGACAATTAATATTTCTTTCTTTGTGGGTTTTCTCGTGTTTGTTCTCGTGTGTTTGGCCGCTTTGATGAGCTTCGAAATGAAACGGGCCCTGCAGGCTTCCCTTTCTCGATCTAAAGGCCTGGCAATTGGCACAGAAGATGCCCATATTCAGCAGCCGGCCGAATTAGGATTGGGTCTGGCAGAACAGAGAAGCGCCGTCGGCGCCATTCTTTTGGTTTCATCAGCCAGCTTGTGCATTATTTCCGTTTTGGGGACTGCTCTTTTTTTTGCCATTCCTCGATTTGGCGCAGGCTATTTTAGTCGGACCCTGAGTAAGACTCTAAGCCTCAGCGGCTTTTCTGACCGCATTCGACTAGGGAGTATCGGAATTATTCAGCTCGATCCGTCGATCGTGATGCGGGTAAGAGTAAATGGAGACCGCAAGCGTTTCGAGGGCCTTAAATGGCGCGGCGTGACGCTGGATCATTTTGACGGAAGAAATTGGTCAAAGCGCGTGAAAGGAGCACCCTATTCATTTCCTTCCGGACAAGTTTTTAAGATTCGCGAACCAGGCCCGTCTGCCTTGGTGAAATATCAGGTTATGCTGGAACCCTGTTCTACCTCCTACTTGTTCACTTTAGATCAGATCCTCACGTTGCGCGGCAATGTCTATCCTTTTATCTACGATCCCAGCGACGACTCAATAATTGCCCGACCTCATCCTTTCAACCGTTTGACCTACCAAGCAGACTCTGCATTACCGCGAGGCACCGTTCCCGTCGTCGAAAAAGCCGAAATTTCCTTTCAAGTAAAACCGGCCTATCTTCAACTGCCCCGCCTCGACAAGCGTATTTTGGATCTTGCCAGGTCGGTGACCTTCGGCGCCCAGTCCCTCGAAGAGAAGGCCAACAAAATCGAAAGACATTTGCAAACCAATTATAGGTACTCTTTGGAACCTTCGCAGTTGGAACAGCCGCAGCCCATAGCCACTTTTCTGTTTGAGAGTAAGAAAGGTCATTGTGAATATTTTGCATCCGCGATGGTGGTAATGCTGAGGACATTGGGAATTCCTTCACGGATCGTAAACGGTTTTCGAGCCAGCGAGTATAACGATATTGGCGGCGACTACATCATTCGAGGCAAAGACGCTCACAGTTGGGTGGAAGCTCAATGTCTGGAGCATGGTTGGCAAACTTATGATCCGACTCCGAGTTCGAGTGAGACGACGACTCCGCGCCATCCCCTTCTTACGACGATTAACAATTACCTGGACGCTTTTGAGCTATTTTGGGGGGAGTGGGTCCTTGGATACGATGAAGTGTCGCAAATCTCGCTTTTCAGAGATCTTCAGGAAAAGGTCACCCGATGGGCGGACCAAGGTAGACGCCAATTTTATAAAGGGGCCATCGGTATTCAGGAAGCTCTCTTTGCGGGGAGCCGGGGTATTATTGGTTTTGCCAGGCAGGCTGGGTGGAAGTTTCCTTGTTTATGCGCCGTCCTTGGAGTGGGAGGCTGGTTGGCCCTTCGCCTGTACAATGGGCTAAAAAGGCAACTCCTGGTCAAGAACGCAATTCGCAAGGGCGATGGCACTCTGGCCCTTCACTTCTATGGAGAGATGCTAATTTTTTTCCGTTCCAAGGGGAAGGCCAAGCCAAAAAACTTGACCCCAAACGAATTTGTAGAGACCTTCACCAATCAACTGATTCGAGGCGAAGTAGAACGGCTTACTCGAATTTACAATGCCATGCGTTTCAGCAAAAGCTGCGTGAGCAAAGATCAAATCCAGCAGGCCCATTGGATTCTTTCCGAAATCAAGAAGCTAAGCAAAAAAGGCGAAGCCATTTTTTGAGACTGCGCACACACGAATTCCAACCAAGGATGTTTGGAGAGTTTTACCTAAAGGAGAGTCATGGCCAAAAAGGACAAAGAGGATCCCAGATCCAGTATCTACGAAGAAAGGAGGCCCTGGGGTGGATTCCGTCGTTACACGCACAACCAGGTGAGCACCGTGAAGATCATCACTGTGAATCCCGGCGATATTCTTTCCTTGCAATACCACCATCACCGAGATGAGCTGTGGGTGGCCCTTGACTCGGGTCTTCAAGTTACCCTGGGTAATCAGGTTTGGAAACCAAAGCCTTACGAGGAAATTTTCATCCCCCATGGAACCACACACCGAATGGCTGGCGTGGGGGATCGGCCAAGTCGATGGTTGGAAATTTCCTTCGGTGAGTTCGATGAAGACGATATTGTGCGTCTGGAGGACCACTACGGACGGAAGTGAGTGGAACCACGCACGCCCTGCGCCCCCCGTCTCTGCGCGAGAACGTTTTCACGCTTCCAGGTTTAGCCGAAGAAAGCCTCCGCGGCACGGCGGAAAGAGTGTTGGTGACCAAAGCTGCTAATTGATTTTCGGCTTGAAGGTTTGGTTACGATGCTCGGAGTTTCGGCGGCCGAGACTATGCGTTGCTGGCCCACTCAGCAATCCGACGGACCGGTCGCTGACAGGAGCTTCTCATGATCCTTCCGATCACCACCGGCGATGAACATCAGTCACCTCCAGGAGAGGAGGGCAGTGAAAAAATTGGGAGGGCGAGCCTCCTGGCGAGCCATCGCCCCAGCGAGTCCTTGCCCCATGAGGCTCAGCTGGAGCCTCGCCCTCCCAATTTTTTCACTGCCCTCCCAAGAAGGGATTTTCACGGGAGTTGCCCATGCCGGCGCGGGCGGCACCACGAAGCATGAAAACGAGCGGCCTCTGACTTGCGTTTGTTACCTTTTGTAACACTTTGCCGCTATTTTCATAGGAGCCGCTCATGGGCGCGAGGCGGCACCACGAAGGATGAAAATTATTCCCCCTTCGAAGGGGGAGCAGGGGGATGTCCTATGGTGAACATGCCACTGGAAAGCCGAAGGACACCCCCTACGCTCCCTTGATGGGGGATTTTCAGAGGCCTTCTGGAGCGGTGACACAGAGCATGAAAAAGTTGGACCGAGCCGCGACCGTTAGGGAGCGGTTGAGGCAATCGGCCGGTCTGCCCCTCCGTGACGGTCGGGACTCGGATTTCTGCTATTTTCGTAGGAGAACGGAGCGAAAACTATATGACATTCATTGATCTTTTGGAAATCCCTTCCAGTGAGCCTTTCCCAGGAGTGCGGATCCGCACTCCCTATGGTCAAAACCTGATGTTCTCCTACGTGGAGATGGAAGAAGGAGCAGAGGTTCCGACGCATACTCATTTCCATGAGCAAGGGGGAATTTTACTGGAAGGACAAATAAGAATGACGATTGGCTCGGAAACGAGAGCGCTGAAAGAGGGCGCGCTTTACCTGATTCCCCCGAATACTCCGCATGGGGCGCTTGCCATAAAAGGCCCCGTCAAAATCCTTGATGTTTTCACGCCCATCCGAGACGACTACCTAGACTTGATGGACAAACGTACGAAAAGGGAAGGGTAAACGGGGATTGCCTTGAAGTGAGGGCAGGCATTCGAGACAGCCCCCGCGCTTCACATCACCCCTCCTTTGATTTCAGGAGAGCCCCTCATGCTGCGCGGCGGTGGCACGACCTATGAACACGGATGATTCCCCCTTTGAATTTGCAGGAGGATGTCCTGTGTTGAACAGTGCTCTGGAAACCCACCAAGCCTCTTCCCCCAATTGAGCAGAAAATATGCTACCTTAT
>QHZP01000315.1 GCA_003224715.1 Acidobacteriota bacterium | reverse complement strand
AAGACATTGTGACTGCATGCGACCCAAATCTCTCACCTTGCCGATAAGCTTGGCTCTCCTGTTCTTGAGTCTGACCTGTTGTCAGACTCTCGATCCGCTCTCGGGAGCGAGACAGCTCACGGGTATTGACCAGCTTCGCTCTCGCTTCAACGAAGGCAAGGGTATGCCCCGTCTCATTTTGTTGGTCTCACCGACCTGATCTGTCTGTGCCGACGGCGCCCGTTGGGTGCAGAAAGAGGTTTTGGAAAAGTATCCTTCCTTGAACATTCAAGTTTATTCTATTTGGTTTTCCATGCTTCCCTGGGACAGCCCGCTGGCGTTTCCGTCGGCCCAAAAGACCATGTCAGATCCCCGGGTGACTCATTTCTGGGACAAGGAGAAAATCGCTGGCCGCTGGTTCAAGGAAAACGTGACGCCGGATTACCAGGGCACATTGATCTGGGACGTTTATTATCTGTATGGCGCCGAGGCTGAGTGGAGCAATACGCCCCAACCCTTGTTGATTTGGGGCCGGACCATCATGGACAAGCACCAGGAACTGAGCCAGGAAATTTCTCGACTGGCAGGCGAAAAAATTAAAAATCGAGCCGCTCACTTACAGTCGCGGTACTCTAACGGCTTTCTCTCGAAGAGGGAATTGAAGGTGATCCTCATTGAAGGAGGCTTTGGCGGCGGTCGAGCCGGAAGTAGAAGCCGTTCCTCCCAGAGACGTGGTCCTGCTTCCGCGGTGGGTCTGCGACAAATTTGTGGATAATGACAGAAGTAATGAGCCTCGTAGAGGCGAAATATTTATAGTTCACAAGCAAAAAAAATGGACAGAGCTCCGTAGGAGCCTCATGACGCCCCGCTGGGGCTTCGAGCATCCCGAGGGTAGGCGTCTTTCTACAAAGATGCCGCCTCTACGAGGCTCCCTTCGCTTCAAGCGGCACAGGTCTGCATTTCAGGAAATAACCCACAAATTTGCCTCGGTTCAGTTCTTGACTGTTCTGCAACAACCAAGATAGTCTCTTGGGGTCTTACTCAGTTCCTTGTTGATTACAGGGTGTCGATTTCAGGAAGTCCGGCAGATTGCAAAACATTTTCGGTTAGGAGCCATTATGCGACGTTATACCCTCACAGTGAGCCTTTTGCTTATTGTAGCCACTTTGGCCCTCCTGTCCCGCCCGAGAGGACGTGACCCCCGTCTCAAAAGTGCCTTTCGCAGCCCAATGAATAATGGCTGGATCTATGTGCATCTGCAGGGCACCCCGACGGAAATTGGCTTTCAGCATGGGTTTCTTTTGGCCCCGGAGATTGCGGAGGCCCAGAAAGTCATTGCCTTGGAAATGAGCCAGGATACCAAGAAAGATTGGCAGTTTTTCCGCGACGCGGCCAGCACCGTGCTGTGGCCCCACATTGAACAGGAGTATCGAGATGAATTGCAAGGTATTGTTACGGGTCTAAGTGCTCGAGGCATGAAGCTGGAGCTGTGGGATGTGGTCGCGATGAACGCCTGGCTGGAAATGAATCCCTACTATGTGAAGTGGTATGAGAAGCAGCACCCGGCGGTCTCACAGAATCGAGCGATGGCACCGGGAGAGCGGTGCAGTGCGTTTGTGGCCACTGGCAGTTACACCAAGGACGGGAGAGTAGTGATCGGGCATAACGCCTGGACCGGATACCTCGATGGAGAGCGTTGGAATATCATCTTCGATCTGGTCCCGGTTCAGGGGCATCGTGTCTTGATGGATGGATTCCCTGGCTTAATCCACAGCGCCGACGACTTCGGAGTGAACTCCGCCGGTATCTTGATTACGGAAACCACCATCTCACGGTTTTTCGGCTGGAACCCGGACGGAATCCCGGAATTTGTGCGGGCTCGCAAGGCCATGCAGTATTCCTCTTCCATCGAAGATTTCTCGCGAATCATGGCAGATGGAAACAATGGTGGCTATGCTAATAACTGGCTGGTGGCCGATCGGAAGACCAACGAGATTGCCAGCCTTGAGCTCGGCCTCAAGAACGTCAACTTGAGACGTAGCCAGGATGGTTATTTCACAGGCGCGAATTTTCCGGTCAACGAAAAGTTGATTCATGAAGAGACTGAATTTCCGGTAAGCGATATGGGGGTGAGTGCCAACGCTCGGCGTCTCCGCTGGGATCAGGTCATGGCGGAATACAAGGGCAAGCTGGATGTGGTGGTGGGCCAACGACTTCTGTCTGACCATTACGACAGCTTTACTGGAAAGAATGAACCCAACGAGCGAACGCTTTGTGGACACATTGATCTTTCCCCTCGCGGATCGCCGCCATGGCAGCCGGAGTTTGGTGTGGCCGGCACAGTGCAGGCCAAGGTCAGCAATGCGGCTATGGCGGAACAAATGTCCTTTACCGCCTCCATGGGCCATCCTTGCGGCATTCACTTTAAAGCAGCCGATCATTTGCTGCGTCATCCCGAGTTCAAGTGGCAGAAGGGGTACTTGCGGGACATGAACTCGTTTCCCTGGACAACCTTCAGCGCCCTCAATCAATCCAGCCAATGATCGACCCCCAATCGAGGAGAACCTTTCACGGTGGCCAGCACAAAAGCTTGCCCTGTCGTCCTTGGTCTGCAACTCTTTGCCATTTCCCCTCCGATGTCATTGGCTTCTGAGATTAATCTATCGTCTTTATTTCTAGATCCACATTTCGCCAAAATGTAGGGAACATGTTTTGGCGTTTCAATGAAAGGTGGCCTTATGCACTCATTTCCCCCCATGACGCTTTCGTTTCTCGGCTTACTCTTTGCCGGCGCCAACTCGTCCCTAAGTCAGGAACGAGACAGGAGCAAAATTCCAGAACAATACCAATGGAATTTAGCTGACATTTACCCAACGGACGAGGCTTGGAAGAAAGCCAAGGAACAACTGGTGGCGGAGATTTCGAGTCTTCAGCAGTATCGCGGAACGTTGAACCAGGATGCCGAACGACTTCTCGGCTGCCTGGATGTGGTGAATCGGTTTGCCAAAGAATATGCGAGGCTGAATAGCTATGCGCGCATGCACTCGGACGAGGATACGAGAGATTCGAAGTATCTGGCGATGGATCAGGAGATAAGGCAAATAGGAGCCACCCTGGGTGCGGCCGAGGCTTTTGTAGAGCCTGAAATTCTCAAGCTGGACAGGGCCACCGTGGAATCGTTCTTGAAGAAGGAAACAAAGTTGGAAGTCTATCGACACTACCTGGACGATATTTTGCGGCGCCAAGCCCATACAGGCACAGAAGGCGAAGAAAAAATCATCGCCGATGCCAGCTTAATGGCCGATAGTGCCCACAGCATCTTTGGTATCTTTTCCAATGCAGAGTTTCCTTATCCGGAGGTCGCGCTGACGGATGGGAAAAAGGTAAAGCTCGATCAAGCTGCCTTCAGCTTGCATCGGGCGGTTCCGAACCGTGAAGAGAGAAAACAGGTCTTTGCGGCGTTCTTTGGCGCCTTGCACGAATATCGCCGGACCTTCGGTGTCCAGTTGTACGCCAACCTGAAGAAAGATATGTTTTACATGAAGGCCAGGAAATATCCATCGTGCCTCCAGAGCGCTCTCGACGCCAATAACATCCCAGTGCAGGTCTACTACAGCCTGGTAGATAATGTGAATGCCAATCTGTCTACCTTTCACCGCTATTTGAAATTAAGAAAAAGAATGCTGGCCGTGGATGAGCTTCACTACTATGACTTATACGCGCCATTGGTCAGCGGCGTCGATTTGAAATACTCCGTTGAAGAGGCCGAGAAGAATATCCTCGCTTCGCTGTCTCCACTGGGTAGCGATTATATTGCTGTCACTCGAAAAGCCTTTAGCGAACGCTGGGTTGACGTCTTTCCCAGCCAGGGCAAACGCTCCGGCGCTTACTCCGACGGCTCTGTCTATGATGTTCATCCTTACATGCTGCTTAACTATAACGGCAAATATGATGATATGAGCACATTGGCCCATGAACTCGGCCATACCATGCACAGCTATCTTTCCAACAAAAATCAACCCTACCCCAACGCCAGTTATCCCATCTTTGTAGCGGAGGTTGCCTCCACATTTAATGAAGCTCTCTTGATCGACCATATGCTAAAAACCATAAAGGATGAACATGTGCGGCTTTCACTCTTGGGCAGCTACCTTGAGAGCATTAAGGGAACGGTCTTCAGACAGACACAGTTTGCCGAGTTCGAACTTCGCATCCACGAGAAGGCGGAAAAGGGTGAGGCCCTGACCGGCGATGCCTTAAACGCGCTCTACGATGAGGTCACCAGAAAGTATTACGGACACGACAAGGGAATCTGTGTGGTGGATGATGAAATAAAATCAGAGTGGAGTTTCATTCCCCATTTTTATTACAACTTCTACGTGTACCAGTACGCCACAGCCTTTACCGCCTCGGCGGCTCTCTCAGAGCAAGTGCTGGCAGGAGATCAAGCAGCCACCAAACGTTACGTCGAGTTTCTCTCCTCTGGCAGCGCCGATTATCCTATTCACTTGTTGAAGAAGGCGGGCGTTGATATGACCGGCTCTCAGCCATTCGATCTGACAATGAAAAAGATGAATCGCGTCATGGATCAGATGGAGAAAATCTTGGATAAGATGAAAGAGTAATGGCCGTTGTCAAGCGTCGGTATTGATCGGGAGGGCGAGGCTCCCGCCGAGCCTGATGGGGCAAGGATCTCGGGTGGTTTTGAATTTTTTCACGGCTCCAGTCAAGCGCGCTTTTCGGTGGCGCCAATGTCCAATCTCCAGAGGACAGAGCCCAGTACAATGGTCAACAACTTTTGAAATCGAAATGGTTGTTTGATAGCAGAATGCTTTGAGGTTGGCCATGGTCGACATGGATTCCAAGAATAGCAGGCCGTTCGCCGGCAGGCCTTTCTTAGCGACTATTTTGAGTCTTACTCTGGTCTTTACCATCTTGCCACTCCAGGCGCAAGTGCAGGTACGCAAGACTGGGCGTCTACCTCAATCATTTCCGTTCGCACTTGAAGAAACCCCCCAGGAACTAACAATCAAGACCTCGAACTACGAGGTGACCCTCTCTCGCGAAGGCTTTCGGCTGACTGTACGCCGGGAAGACAAGGTAATTCTGGACAGCGCTCAGCCCGGAGACGCCGCTGCGAACCTTGGATCACTCCAGCAGGTTACCAGGCTAGCATCATTCCAGCGCACCAGGGACGGAGTGGTGCTCAATTATGAGACCAGTTTGGAAGGCACTTCTGCGCGTGCAGAGCTAGTTCCAGCTACCGATTCGGTCCGAGTCACCACCTGGTTGCTCAATAACGAAGCTAACCTTGTGCCCAATCTGCGCTTTCGGCTCAAGCCTTCCGGTTTCTGGTATGGCGGCGGATTTCAGGGCTGGCGCGATCCACAGACGTTCCCCCTCAATCAAGCCCACATCGTCAAGAACCAATTCCTGGCAGAGGGCAACACACAGGGGACGCCCTGCTGGTATGCGACCGGGGGCGTTGCCATCTGGGTACGCACTCCCGGAGACTTTCGCTATTCCATTAATCGCCAGGTGAATGGGCAAGATGACGGTTTGCTGTCTGTGGAGATGCCGGGCGTTTCTTCATTGGCCTACGACATCATCATTGGACAAGACATCCGCGACTTGGTCCAGCGCGTCATTCGCCGGCTGGGTTATCCGCATGTCGTTCCACCAGCCGATTACTTCCGCTTGCCGATTTATACCACCTGGGTCGAATACAAAACGGCTGTTTCGCAAGAAAAGGTTTTGGAATTTGGACATGCCATCCACGACCACGACTTACCTTGCGGTGTGATCGAGATTGACGATAAGTGGGAGGAAAAGTATGGCGACATGAAGTTTGACGCCAAGAAATTTCCCGACCCCAAAGCCATGGTGGATGAGCTCCACGGCATGGGTTATCGTGTCACACTGTGGGCTCACCCCTTTGTCAATGTGGATACCGATACCTTCGCCGAGCACCGCAGCGACGGCCTGCTGGTGCGCGACCGTTCAGGCAACACAGGTCTGATCAAATGGTGGCAGGGAGTAGCCGCTGTCTGGGACTTTACCAACCCATTTGCCGGTGCCGCGTTTCGCTCCAGACTGGTCTACTTACAACGGGCCTACGGCTTTGACGGCTTCAAATTTGATGGTGGAGATGTCAATTTCACCCCACGAGACCTCCGTGCCGCCCAAAACATCACAGCCGCTGAGTATGCTGACATTTACAACCGGGAAGCCACGGCCCATTTTGCCTGGAATGAAACCCGTGTCGGCATTTACTCGCAGCCGCTTGGTATCATCCAACGATTGATTGATAAGCACTCAGTTTGGGGAAAAGAGAACGGTCTGGCGGCCATTGTACCTGAAGCCCTCACTGTGTCGCTGCGCGGGTTTCCTTATGTGATGCCTGATATGGTGGGCGGAAATCAATATGACAAAGATGTTATCGACAGAGAACTCTTCATCCGCTGGGCCCAGGCGTCAGCCCTCATGCCATTGCTTCAATTCTCCGTTGGCGCCTGGCACTTCGATGACGAGGTGGTACGATTGTCCCAGGAGGCCAGCCGACAACACATCAAGTTCGCTCCTTATATCTTCAAGCTGGCCCAGGCGGCGTCGCGCACAGGAGAACCCATCCTCGCACCTCTTTGGTACCATGCTCCAGACGAGGAAGAAACTCACGCCCTATTTGATCAGTTTATGTTGGGTCCTGAAGTGGTGGTTGCGCCCGTCCAGATAAAGGGTGCCAATAAGCGTGATGTCTACTTACCTGCCGGGCGATGGCGGGATGACAAGACTGGCGAGATTGTTGAAGGAGGTCGCTGGCTAAGGAATTATCCGGCTCCGCTAGACACACTGCTAGTGTTCGTCAAAGAAGGTTCAATGCCGGGAGCGGCTTTACCGAAAGGACAATGAGTGTGCCATCTCCTCATCGTACTGGAGTTTGGACATCTTCGATCGATGCAACTTGAGATCTTTCTCGAATTCTTGAGGTCTGTTTCGTTTGGAGCTGTTTACTGCTTTCGCCCTTTAGGCAGAATCACCAGGCCGCGAACTCCCCGGAGATCCAGCCGAAAGAGTCCACCCTCACTCTCACCCTCCTTTCCCAATCCGCCCGTGACGTAGAGCTGGTCCATCTTGGGACCGCCAAAAGCTACATTACTGGCAGTCAAGTTTCCTGCCGGATAACGTCGTAGCAACTTGCCTCCTAGACTGAGGACTTGCACTTGCCGCATGCCATAGTGGGCAATGTAAAGATTACCAGCTTCATCCAGGCACATGCCGTCCGGCTGGTTATCAATCTGGTCGCCCTGCTTGCTGGGCAGATCGGCGAAAACTTGCATACGGTCGACCTCGCCAGGGGTCAGCACCTTGTAAGAAAGTATCCGGTTGAACCCGCTCTCCCCCACTAGAAGCGTTTTGCCGTCGGGACGAAGGACGATACCGTTCGGATAGGCCAGGCCTTCAGCCACCAGGTGGGTCTTGCCTTTTGAGTCAACGTAGTGCACAGTGCCGATCGGCTTGGCCTGGCTGGAATCGCCCGGGTCAGTAAAATAAAATCCGCCCTTGGGATCGATGGTCAAGTCGTTGGGACCACGGAGTGGCTTACCGTCGCATTCAGCCGAAGCTTTTCCGATGACCTTGCCGTGAGCGTCGAGATGCAAAATCGCGTGCTGGCTCTCGTCGCAGACCAGATGAGTACTGTCTGCCAAGACCTTGTGACCATCGGGAGAGCCGGTCTCTGCCCAATTGCTGGCTTTGCCATCGGGACTGACACGCGTGATGAACTTACCATGAGAGATGTAAGCGTTTCCCTGCTGATCGAAAACAATCCCCTCACAGTAGCTGGGAACGCGAACCACCTCAACCGGGTTTACATTTTTCTCAGCCGGAAGATCAAAGCCTAAAAGGCCGAGCAGATGGAGAAAAAAGATCAAGAGCATGAGATATTCCTCCAAATGAACTTAATACCAGTTAGACTTCTGCCAACAAATAGTAGAACTACAGAAGACAGCAAAGCCTTCTCTTTTTCATAAAACTCAGACTAACTGGGCAAGGGCGTTGGGCCCTTGATATCCCTTGGTGCTTCGCAAGCTGCTGCGTCGCGGAGCTGCCACAAGTAGAGAAAACCTGGAAGAGAATTCTGTCTGGGGTCTCAGCGACTTGGCGGTAAGGCTTACTTTATCACTGAGGGCTGCTGGCTTTGAGACGTACGGGCGCGTAACTTGGCCAGCTTCGACTTGATTTCCTCCGAATCCGGCCTGAGTGCCGATGCCTGCTGTAATAGAACGGTCGCTCGCTGTAACTCGTTCTTCTGCATTTGAGCCTCCGCATAAAGGGATAGTTCGTGTGCCAGCAGCCGGCGGACCTCACCATCTTCAGGGCGGAGTTCGTGGGCGTGCGTCAGCACCTGGATGGCAGCTTCGTCTTCGGCAGACATGTACAGAATAGTTCCATAGAGCACATTGGCTTCAAAAAAGTCAGGACGCAACTCAACGGCAGAAGCTGAGTGTTTGCGGGCTCGCGGCATATCTTTTAGATGAAAAGAAGTGAGGGCTAAATTATAGATGACCTCAGGAGAATCTGGGTCAAGGGCGAGGGCTTTATCCCAGACCAGCAACGCATGCGGGTAGTCTTCGGCCTTACTAAACAACATGCCAATACTGACCAGCTTGTCCACATCATCGGTTTCCAACAGCGGAAAACAAGTTTCCCAGGCCTTATCCCGCTGCCCGTCCAATAGAAATGATCGGCAACCAGCGATAGACACCGTGCCCTGGAGATAATAATCATGCAGGCGCTGGGTCTCAGCGAATTCCTTCTCAGCCTGCCTGGTTTGGCCTAGCTTCTGATATGTGCGGGCGAGTAGCTGGTGGTTTCGATAGTCGCGGGGATTACTGGTAATCGACTTCTTCAGGGTTTCAGCTGCCTGCGGGAGTTTTTGCTGTTTGAAATAAGCGAGGCCAAGGTAATAGAGCTCGTCTCGAAAGGGCTCAGTCAAATCCAGAGCTTGGAAGCGACGGATGGCTGAATCGAAATCCTGCTCCACCAGATCGAGGCGCCCCAGATAATAACTGGCCAGCTCAGAGTTTTCTCGAGCTGTCAGCATCTCACCGAAAAGTTGGCGAGCCGTTTCATAGTTACGCAGTTCGAACTGGCAGATGGCAAGCTCTTGCCGGGCTTGACTAAGAGCAGGATCATCGTGTAAAGCTTGTTCGAATTCCTGGCTGGCTTCTTTGTAGCGCTCCATCTGCATCCACTTATAGCCGCTGCCCAGGTGTGCCCGGGCGGAAATCGATGAATCGTTGCCGACGGCATCTGTGGCTAGAAGTAGAGTCAGTAAGAAGAGGCCTTTTGTCATGGCCGAAATTGTATAAAGCTGGTTCGGCTCTGACAACTAAAATAACAATTGTTAAAGGATTGCAAGATCAAAGAGCCGTCAGTCAATTACCGCACTTGTGAGGCCAGCCCTGGATTTCAGCGCGGGGTAATAGAAAGCCAGATTTTTCTGGGCAATCTGAAAAGACAGATGCCTTAAAATATAGGTTGCATTTTTACAATGGTGCATGGAAGGACCGCTATTCATCTGAGGAACGCAGGGGTGTGCTACAAATTTGTGGGCAATGACGGAAGCAATGAGCCTCGTAGAGGCGAAATATTTATAGATCACAGGCCCAAAAAAAATGTATAGAGCTCCGTAGGAGCGTCATGACGCCCCGCTGGGGTTTGGAGCGTCCGGAGGGTAGGCGTCATTCTACAAGGATGCCGCCTCTATAGGGCTCCATTCCCTTCAAGCGGCACAGACCTGCATTGTGGCACACCCCGACCGCAGCTTGACATCACGGGCCTTTAATTTATCATGGACGCCATGAGAGGGCGATCTGTTTGGGCTCTGGTTTTTCTATCTACTTCCTTTGTGGGTTGGGAAGCCGAGGCCCAAGCCCCTTCAGGGGAGGAACAACAATACCTTTTCTCGGTGCTTCCATTGATTGACAAGGGTCAATTGGCAGTCGCTGAGGAAAAGCTCGTGGAAGGAAGGAAGCTTTACCCACGCTCAGCCATTATCCAGAACGCATTAGGTATTGTTTACCTGAAGCAGAATAAGATGGAAGCCGCGGTTGCAGCCTTTCGGCAAGCTCTCCAGATACTGCCTACTTTCACGGCTGCGCAGCTCCATCTTGCTTCTATCTATCAACAGCAAGGTAACAAGAAGGAAGCCGCGGAACTCTTCGCTGCGGTCGGAAAAACAACCCCTGATTTCGACGCTTTGGTCACTGCTGGATTGGGTCTGGCTCAATGCGAGGATTATCCAAATGCTATTCAGGTACTCGAGAAAGCTCGCTTCCTTCGACCCGAATCAGCCTCCGTCGCATATAACCTTGCCCTGGCGCGCTATCGGAAAGGTGAATTTCAATCCGCCCTGGACACTTTAGGCTCCATCCAGTCAAGCGATGAAACCCAAAAAGCGGATGTCTTATTCTTACGAGGTAAGCTGAAAAAAGGATTGAATCAGACCGGTGGCAGCGAAGACCTCGCGCAGGCGTGTCGCCTGGAGCCCTCGAGCGAAACTTACTGTGTCGATGCGGGTCTGGCCTTAATGAAAGAGGAAAGGCTACAGGAGGCCGAGCAAGCGCTGCAAGGGGGGCTGGGAAAATCCTCCTCGTCACTACCGCTACGATCGACGCTGGGTCTGGTTCAATTTCGGCTGGGGAAATATAGCGAAGCCATTGAGAGTTATACACAAGTCCTGGAGAAAGATCCGGCTGGCGATGCCTCCCGTGAAGGACTAGCCTTTCTTCTTTACCTGACGGGTGAATTGGAAAAGGCGCGCAACGTCGTAGAAAAGGGATTGAAGAACGAGACCTCTGATTTTTACCTGTCTCAGCTTCACGCCATGATTTTGTATCGATTGTCACCTCAACTCTGGCGTGAGGCGATTAGTTCCATCAATCGCGCCCTGGAGAAGAAGCCGGGCTTTGCGCCAGCCTATTTCTTGCGAGGAAAAATTGAAATGGACAACTGCCAACTCGAGGCGGCTCTCCAGGATTTTCAGAAGGCCGCCGAATTGGATGGAAAGTACCCGCTGCCTTACTACAAGATCGCTCAGATTTATATCCGGCAAGGTCGCTTGCAGGAGGCCGAAGTCGCCCGCCAGAAGTTTTCCGAGCTGGGCAACTTACGAGAAGAAGAATTGCTGACGAAACAGACACAAGATCTGCTGATGCAAGTCGTGCGGTAGGCTAGGTTCCTTGGTGGCGGAGAAGTTCAAACTTTGGTCAAGTTTGTTAGCCAGTCGTCCCCCTCACCCTGGGAGCTTTCTCAAAGCTCCCAGGCCTCTCCCTTCGGGAGAAGGGTGAACCTTTGCTACCCAAATTATGCCCCCTCAGCGTCAGCTCGGGTAGCCCCGGAGGGGCTTCAGATGATAGCCCACGGCGTCAGCCGTGGGTCGGGGTGATGCAAGAACCAAGCCCGGCAGGGCGAAAGAATCTGGATGAGAGATAAATTGTTTGCCTTGTCTTTCGCCCCTATAGTTGTGCAATATTGCTTGTAGGTCTTTCCGGGGCTCATTCATCTATCTGCCCAAAGCCCACGGCTGGCGCCATGGGCTATTATCTTGCGCCTCTCCGAGGCTAATACCAGTGGTGCATAATTTGGGTGATAAGCGTTCACAAGCGACGGCGGTCGTGGAGGGCGGGTGAGGGGTCAACTGGCTTGCCAGACACAGCTCTCGGCTGTATGAAGTTGCTCGCCAGAATCTAGGAACTATTG
>QHZP01000314.1 GCA_003224715.1 Acidobacteriota bacterium | reverse complement strand
GAGAACACCATGGCCGTTGGGGCAGGAATTTCTATTGATTTCCGCCCCACCGTCGCCTTCATTGCTGAGGGAATCATGAGGACGGGCGGCCTCTTGGAACAGCCGCGACACCCTGCGTTCATGTTTGGTGTGCAGAAGAAAATTTATCGACACAGCTTTACTTTAGGGCTCTCGAACTCCCCTGGAACCACCGTATCGCTTCGTTCCGCCACTCGTACCTCGCTGGGTCTTGACAGCTCGATCAGTGACTTGACGATCGGCTTTAATCTTTCACGGAGGCTCTTTTGAAGCAGGGTCCGGTCAAAGTCCGGCGAGCGCGTTGGGGCACAGCCCTTGCTGACGCGCGGGCTACCGAGTTGAAGCCTGGGCCTGTTCAGTAGCCCGACCGTGAGCGGGGTCAGGGAATTTGGCAGGAGCCCCGGGGCGGCCCCATCAAGGATGGAAATGTGGGGACGGAGGACTGGGTGCGACTGATCATGCTCCCACAGAAGTCGCCGCTGAGGACAGCGCCTCCCACTTTTGACACATTTTCAGTAGAGAGGGCGACATGGATTTCGTAGAGAGAGAGTATACGTTTTGGGATCAATGGACGATCTTCCGGAAACGGAAAAACCTAATACTTCTGTCTGCCGCCACTGCAGCCGTGGGTGCCTTTGTCCTGAGTTTCCTGCTACCCAAAACCTTTAGTGCGACAGCCACTTTGTTCATTCCCGAACCGAGAATGGCTGACACTGACAACAGAATGCTTGACTTTATCTATTACGATCTCCTTCGCTCTTGGCAAACCTCCGTTAATAACAATTATTTGATCCAAAAGACTATTGAGAATTTCGGACTGCAAAACGCACCTTACGGGTTAAGCGTTGACAAATTCAAACGTCAACAGGTCCTGCAAGTTGAACTTCTCAAAAGTACGCGGCTTTTGAAAGTGAATGGCGAATTCCCCGATGCCCGTCTGGCTGCGGATATCGCCAATTTCTTCGCGGCCAGTATTATTTCCTTGAGTGAAGAAGTGGCTGCCAAAGACACCCAGGCCACGCGTCTACTCATTAAGGACCAATTGGACCGAGCCGCTCAAGAATCGGAATCTTCTCTCCAGAGTCTTATGCAATTCCACAAAACTTCAAGGCTGGAAGAGTTGCGTGAAACTGTTCGGAACCTGCTGGAAGAAAAGTCAAAAAATGAAGCAGAGTTGAGCCGGCTGGATATCGCCTTGGTTCGTAACACCGCCAAACGGGAGTGGCTCCTGGCCCAGTTAAAAGAGCAAAGTCCTGAGATCCAATTGAAGCGCAGCCCGGACGTAAATTCTGCTTATCTTGGAAGTGACAAAGCTAAACTTTCCCCCAACACGCCCATCAAAGAAGAATCGATGGATCTGCTTCACCAGCACATTCGGGCTCAGATTCTGGAAGCTAACTCTGAAATCGTTGCGATAAACGCGGGAATGCAGATGTTACGCAAGAAGTTGGGAGTCGACAAACAGAAACTGGCTTTGCGACTGCAGGAGAAAATCACCAAGGAAAACACTTTTGAACAGCTTTCTCTTGTATCGAAGCTGGCGAGTGACACCTATGCATCCTTCAACAAGAAATACCAGGATGCCGCTTGGAACATGGGCGCGGTCATGCATCCAAAGGTAATCTCTCCCGCGCTTCCTCCCGACAGACCTCATAAACCTCGCATTCTGCTGAATGTCGTTTTGGGCGCATGTTTTGGATTCATGGCTTCAACGCTTTTGACTTTTTTGTTTCAGAATTTAGAACTGGCAAAGTCAGGATTCAGGCGAGAAACGTCAGTCCACCAGGACGAAAAGGTCAGAGAAATTAGGCGAAGTGGAAAAGGATTATAGCGAAACTCGCGAGACCATGCCTGGCGTCATTCTTGCGAGCTCTCACCACATCGGCTCCCCTCGCCCCGGCGGGGCGAGGGGTTTGGGGGTGAGGGGTGGTGCACTCAGTCAATTAAGTGCTTGGTCGAGGCCGAACAAGCCCGCCAGGAGAGGAAAAACAGCGATGCTCGGCTACACGGAAGCGGCCCCCTCACCCCCCTGCAACCTCTCCCCGCTGGGGCGAGGGGAGCCGAAAATTGTCAGAGGCGTCGGCTGGAAGCTACATAGTGCAAGGCTTCCCAGGTTTCGCGACAGAAACTAATCAGTCTTTTAGTCTAAGCTCCGGGCCCATTCTGGAAAATATCATCGCGCTCTCGCTTGTTGACTCGGCGGAACCCGAGCAAGAGGAGGAGCAACGGTACCAACGTAAACGAAATGCCTCATGCATTTCTGACATAGTCGACTAACTCAAACTTTCGTTGCTTGAGCATTCTTTGAAGACCCAAGATTTTCCAAAGCCATATGACAAACCTGTCTTCTCGAATCAGAATTCAGTCTTTGACTGATCATTCTTACGAGTCCCTCCTCTATCTAATTATCACCCTAGTTTCGAGCTTCCTGGTGGTGGTTCTACCGTTCCCCTACCTCCTTCCCTCCCTGGCCCTCATTGGACTCTTGGCCCTTGGTGTGGTTTTGGAAAAATCAGCCCAAAGTTTTCTCTATCTATTTTGCTTGACGGTGTTGGTCGTTCCACCTTTCTATCCAGTGGCATTGGGCGGAGCATTACCTGTTTACGCTTCCAATGTGTTGTTCTTGATTCTGGCTTTGGTGCTCTTCGTGAGGCAGGAAATCCAACGTCTGAAGTGGGATTCTATTGGGGAAGCGGGACTCCTTTTTTTGATGGCGATAGCAGTTTCTTTACCGTTGGCTTATTGGTTTTCAGGTCCATGGCTCGGGCTTCAATCGAGTCTTCGCTTTCTTCTTATCCTGCAACCTTTCTTTATTTATGTCTGGATCCACCATACCAATTTCTTACGCGAAGAAGCTCACCTGTCTGCCTTTGTCCATGTGCTATTGGCTGTGGGGGCCCTGGCGGCCACTTACGGCATCATCGACTTCTATTTCCCCATCCCATTTCCCCACCCTTTCGCTGAACAATTTACCTACTTGCAGGGGGAAAAAATCCGCCGCGCTCAGGGCATCTTTTATGAAGCCAGTAGCTTTGGGAACCTATGCGCCTTTTTTCTATCCCTTTCTCTCATTAAGCTATTCTTCCTAGCAAAGGGTGTTTCGATGGTCAGGCAAACCTGGCTCTATCTAATCATTGGGATCTTTTCAACCGCACTTTTCCTGTCATATTCACGAGGCTCCTGGTTGAATGTCTTGGTGACTGCAACGGTTTTCTTGATGTTTCAGCAAAAGCGACTTCGCTTTGCCACGCAGGGTATTCTCCTGATAGGAAGCTTTGTATTTCTGCTTTACCTGGTGTCTCCGGAAATCGTACTTAATTTTTTTCGGTGGAGGCTGGGGAATCTCTCAGAACTCTGGCATGATCCCAATTTTGCCAGTAGCGGCCGCTGGGAAACCTGGCTGAAACTATTTGGATTCTTTGCCGGTCATCCCTGGCTCCTGCTTTTCGGGATCGGTTACAAAACACTGCCGCATACGAACCTATTTGGCACGCCGCTGATTGCAGATAATGGTTTTCTAAGTCTGGCCTTTGAGACAGGAATTTTTGGACTTTTTGCGTTCGTCGGCCTCAATATCGCCATCTTCAGATCGCTCCACCAAACCAGCCGGCAACAAAATTCAACCGTTCGCACTTATAGTGCTTTTTTATTTGCCTTCTGGTGTGGTCAAATAGTCCAGACGTTAACAGGAGATATTTTCACCTACTGGCGAAATCTGATCATCTATTTTCTCTTCATGGGGGCCGTTCTAAAGGTGTCTCGGCTGTCTTTGACAAGCAGTGAAGGGATTCTCGACCTGAAGTGATTAGGCTAATGACAGACTGACCTCTCCCCAGAGTGAGACTTGAAATGCCACACAACCTCCTCTTTCTTGACCAGTTCGGAACTATGGGCGGAGGACAGCGTGTGTTGCTGGATGTGCTGAAAGCATTGGATCCCCAGCAGTTCACTCCAACCGTCGCGCTCCATGGTGAGGGAGATTTCCGAGAGGAGCTGAAGTCCTCGGGCAGGACCCTGTTGAATCTCCCGCTAGGGAATTACCATTCCGGCGAGAAAAGCCTCTATGACATGGTCCGCTTTTGCTTTCGAACCATTCTCTGTTCTCTGATACTGAGCTGGTCCATCCTTCGCCATCACTTTGATCTTCTCATAGCCAACGGGCCGAGGACTTTTGTCTGCGCGACATTGGCAGGCTGGGTCACCAGGCGTCCCGTGATCTGGCATTTGCACAATGTGTTGCCGTCTGGCATCGCGCTCCGGACTCTAGTTTTCATGTCTCGTTGGGTCGATCAGATCCTGGTGTGTTCCAGAAGGGCGGCAGAACCCTTCCTGAAGCATCGTCCCGAGTTACAATCCAAGATCAGACTGGTCTACAATCCCTTCCCGCGCTGGCCCTCATCAGTTCCAGCGGAAGAGCTCATCGCTCTCCGCCAGAATCTCCATCTGCAAGAGGGATTCATCTGCTTTGGAATATTGGGACGAACGACGCCGTTCAAAGGTCAGATTTGCTTTATCGAAGCAGCCCGGCTCGTGCTTCAACAATTTGAGAAGGCTTACTTTTTGGTAATCGGCAGCCCTGCCGCACATGACCCTCAGGATCAGACCTACTACAGTGATCTTCAACTCAAGGTCAAGAACACCGGTCTCGATTCTAGAGTTTTCTTCATTCCGCACCAGGCAGAAATCTTAAGATATTATGCCTTGCTGGATGTTGTTGTTCTGGCTTCTCAAGGTCCTGAGGCGTTGCCTCGAACCCTGATCGAAGCCATGTATCTGGGAAAGCCTGTTATTGCCCCTGACCAGGAGGGCATCCGCGAAATAGTGGAGAACGGGCAAACCGGCTTTCTGGTAGACCAGCCGAAACCTGAATTGCTAGCGGACAAAATGCTCGAGCTTATCCAGTGCCCTCGGAAACGCGAGTCTGTGGGTATGAAAGCAAGAAATCGTGTTATGACTTTTTGCTCGTGGAAAAAGTTCGAAAGAGAGCTTAGGCTAACACTGGCAAATTGCCTTAACGAGACCCGACCCAGGAATTCTGAATCTGCTTTGGAAAGGAGTGAGGTATGCGAATGACGCTTCACACATGGGTTTTGATTATTTCAATTACTTTGTCGGTAACCAATGGGTTGGTGTTGATTCCCTCTTCGGCTAAAACCTCTTCGTTCACGTCCCTCTTGGTGGTTCTCAATCTCGACAATCAAACAAATCTGGTGACCATTACGGCTCGAGATACAAATGGCACGGTCATTGGAATGAAAAACGAAAATATCGCAGTGGGAGGTAGATTTCGAAGCACGGATATATTGGGTGATTTGGGCGCAGGTCTGGGTTCTTCTGGTCCTATTACTGTCGAGTCGACCAATGGCAAGTTGCTCAGTGCCATTTCAGAAGTCTCAACTACCTTTCAAATCTTGCAGAACGGCAACAGCGTTACGACTGGAGCTGCCGGATTTTTTCCAGGTGTCAACGTGGACACCGCCTGGAAGGCAGGTTTCATCCCAGAGGTAGTTCAAGCTGGGAATCAGCCGGCCGGGATTACTCATCGAACCAACATCGGCATCAATGCGGCGTCGGCCGCGGCTAGCGTCATAGTCACTTTGTATAATGATTCCGGTTCCCAACAGGGAAGTTCCACCACAGCTTCAGTTCCAGCCAACGGCATGATGCAGCTCAATAGCATTGTCTCGACGCTTCTCGGTGGTACTCCACAGGGTGTCTCAGATTTCTCGGGCTATTTGAAGTTAATCTCCGACCAACCGATCATCGCCTGGGCAAGCAAGATAACTAACGGGAGTAATGATGCCAGTTTTGAAATCGGAGTCGCTGCAGGACCGACGACGCCTATTTCTTCCTTTATTCCCGAGAATTCCGATCCTCGTAATGAATTGTTGTTTGTGGTTCTTGGGTTAATTGCGCCTCTGCTTCTATTTCTCTGGCAGCGCCGGAAAAAAATGGAAATGGGTCTGACAACGGCATAAGGCTTCTTTTCTCGGGTCCAGCTCTCGCTGAATTTTCGCTCAGAATGTAGCGCAAGCTAAAGACTTGGGCTACAATTCGCTTCTGGCCCGTCATGCGGACCGAAACGAGAATTTTGTTCTGGTTTCGCGGAGGTCTCAGAGCCCGAAGAGCGAGGGTAATCGCCACTGACCCTCGCTCGCGCTTCGGGCTCTCAAGGGCGAAGCTCTTGCTTAGTTAGTTTTGGACCCTTCCTGGTCTAACTTTCTTCCTCCGTGTTGATCCATTGTGGAGGCTATTGCATTCAAACACCTGCGATCAGGTCATCATCTCGATCACTCTTTTTCTGATTGTTTTTGCTCCACTTTCTTTTGGCGCGGTGCAGGGATGGGCATTAAATGTTATTGGTGCACTAGTCCTGCTAGCCCTGAGTGCCTGGTTATTGAAGTTGGCCTGGCTACCGCATCCTGGCTTTGCGAGCCCCCCTTTCTCCGTAGCCGCCCTTTTATTTCTTTTCCTGGTGCTGCTTCAATTGATCCCACTGCCGTCTTCGTGGCTCGCCTTTCTTTCCCCTGCATCAAACGCTCAATTGGAAACTCACGCCACCCCAGCAGACCCGAGTCGGCCGCTAACCGATTCCCAGTGGCTCACTGTGACCTTGAACCCCAAGGCGACAAGAAGGGGATTTCTGACCTGGTTGACCGGTCTCGCATTTTGTCTGACTCTACTCAACAATGTTCTTTCCTGGGAGAAGGTAAGAAGTGTTCTCATTACCCTAATTGGCGTGGGGAGCTTCGAAGCTCTCTATGGACTTTTCGAGTATTGGAGCGGCCACCAGCATATTTTCTGGTATAAGAAGGTTTACTATTTGCGGGAAGTAACGGGCACTTACATTAACCACAATCATTTTGCGGGTCTATTGGTGCTCATCCTCCCGTTGACGATTGCAGTTTTTAGCGTCGAGTACTACCGCCATTTAGCCGATGGAGAGGCAACATTTCTCCAAAAACTGAGGAATCTACCAGGAAGGGTCTACCTGAAATTAATTTGCTTGCTGGCTTCGGTGGGGTCAATGTCCGTTGGCATCGTCTTGTCGAAGTCTCGGGGAGGTTTGATTGCTTTGGTTGTTTCTCTATTTGTTCTGGCCTCTTTCTTCCGAAAGGGAAGATATAGACGAGTCATCCAGATTGCCTGCTTGGTCGCGCTACTGTGCGGGATCGTTACAACTCGTTTTGATCCTGGCTTGATCGACCGTTTTCACTGGTGGTCCGACGAAGCCCAAATCAGATACAATTTGTGGAAAGACTGCGCAAAAATTGTGCGCGCCTTCCCGATATTCGGGGCCGGGTTGGGAACGTTTAAGGAAATCATCCCCCGTTATCGCTCGCAATTAGATTTTGTAAATGTCTCCGATGTTCCACAAGGCGCCTTTTGGTACCATGCCCATAATGATTATTTGCAACTTTTAGTCGAGTGTGGTTTTGCCGGATTCCTAACAATAGCATGGGGAATGCTGATTACCTGGCGGCAATTGCTTTCAGGATTGGCCTGCAGTGAAGACCTGGAACGTGCCACTATCGGGTATGGCCTTTTGTCAGGGATGATTGGATTATTGCTTCACAGTTTTGTCGATTTCAATTTCCACATCCCAGCCAATGCTTTACTATTCTGTGTCTGTTTGAGTTTATGTCTCATCTTTGCTCGAGGTAAGGGACCTTCCTCCCTGGTCACTAAGCCATAAGACATGAATGCCCCAAAGGTTTCTCTCGATCTCTTAACCGTATACCTAAGACTTCGCGCCCAACAGAAGAGCTTGAATGGGTTGCTCACAGACCGCCTGCCCAGAGAGGCAATGCTGGAGGGCGGTCAAGCGTTAGGCCTTGTTAGAAACGGGATCTTTGTCTTTGACACCGAAGAGGAGTTCTCAGTCTTGATGGATTACTTAATCCACTCTTACACCTGGGAAGGGAAGAGTGTTGTTGAGAGATATATTTCCGAAAATCCGCCGAGGCCAGGGTCGGACGAAGACCTGTTATTGAACGCGATGCTGGGGGCTCGATATTCGCTTTTTTCAATCGAACGGATAAAGCCTGGTTTGGGTGCTTGGACACGTGACCTGCTACGGGGGAGTCAAGCATTGATCGTGGATGTGGGGCTGAGCAAATCAGTCGAAAGAAATGCAGTGTTTGGCGCACATCTCCTTTCTCCGCTGCCTGAATTCTCCATGTCCAGCGGGGCAGCACTACCAGTCCACAGGGATTCCCTGAAGATCCTCATCGACGCATTTGGATCTCAATTTCGCGAGACGTTCGAGGAGATCGAAACCGTTCCAGCCAAGGAGCGGTCCAGGTTTACAGCCTTTATCATCCGGACCCTTCTGAATTCAGGCGCCTCTCAATATATCCGCTATCATGATGTTCCCAATACATTATCTGGAATGCCCGGAGCTGATGCAGCCGCTACAAAGAACCCGGGACGAAATGAGCCCTGCCCCTGCGGAAGCGGCAAGAAATATAAGAAATGCTGCGGTCAATAGAGCCGAAATAAATTTGCGGGCGGGCTTTTGATCTGGCCGACACAACCTTATGGCTCCATCTGCGGACACTTTAGGAAATCTTCGTGTCGCTCTGGTTCACCACTGGCTGGTCAGGATGCGCGGCGGGGAGAAGGTTCTGAAAGCTCTATGCCAAATCTTCCCCCAAGCTGATATTTACACGTTGGTGTTCGACCCCAATCAAATTTCTGAGAGCATCAGACAGCATCAAATCACGACTTCGTGGATTCAGAAGCTG
>QHZP01000313.1 GCA_003224715.1 Acidobacteriota bacterium | reverse complement strand
GAAACTGAAGTCAGAATTGACCCGCTGCCTGAGTTGTAGCCGGCCGAACAGCATACCCAAGATAAGGACGAGCGAATGCCTTTTCTAATAGTCGCCTTCCTCTTGGGAGTTTTCGAGAAACACATCCTATCCATCCTGTCCATGCTGTTTGACTGGATTTGTTCTTGGCGCTCTTCGCGTCCTTGGCGGCTTGATAGGCTGTGTGGGTTCTGGAAAGAAGACACTGTTTTTCAGGTCACGAGGACAAGCTAGGACTTTGACGTGACCGTGATTTCAGTTAAAGTCAGTTAGGTCCCGGGGTAGATGTGGTCACGCACGCAAAGGACTCTAAAATGGAAACACTCTCGCGACGATTCTTCCTGAAGAACGCCGCAATCTTTTCGGTCCCCCTAGCCGGTTTCAGTTGGACCCGCAACATTTTCACCTCTGCTGCCAGACTGCAATTCCCAACCCAGCCGCGTGAACGGCTGGCGGTATCATCTTGGCCTTTCCGTGCTCTCATAGATAGTCCTGCAAACCCGGACCGGGACCACAAGCAGCCCGGTATGGACTTAAAGGATTTTCCGGCCATGGTGGCAGACAAGTTTAACCTCCGCAAAATCGAGCCCATCGGGGATCATTTTAGATCGACAGACCTCACTTATCTGCAAGAGTTCCGCCAAGCCATGCAGAAAGTCGGAGTCACCATCATCAACATCCCCGTCACAGTGGGCGCGAGCTTAAATGACCTGAAGAGTTCTCAACGCCGCAAGGGAGTGGAGAACGCCAGAAAGTGGGTGGACATCGCGGTAACTTTGGGCTCGCCCAGCATTCAAGTGAACATTCAGCCGCTCAAGTCCCTTTCTCCGGATGTGGAGAGGACAGCCGAAAGTCTCCGGTCCATCGTGAACTACGCAGCCCCCAAAGACGTGATCGTCAACCTGGAGAACGACAATCTCGTCAGTGAAGATGCCTTCTTCCTCGTTAAGGTCATCGAGAGACTCAATCATCCCTATCTCCGCGCCCTGCCAGACTTCTGCAATTCCATGCTCAACGGCAATGAGCGGTTTAACGATGAGGCCGTCAGCGCCATGTTCAAACACGCGTACAACATTTCGCATGTGAAAGACTCGGAGGTTGGTCCTGGCGGCCGGTTATTTAAGGTGGACATCCGCAAAATGTTCGCTATTGCGAAGGCCTGCGGTTACCGGGGCTATTTTTCCATGGAGTGGGAAGGGGAGGGTCAACCCTTTGAGGGAACACGAAGACTGATCGAAGAGAGTTTGCAATGCCTGAGCTAGCTTGAAAGGAGAGTAATGCCCGAAGGATGTTCTTTGTAATGTAGCGGCCCGACTCCGCTTTCCCGGATTCACTGGCCTAAAACGGTGTCGAGCCGGCGCACCTAGGGCGTAGCAGGCCTTGGCTTACAATTTCCCCGAGATCAACCGGTCCATCGCCACTGCTGTATCATAAAACTGCTGATCCGCCGCGTAGCTATAGCGCGCTTCCATTTCGGCAATGAGCCAGCCATCGTAACCTATTTTCACCAGGGCTGCTCGGATTGCCGGCCAGTTGTTATCTCCCAGGAACAAATTGGTATAGACACTCTCGTGGCCACAGCGTCCGCGCTTCTTCATTACGTCCTTCAGGTGAATGCGCGTAATGCGCGGGCCATGCATCTCAATCCATTGCTCGGCGAAACCTGTGTCGTGAATATTGCCGACATCGAGATGGATGCCCACGTAAGGGCTGTCGACTTCATTCAGAAATTGCCAGAACTCACGTGGACTGATCAAGAAGCGTTGCTCGGAATTACAATTCTCGCAGCCGACTTTTACGTTAGCCCGGGCGGCCTTTTCTGCCAGGACTTTCAAACCGTCAACGTAGCGCCGGTAAACTTCGTTGTAGGGGACTTCTTCGGTCACATAGGCGGCCACGATCAGAATGGCGTCGGTGTTGAGGAGCGTGGCAACCTCGATTTGGCGCTCAATAACCTGCATGCCCTGCGCCCGGACCTTTGGGTCACGGGCCGAAAGTGGAAATTCAGGATCCAGAGAATTCGAAACATTGGACACAACCAGACCTGCGTTTTCCACCCTTCGCCGCAGGTCTCTGACCTCTCGGTCCGTGGTCTTCATCTGAAACCAGGGGGTCTCACCCAACCAGAGCTCGACACCGTCAAACCCGGCTTCCTTGATCAGCTCTAGACCTTTCTCAAAGCTCCACCCTTTAGGAATCATGTTGTCGCCGATAGATTTTTTCATTTGAGGACTCCCGGAAACTTCTTGGATCAGAACGTCAGCATAAATTGGTTTAGCACCAATGGCCCCCCTCACCCTGACCCTTAGCCCTCTCTTCCGAAACGGGGGCGAGGGGAAGAAAGAACTTGAGTTAACTCCCTCGCCCCCGCTGCGGGAGAGGGTGCCCGAAGGGCGGGTGAGGGGGTCGTTCGAATTCTTTCACACCTTCAGCGGATGAGGGGGATGACTGAGTTTTTTCGCATGTTCTCAGCGGTTGCCGTTCTTGAGCTTCTGCAGCCACTCGACGGCCGCAGATTCTTGGGGGCGAACCCTTAACAAAGCCTCTAAAGTCGAAATAGCCTTCTCGTTTTGCCCCAGTGCGAGGTGGACCCTGACTTGGTTCAAGTAGGCTTGAACCAATGCAGGATTCTCCTTCTGGGCCTGCTGAAGCAGTGGAAGTGCCTCCTGATAGCGCGCTGTCTTGAGATAAACACCACCTAGATCGCTCAGTGCTTCGGCATAGCCTGGCTGCAGGCTCACCGCCTTACGAAGAGACGCTTCTGCTTCTTTCCATCTGTCTTGTTGTGCATAAGCCAAGCCCAGATTGCGGTGAGCCTCAGCAAATCCAGGCTGTGATGTGATGGCACGAGTGAAAAAGCCGATAGCCTCCTGCAACGAACCGGTCTCTGCGGATAGAGCACCCAACGCATTGAGCGCTTCAGCTTGGTGAGGGTCGACGGAAATGGCCTGTCGAAAGGAAGTCACTGCTTCAGCTTGGCGCCCCATCTTCTGTTGGACTACGCCCAGATTGTAGTAGCCGCTGGCATTCTCAGGATCAAGCTGAACCGATCGCTGCAAGGTGGTCGAAGCCTCCTCGAGACTCCCGCGGTCGGCTTTGATGTTTGCCCAAACCCTTAGAGCTTCCGGATCTTGCGGCGCCTCCGACAACGCCCGTTCTGCGGCCACTTCAGCCTGCATTAGCTTCCCAAGATGAATCAAAGCTGTAGCCAGGTGGATTTGAATGGCCGCTGTCGGCGGAGAATTCAATTCAGCTGCCTTTTGATGAGACTCGCAGGCTTCCCTCCATTTTCCCTGGTTCGCATAAATGAGTCCCATATGGTCGAGAACCTCGGCATTGCTCGGGCTAATTTGGATGGCGTGCTGCAGGTAGGTCAGTGCCTGCTCGTTAAAACCGGCTAAAGCAAATGAATCGGCGAGCACCCTCCAGTTCCTGCGAAAATCCGTGACAAAGCTGCGTCCGGGAAAAGGCAACGCTAGCTGGAGAAGATTGGCTCGATCTCTAGGCCACTGTTTCAGGTCTTCAATGATCCCGTCTGCGGAAGTGCTGCCTAAGTAGACTTTGACAATGTTGCCTGACTCGTCGACAAGAAAGGAAGTGGGAATGACCAGGTCGGTAGCGTAATCCAGAAACTGGCGCAACAAAAGGCTGTATTGGCTGATGGCTTCTTCGCTAACAAACAGAACGGGTAAAGTCAGGCCTTTGTTCGCGACGTAGCGCCGAACCGTCTCTTGCTCGGCAGGTTCATCGACAGAGATCAGCAGAGGCGATACGCCTTCAGCCTCAATTGCTGAATGCCGCGCCTCCAAATCAGCCAGCTCACCCTGGCAGGGGCGGCACCAGGTCGCCCAAAAGTTGAGCAGCAGTCGACGACCGCGATAATGTTCCAAACGGTGCACAGAGCTGTCGAGGCCCCGGAGTTCGAACTGGGGAGACGGCACGGCCTCAGTGAGCCAAAAGCCTGATCGAGTTTGCTTCCCACCATCGACGTTGGCTTTGACTTTCGCTGGGGTTGGCTTTTGATCCCGATGAAAGCCGACGGACTTGAACTCGTTTCGGCCTTCCTCGACCTGAATGAGATGGTCGGTCGGAAGCGCTTCAAACCTTTGAGTCGCGCCTCCTGGCCAGAAGACAGTGAAGCTGCGAACGGCAGTTTCGGTTCCGAGCCCGAAGTAGACAATTCGGCTGGGTTGGGACAGAAAGCCTGAGCCACTACGGACTGTCTTGCTGTAACGACGAGTCGCAGTTTCGAGCACCAGTCGAGCTCCAACGGCGTCCCGATTGTTGCGGTGTCCCTGCAGACGAAAGGCGATCGAGTGGTTTCGACCAGAGGAATCGTTGCGCAGGAGACGCAACTGTGGAGAGTTCCGGTTCTTCAGAACAAGGTCCAGATCCCCGTCCTGGTCAAAGTCAAAGGTAGCAAAGGCGCGCCCATCTTCTGGAAAATCCAGACCGCTTACTCCCGACACATCTGAAAACTGGCCATCCCCGCGATTCCAGTAGAGCACTTTGCGCTCATGGCCGCTCCAGGTCCCGCCTTCACGGATCAAGCGGTTGATGGCGATCCAACCATTTTCATAACTTCCCGATCGGGCACTAGTTTCGGGTGAGGGCGACACGACGTGTCGCCAGAAGAAACTTCAAAGGTCTTCACTCTTTGGGCCGGTGATGAATCCGTTGGCAATATAGAGATCCTCATAGCCGTCATTGTCGAAATCCAAGAAATTCGAGCACCAGGCCCAGCGCCCCATTTCAACCCCTGCCGCCAGGGTGACGTCGTCAAAGCGACCGTCTCCCCGGTTGCGAAACAGGGAGTTGCCGCGTGCATGGCGCTGATAGAGAGACTTGACAGACTGAGTCTCGTTCCCCTTGAATCTGCTTTCTGCTGTCACACGGCGGCCCGCGGACGACCACATATTGCCAACATCAAGGTCTTCCTGCCCGTCACCATCAAAATCACCCCTCGCGGCGCTCATCCCCGCTCCAATGTCCTCTACACCTGCTTCAGGAGCTACGTCGGTAAAGGCGCCGTTGCCAAAGCTGTAACGGTTATTGTTCTGATTAAGGCCGCTCGTTTTGGTCACGTCTTCAAAGGTACCATCTCTTCGATTGCGGTACAGAACGTTAGCAGGACCATTCACGGCATCGTAGTAGGGCCTGGGTATCTGAGCCGCTGTGACGGGCCAACTATAAGCACAAACGTAGAGATCCAAGAAACCGTCATGGTCATAATCGGCCAATGCGGCTGATGTCATGGTTGCTTGTCCAGCAGTGCGGGTCGGGAATGCCGTTGGAGAAATCCGGAAATGTCCATGACCGTCGTTGAGGAACAACAACGGTTGACCAGCCGAGAGGATGAGAATCAGGTCCTCCGTTCCATTGTTGTCGATATCAGCAAACAGGGCCATGGATGTGGCATCCAGGACATCCACTCCAGCCTTCTCGCTGACATCTTCAAATCGGCCGTCGCCCAGATTCCGGAAAAGCCGGTTGGGCAACCCTCCCGGTTGGCAGACGTAGAAGTCCTCTAGACCATCACCGTCGTAGTCTCCAACGGCCACCCCTTGATGGCCATAAATGTCCATGCCGGTTGCTGCGTCCATCTGGCTTCGCCAAAGTTCATTGCCGCGGTTAAGCTGGTTGCGAAAAGAGGCATTGCCCGCCAGAGCAGACTGAGAGATATCCGTGAAGAGTGCCGTCCGGCTGCGGCTGTGAGTCATCGTTCCACTCTCGATCCTTGAAAGTCTCCATTTTCCATCCGTGGATTTTTGCCATTCACACTTCCAGGGTACGCGGATCTGCGTGCGGGATTGGTCGACCATTGTCCCCACGATCTGGAGCAGGAGGGAGGTTCTCGCCAAATCCGGGCCGGTCAATTCGATGCCCACCATTTTGAACTTGATCCAGTCAACGGTTCTGTAACCAGAAACCAGGGAGTGGAACTCGCTGTTCAGTCCTTGAGGGCCTACCGTCAATCGAGTGTCGGGAGTGCCTTCGAAAACTTCCAAGCCGTTTTCAGATCGAATGAGCTTTTCTGTGGCAGGGCGAAGAGAGGCGCCGCGGAAGCCCGGGAGAACCAACGAGGCCAAATTGAGTTGGGAGGAACTCCATTGATTTGCGAGTTCGCTGAGAACCTGCTCAATTTCGCCAGCAGCTTGCTCCGACTGCCAGCAGTGGGTTTCTTCTTAAGAGCCTGGGCACCGGAATCATCGCCGAGCAGCGAGACGATCAGAGCCAGACCGGCGGCGATCCAAAACCCAAACAATAGAACGAGGAAGTTAACTGTTGAGAGGCGGATACGCAAAGCGATGTTAAGAAAGGAGGTCTTCTGTGACAAAAAGCAAATCAACCACAAAGACACGAAGAACACAAAGACAGACTGGCTAAATGCATTGATTCTTGATCTTTGTGCACTTCGTGCCTTGGTGGTGTCTTCGGCATCAACATTAGAAGATAAACTTCAAAGCAAGCTGAATCTGTCTTGATGGCAGGGAGCTGGTTAATTCACCCGCACTGGGGCTGTCGAATGTATTATCGAGCCCACGGAAATTGGGGTGGTTGGGCAGATTGAAGAACTCTGTCCGGAACTGGATCTTAGTACCCTCAGTGACTTGGAAGTTTTTGAAAATTGAGAAATCAATACCGATCACACCCGGAGAACTAAAAGTATTCTTTCCGGCGTTGCCCCAGGTGCCGAGTTGGGGATTCTGGAATGCGGCCGAATTGAACCAGTGCTCACGGGTCTGTCCCCCGGCCGGTATCGCGGACACCCCTGGGATTACATCCGGACGACTATTGCCACCGGCGTTCGAGAAGCTCTCACTCGCCGTAACAGTAAATGGGTTTCCGGTGGTGAAAGAGTGAATACCAACAAATTGCCAGCCGCTTAGCAATAGCTTGGCTGCGGCGTGCGTGTTTTGACCAAAGGGGAGCTGGTAGGTGTAGCTGAGGACAAAGCGGTGTCTCACATCGTAGTCGGAACGTCCCTTTTCAGCGCGGAGATTGCGCTGGTCGCGAACTCCTTGACTGTTGTCGAACCCCAGTGAAGCTTGGGAGCGTTCGTCAATCGATTTTCCGAAAGTGTAGGCGCCCAGAAAGCTGAGATTGTTGGAGAAGCGCTTCTCCATTTTGGCTTGCAGGGAGTGGTAAGTAGAACTGTTGCAGGAGCACCAGTAGTCAAGGCCGGTTCCCAAGAAGGGCCGTGGCCGGCGGTCATTTGTCGGGCTGTTAGGATCAGCAGTGGGAGTCGGTTGGTTGGCGTTGCGAAATTCATAGAGCTTTTTTCCGGCCGATCCTGCATAAGAGACCTCGAAGACCGTGTTCCATCCCAGTTCGCGCTGGATACTCATGTTCCAATGCTGTACGTAAGGATTCTTGAAATTCGGATCGAGGGCAAACAACGACGGGGAGGCTGGGCTGCTCAGAGCATCCAGGGGAAAGCCATTGGAGAGCTGGTTGACCGTGGGATCCGGTTCCGCAAAGGTTACGCGCTCATAGTTCGATTGCAAGAAGAAAGGAGGGTTATTGCCGGGGTTGGGAATACTCAGCGGCCCTGCTTCGTAAGACGAATAGAAAATCCCAAATCCCGAACGAAGCACAGTCTTCGGAGTCAGTTGGTAGGCAAACCCAACCCGAGGACCAAAGTTGTTACGGTCCTGTGGCACCAACTGCCGAGGCGCATTGCGGTTGATTGGAACTTCGGGGAAGAAGTTGGAGGGCAAAGGATCTTGCCGTCCATTGGCAATGTCCAGCGCACCCGTACTAAGGTTGAAGCTGGCTTGGGCATCCCTTCTTTCCCGAGCGTGGCTGATGAACTCGTATCGCAGACCGAGGTTCAAGGTAAGTTTGCTAGTAACCTTGAAATCGTCTTGAACGAAGAAGAAGTAGCCCGGTTGCTGGAAGGTATCGTTGATAAATGAGCCCACCGTGGCGTTGTCGATCTTTCCCAGCAGGAAGTCAGCAAAGCTCAAGCCAGTATTACCCTGATCGCTATACCGGGCGGTGGAAGCCCCCGAAAAGCCCATCTGACCTCGCGGGACCGGTGGCTGCAGAATGCTAAAATTCACCTGAGGCTTGACTTCCACTCCAAACTTCAGAGTATGCTTGCCATGGATGACGCTGAAAGTGTCGATGAAATCAAAAACGTTTCCAAATTCCTGGGTCGGCTGATAGGTAGCACTACCAAAACTTCCGAAGCCGTCGAGGTCAAACTCGGGCAGACCTCCGTTACCGGGAGCAAACGGGACGCCGGGGAGACCAATCTGTTGAGAGAGGTTGTCATTGGAATTAAACTGCAACCGCTCGGTACGCAAGCGACTATAGCCGATGCGAGCTTCATTGATGACGCGCGGGGAGAAGATATGCGTCTCGCTGATGACCGCACTGCGAGTATTGTTCGTCCAGTCGCCAGAGTTGAAATCGGCAGAACTGAGTGGCGGAGGAATTGCAGAGGGAGGAGACAAGGTATTGTTCAACATGCTAAACCGGCCGAAGATCGAATCTTTTTCCGAGATCTTATGGTCTACGCGAACGTCGAACTGGTCAACCCGATCCGCTAATACCGGGTTTGTCAGATAGTTATTAGTCACACCTCTGGAAGAGATGTCTCCAGGCAAGTTAGGAAGCGGCATGAGCTCAATCAACTTGACCGCCACGGGATCGAAGCGAGCCGGCGAAATCTGATTGTTTTGGAATTGTTGCCGGACTATATCGTTGCCGACAACTTGGGTGGTGTCTGGGTCGAAGATTGGATTGTAACCACCAAAGTTTCCCGCTCTCCATTCCGGCGGAGCCACCGTGGTAAGAAACGTTCTTGATTGCCGGATGCGAGTTCCCTGATAGTCCCCGAAAAAGAAGGTCTTGTTCTTGATAATGGGTCCGCCAATCGCGCCTCCGAACTGATTCTGCTTGTAAGGCGGAATAGACTTGTCCGGGGGATCAAAAAAATTCTTGGCATCCAACTTTTCATTGCGGAGAAATTCGAAAGCGGAACCATGCAGGCCGTTAGAACCGGACTTGATGGTCACATTCATAACGGCTCCCCCGGATCGGCCAAATTCCGCGCTCATCGAGTTGGTCTGCACTTTGAACTCTTCAATGGCGTCGGGAGAAGGTCCATAAACAAAGCTGGCCTCATTGGTCATGTCTTCAGACAGGCTATTGTTATCGATGCCGTCCAGCAGATAGTTGTTCTGATAAGGCCGAACGCCGTTGGCGGTAAAGCCACCCGTCTTCTCATCGCGAGCGCCGGCGGGGGTCGGTGCTGTGCCTGATGTCAGCACTGCCAGACGGGTGAAATACCGGCCATTCAGTGGCAGATCCACAATGCGCTGGCTCTCAACCACCTGGCCCAGGTAGGAAGATTCGGTCTGTAAGGCCGGCGCGGCGCCTTGCACTTCAACCGTTTGGGAAATCTCACCAACTTCAAGAGCCATGTTCACTCCGATCCGGTCCTGCACGTTGACGATAATGCCGGATCTGATCGCCTTCTTGAAGCCCTTCGTTTCCACAGTCACGCTATAGCGTCCGACGGGAATCGGAGTCACTACGTAATTACCGCTTGAATCCGTGGTCGCCTTGAACTCAATTCCGGTCGCCTCATTGGTCACTGTTACCGCTGCGTCCGGTACGAGTGAACCCGTTTGGTCGGTCACTGTTCCCACAATCGAGCCAGTCGTAGTCTGTGCGGCCGCCGGGAAGCAACTTAGGAGAAGACACAGACTAAGTAAAAACCATCGATGGCGCGTGGGTCCTTTCATTGTTAGTCTCCTATCATTATTTAATAATGCTATTCAGGCGAATACCCCAGCCCCATCCTTGGCTGGGTGTTGCTTGGAACAAATTTGCCCGGATTTCCTAACTCGGAACTCTATCACGAGAGTAAAGGCTATTCCAAACTGAAAGTTTTTCGCTAGCCTTTGTAAAACTGTTGTCATGTCAGCCGCATGAACCACACAGTTGTGATTTCAGCTGGCAGATACTTTACCGATAATTTCTTCCGTAACTCTTCGTCGTCTGAATGCAATCCTGAACGATGAATGTAAAATTGAAACAGGATCCATATGACTTGGAGTTAAATCTTATGTCACTTATGGCACATCCAGCGCTGGATTTCGGATGAAGAACCCGCTGGGAACTAGTTTGAACCCGGCGTGGTGCACCGTCATCACCGGCCATTCCTCAGGCCGTGGGATATGAGTGATGCCCATTGTGTACCAGAGGACTATGTCTTGGTTCTCAATCGAGCGATTAGCGTTGACCCATTTGGGCAAGCCATCTCCCCCTTGGTTGAAATTAATGTAGTAGCCAGCGGCATTGGTTTGACCAGGATCATAGGGTGTGACCCAAAGGTGGTGATCAATGAAACCTGCTCTTTTTCTAACAAAGGAGCCAGGAGCGGCGTAGGGAACCGAATTCTCGCCGGGAATCAACATATAGCCCACCGCTTGCCCTAAAGCATTCTTGATGGCAGGATGAATCACCTTCCATTTGCGGCTGGAAACCAGATTCAGTTGTCTTTGTGCTTCCTGCTCTGTGCGCAGCAAGGTTTCTTTCATGAAGAAGGCCCCCCGGTAAGGGTTTTCCGGTGTTGGTGGGGATGATTCGGTGTTTTGCTCCACGAGGCTGTTTCCGCTGGCTCCGTCAACGTCCATATCTAACCTGAAGTTGAAGAAATGTTGGTGATGGACGGCGGCGATGTGTTCCCCCACCAGATGGCCGTGGGCTCCTTCCCCATGTTCCTGGCGGGAAACCGGGGACACAGGCACACCTTTCACCTGCATGATGCCTGTAAGCAGCACTTCCATTTCCAGGCTGCCATCCTGGTGAAACACCCAGTTAAAGCCATATTCGTAATTGCCCACGGTGGCTATCCAGGCGAGTACTAATTGGCGCGCTCTCCGCGATTCGTTTCCCTCCGGAAAAGCATGCTTCCACAAGAGGCCTCCGTCTCTCTCGTAAAGCGCAACTGCCCTGGGAGTTTCAGTAGGCTTCCCTTTGTCGTCAAGAAACACCGCGTTCAGGAAGACGGCGTTGTTAGGAGCGTCCGTCCCGGGGTTCAGGGAGCAGGCGAAACGTCCGATCCCGTCCTCGCCTTCATCGAAAGCATTCCGGAAAAACCAGGCAGGGTGAGGATCTCCATAAGGTACCACCATTTCAGAGAGGCTGGCACGGTAAAGTATAGAACGCAATCTATCCTGATCTTCATATCCGACAGTATAGAGCACTAAGCCTTCGCGCGGGTGCATGCCGAACCGAAAGTGCCATTGAACCTGGTTGCCTTGAATCCTGAAGTTGACGCCCTTCGGTTGTGTGATCTCCAGAGGTTGAAGGGCATTCCTGAGCGCGCCCACAGAGCGAGGGTCGATGTCAGCGGCTGCTTTGGGCACGGGCACTACACCTGTGTCGATCACTTTGAAAACCTTCATCGTATTCAGATTGATGTAAGCCACCACACCTTCGATTGGCCGTGCGTAGTAGTTCCTGGAACTCCCCTTGTAATAAGAGACTGCTCTTGCCACTCGCAGGCCTTCTTCATCGGGAAAGCTAACATAGCCTGCTCCCCAGGGGTCGATTTGCACATTCTCAAAGTCAGTGATGCCGCGCTTCCTTATGGCTTCCTGCCAGCGGGGATCGGACTTGACAATCTCGGGATTGAGGTTCATCTCCTCCAGAAGCCGTGAAGCTTGCATCCCTGGGACTGCCTTCCAGGAGAGGACGCTTTTGTTTTTGAGATCCACCACTGCCTCATAAGTCTTGTTGCGAGACCGTTCATAGACCACTGCGAACGCTTCCCGGCGCATGGTTTCCCCAGGCTTGAAATTCAGCACCTCCTCTTTAGAGGGCTCATTGAGAACGATGATCGAGAAGCGGCTGTCATCAGTGACTTCGCCATTGGCTTTCAGCAGTTGTACGCACGCCACTATTTCATCCTTGCTCAGCGGGTCGAGAGGGTGGGCTGGAACAACTGCATTAGGAGCGACTCTCTGAGGAGGAGTAGACAAACATCCGGCTGATAACCATCCCTCTAATAACAATAACGCTATCCGGAAATACAGACCGTTGTATGTCATTTTTGCAAAGGACGTAGCTGGCATGTCAAATGCCTCCTTGGTTGGTGCAGGGGACGCGAATTCATTTGCCGATTCTTACAAGCAGTGGCCGAGTATATGGCAGACAGTTGGGGCTTAGCAATGAGGATTGCCGACGTCAAAGTAGATCAGTCCGCCCAAATGAAAAAATGTCCGCCTCGATCTGGACTAGGAAAGAAGACCGCGATTTGCTATTCTCGATGGGTGTCCTTTCATTCGAATGCTTTATTGCACATCTCTGAGATGGCCGGAATTTAGTCTGTTTTTAGGTTGTTTGGGAGCCTGCCTATGAGTCTAAACTGCATAAACTTGAGTTTCATTTTATCCGTAATTTCGGCTGGTCTTGTTGCGGTTCATTTTCGGGTTGAGAACAAGCCGATTGGGCATTCCTTGTTGCAAGAAACCAAGAAAGCAGATACAGCCGTTCACAAGGACCGGATGATGCCCGATGCTTCAGCCGCATACGCCCCAGACTGGGAACGGCCTTATCCCCAATACCAGCCGGTCGGAAGCCAACTGCTGCCGTTTCCGGACCTCCGCCCGGGCGATATCACACCAACGGATTTGTACCGCTATGGTGGCTCCGGCCGCACCTCTTTCTCGTCAGTAGATGACGTAGGGGATTTCAAAGAGTTTTACAACAGACTCAGCCAACAAAAACCCAAGGTCATGGAACGATGGAAAGACTATATGGAGCTGCGCTATGACTTCACCCGGAAGGGTGACCCGGAAGTGACTATGAGTCGAAGCAAACCGGTGCCTGTGGGCCCGGTGACTCGGTTACCTAATGCGATCAAGAGTTGGGAACATCTCGCAGATTTGTCACCACAGGAAATCCGTGAGAGGGACCTCTTCCCTGAAGGGTTTCGCCCTTTGGCCCATCCGCTGCAGTCGACCGGCCATATGCTTTTTCCGCAAATGTGGACAAAACAACACCCCGAGCACGATCGGTTCGATGTCTCATTTGATATTCCAGAGGAGTACCTGCCTGAGTTTCCACCCCCGCTGTTCTTGACAACGCGACCTGATCTGGGCGATGTGTCGCGCGGGCGCGAAATCACCCAAGCCAATTTCCGCGAGCTGTTCGACGGCATCCTGTCACCCGAGCAGATTGAAGGGCTGAGGCTTTTGGTCACGAAGTTTCCCACGAGCTGGTTTAACCACAGTAAACATCGCCTCACCCCGGAGCCAGTCCACGGCGTGGCCTGCTTCGACTGTCATGTAAATGGCCACACGAACGGCGCGATTGAGCTGGACCCAAGCACCAGGCCTACCCTGGCTCGCGTTCGACTCGACACCCCGAGCCTTCGTGGGAACCATAATAATCTTCTCTTCAGTCTCAAACGCTCGATCCGATCAACAGATCATTTTGCTGAAGTGGAGGAGTACTTTGAAGGCGACATCAGTCTGCAATTGCAGATCGGTGGCCGGCAACTGGACAAAGTTTCGACCAACCGGATGGGCGATTTCAATTCGCTTGTCGGCTTAGCACCAGCACCCAAGCTTAATCGCCTGGGTCGCTTGGATCGGGCTAGAGCCACGCAGTCAGAACTTCGGGGAGAGAAGCTTTTCTTCGAGAAAGCGGGATGTGGTCAGTGCCATCCTGCTCCCTTCTATACCGACAACTCGATGCATGACCTACGAGTAGAAGAGTTCCATCGCGGTAGGGCAGAAGGATGGGTTAAAACCTTTTCCCTGCGCGGAATCAAAGATTCCCCCCCATACTTCCACGACGGCCGGCTTCCGACGCTGGAAGATACCATTGAATTCTTCAATGTGCTCTTCCAGATTAGACTGAGCTCGGAGGAGAAGAGGGATTTGCTGTCCTTCTTACGATGTTTGTAAAGTGCTCTGCTTGGGGATACGCGATCCTCTGCTCCCCCGCGGTTGAACCTTCATAAGCTGGGCAAAACGCATAAAGCTAACACGAGCAAGGTGCCCTGAAAAGGGTTCAGAGTTTGCACATTTTTCGGACACCCCCAAAAGGGGTTTAGTGGAGATTAGCCCGGGGCGGTGCTGCGCTCCTGGCGAATTTGCATAGCCCCTTTTGATGCCGAGAATTTCACCGTCATCATACAGGAATTTGTAAGAGTTGCACGTCTGTTGCGCGCCACGGAATTGTTTTGCTATTGTGATAGGAAGCAGGGGTGAATTCAAGGCGGCGGCAATACTCGTTCCGGAAAGCAAAGAATGGAAAGGGCTGTTCAGAGCACTGCAGGCTCTGGCTCCTGTGGAGGAAGAGAGTGGCAGAGGTGATCCGGAAAGAATCGGGGTTTGCAGGTCTGCGAGTGGTGGCTTTTGAAAGTCGCTTCTCGGACGAAATGGCCAAATTGATCTCTCACCATGGAGGGATTCCTCGGGTTGCTCCTTCCATGGCGGAAATACCGCTGGAAGAGAATGTCAGGGCCTTTGATTTTGCAGAAAGACTCCTCCGAGGCGAGCTGCACATCGTAGTGTTTATGACGGGTGTGGGAACCCGCACGTTGGCCGGCGTTTTAGAGACTCGCCATCCCCGTGAAAAATGGGTCGAGGCTTTGAGCAAGGTCACGGTTATTGCTCGCGGCCCTAAGCCCGTTGCGGCTTTGAGAAATTTGGGAGTTCCTATAACTATTACCGTTCCCGAACCCAACACCTGGCGAGAAATTTTAGAGGCGATGGATACCAGTGACAAGTGTCCTCCTCTGAAGGGGCTGAATATTGCCGTGCAGGAGTACGGAGTTCCCAATTTGGAATTCATCGAAGAGCTAAAGAAGAGAGGCGCCCAGGTTTTGCAAGTCCCCGTCTATCGCTGGACTTTGCCCGCAGATACCAGTCCCCTGCAAGAAGCCATCCACGCCATGATTAACGGTGAGTGTGACGTGGCCCTCTTTACCAACGCGATGCAGGTCTCGCATCTTTTCCAGGTTGCCATGCAAATGAATTTGGCAGACGTCTTACGCCGCGCCTTTTCAAAAATAGTCATTGCTTCTGTGGGACCAACCTGCAGCCAGGCCTTACAGGAAGAATTTTTGGATATTGATCTTGAGCCGCAGCATCCCAAAATGGGACAACTCGTAAAGGAAGCGGCAGATCGTTCCAACGAATTGCTAAGGAAGAAGCGAGCAGGTACATCCCGCGTCACTTCGCCCGCAACCAGTTCCTCTTCTGCGATCGAGGTGATGGAACCTGAGCTGGTGAGGGCGATTCGAGAACCATCCTTGCAAAGACTAGAGACCAGCATGTTTATGCGAGCCTGCCGGCGTCAGCCTACCGAGTACACCCCTATTTGGTTGATGCGCCAGGCAGGACGCTACATGCCTGAATACCGGGAAATCCGCGCCAGAAATCACCGCGGCCCATCGGTTAGGGGTGGATGCCGCCATTATCTTTGCCGACATTCTACTCATTGTCGAACCCATGGGTTTGGGATTGCGTTTTGAGAAAGGAGACGGACCTGTTCTCGACGGCTTGATTCGAACGTCTCCCGATGTTCACCGCCTGCGCGAGGTAGAGCCGGAGGATTCCTTGCCCTTTGTATTCGACGCCGTCCGAAAAGCCCGAGCCGGCTTGCGTTCGGATATCCCTCTCATCGGGTTTGCCGGAGCGCCCTTCACGTTGGCCTCCTATATTGTTGAAGGAGGAGCCTCCAAAAATTATCGACACACCAAGACGCTGATGTATCGTGATCCAGGAGGCTGGCACACTATGATGGAATTGATCTCTCGGGCCCTCATACGCTATTTGAACGGTCAAATCGTGGCGGGAGCCCAAGCCGTTCAGCTCTTTGATAGCTGGGCGGGTTGTCTAAGCGCCCAGGATTACGGCGAGTTTGTGCTGCCACATACCCGGCGAGTGATTGAAGACGTCAAACCTGGCGTTCCCGTCATTCATTTCTCGACCGGCACGGGCGGTTACCTGGATTTGGTGCGACAGGCCGGCGGGGATGTCATAGGCATCGACTGGCGAGTTGACCTGTCACAGGCATGGCGCCAGATCGGATACGACCGCGCCATTCAAGGGAACCTGGATCCCCTGGTGCTATTTGCCGAGCCTGCCTTCATTGCCAGCCAGGCTAAGGAAATTTTAGGGAAAGCTGAGGGTCGTCCTGGACACATTTTTAACCTGGGGCACGGTATCTTGCCAGAAACACCAGTCGATCATGTGATCGCGTTGGTAGAGGCAGTTCATGAAATGAGCTCAAGACAGCTGTCTGAACGAGGATAGAGGATCGAAGATCGCAAACCGACCTTTTCTGCTTCGATTCTCGATCCTCCATTCTCTATTCTCCATCCTCCATATTTATGCCAGCCAACTCCTATGATGCTGTTTTGTTGATCGGCTTCGGCGGGCCGACACGGCCGCAGGAGGTGCGCCCATACCTGGCCAATGTCTTGCGAGGCCGCCCGGTTCCGCCGGATCGGATCGACGAAGTGGCTCATAACTATGAAGCCATTGGCGGGAAATCGCCGTTCAACGAGCTCACGTTCCGTCAAGCCAAGGGACTGAGAGAACTCTTAAGACGTGAAGGCCCAGACCTTCCTGTTTACGTCGGAATGCGCCATTGGCATCCCTTACTGGTGGAGACCTTGGAGCAGATGGTTCGGGATGGGGTCAAAAGCGCCCTCGCCATCATCCTGGCGCCGCACCAGGGGGAAGCCAGTTGGGGGCGCTATCAGGTCGCATTAAAGCAGGCTCAGTTGGAGGTGCAGTCCAAGCTAGGCGGATGTCCGCTGATTGAGTACTGCCAACCCTGGTTCAGGCATCCTTTGTTTATCGAGGCCGCCGCGGATAAGCTACGCTGCAAAATGAGTGAAATCCACTTCGATCAAATGCAGAGTAGCAAGCTGCTGTTTAGCGCTCACAGTGTTCCGGCGGCGCTGGCCCAACCTTATCAAGCTCAACTCTTGGAGACCTGTGCTGCGGTGGCCGGCAACGTCGGCGTCGAGGGGTGGGAACTGGTCTATCAGAGCCGAAGCGGCAACCCGCATGATCCTTGGCTCCAACCGGATGTCTGTGACGCCATCAGTCGGCTGGGCGGTGAAGGCTGTAAGAATGTCCTTCTTGCACCTGTTGGTTTTGTCTGTGACCATGTCGAAATTCTCTTTGACCTGGACGTAAAGGCCAGACGGGTCGCTGAAGAGAGAGGGATGGGATTCTATCGGGCTGGCACCGTCGGTGATCATCCCAGCTTTATCCGCATGCTGGCTGACCTGGTGCGTGAGGCGCAGGAAGGGCGCATTTCCACATGAAGGAACGGCGGTCACAGCCTCCCTTCCTGGTGGCGGACGTGGGTGGTGGCATTTCAGGATTGGCCACAGCGTACCGCCTTATTGAACAAAGTCAGCACCTGCAAGCTCCGATTGAAGTGAGATTGTTTGAAGCAGGAAGCCGCCTGGGCGGTGTGATTCATACCGTGCGGCGCGAAGGTTTTCTGTTGGAGGCTGGTCCCGATTCCTTCATTTCGGAAAAACCTTGGGCTCTGGCCCTGTGCGAACGCCTCGGCTTGGGACCTCACCTTATCGGGACCGGGGAAGCTCATCGGCGCAACTTTATTGTTCATCGCGGCGAACTGCATCCTGTCCCGGATGGATTTTACTTGCTGGCACCCACCCAGATCTGGCCCTTTCTCCGGTCACCCATCTTTAGTTGGCTTGGAAAATTACGACTGGCTGCGGACCTGGTGCTGCCTCGCCGACGCAATACTTCAAACCCGGACGAAAGTCTGGCCCGCTTCGTGCGCCGGCGTTTGGGACAACAAGCTCTGGAACGTATGGCTCAGCCTATGGTGGGAGGAATTTATACTTCTGATCCAGAAGAACTCAGCACCATGCCACGATTCTTGGAAATGGAGCAGCAGCACCGCAGCCTGGTTCTGGCCATGTGGCGACAGCGCCGAAAAATGCGGCATTCGCCAAACAGCCAACCAAGCGGGCCGCGCTACGGACTCTTTGTCTCTTTGGACCAAGGCATGAAACTGCTTGTGGATACGCTGGAAGCCAGGCTGCCACCAGGGTCGGTTCACCTTAATTCAGCGGTTGATCAGCTTAAGTGTGAACCAGGGAGTCGTTGCTGGAGGTTGCGGGTTAGGGATGGGACTTGGATTGACGCCGACGCGGTCTGTTTGGCGCTTGCTGCCCACCAGTCGGCCAGGTTGCTGGAGAATTTAGATAGCAGTTTGGCTGAAAAACTGAGGAGCATTCGATATGCCTCGACAATCACTGTAAATCTGGCCTATCGGTGCCAGGACATTCCGCGTCCGCTGGATGGTTTTGGTTTTGTCGTACCGGCCATCGAAAAGCGTCAGATATTGGCCTGCACTTTCTGCCATGTTAAATTCG
>QHZP01000312.1 GCA_003224715.1 Acidobacteriota bacterium | reverse complement strand
GGCCCTTTCTCCGGTCGCCCATCTTTAGTTGGTTTGGAAAATTACGTCTGGCTGCGGACCTGGTGCTGCCTCGCCGACGCAATACCTCAAACCCGGATGAAAGTCTGGCCCACTTCGTGCGCCGGCGTCTCGGACAACAAGCTCTGGAACGTATGGCTCAGCCTATGGTGGGAGGAATTTATACTTCTGATCCTGAAGAACTCAGCTTGCAGGCAACCATGCCACGATTCTTGGAAATGGAGCAGCAGCACCGCAGCCTGGTTCTGGCCATGTGGCGACAGCGCCGAAAAATGCGGCATTCGCCAAACAGCCAACCAAGCGGGCCGCGCTACGGACTCTTTGTCTCTTTGGACCAAGG
>QHZP01000311.1 GCA_003224715.1 Acidobacteriota bacterium | reverse complement strand
CCGAATTGCGGCAACTGGTGAACCTTGCAGGCACCACGCCACGCGTGCGCGTGGTGGCGGAAACTTTCACTCCCGGATGGGACACTCAGACGCTCCTGCTGGAAACGGAACCTGGGTTAGAGATTCACGCCACCCTCCTGATTCCTCGCACGCCAGGTCGCAAGCCTGGTGTGATCTTGGTCGAAGCTCAGGTATCCCCATCGAACCTGGCCACTCAACTTGCGGCTAGAGGCGCGGTCGTCCTGGCGCTCACCCCACGTGGGCTCCCTCGTAAAGATGAGGAAAGAGCGTTCTCCGGCGACTGGCTAGCCAACACCAGGGCCTGGCTGATCGGCAGAAATCTTCCGGGCATGCGTGCCTTCGATATCCTGCGCGGCTTGGATTTACTCGCATCCAGGCCCGACGTGGACGCGGCATCTGTCCGTGCGGTCGCCCGGGATGTTGCCGGAGTGTGGTTGCTGATGGCGGCGGCGCTGGACAACCGATTGACGCGGATTTGGATCGACCGCACGCCTTACAGCCTGCGGTTGGCTCTGGAGCGGCCTTTGCACAAGAATCTACATGCCACGCTCCTCCCTGGCTTTTGCCTGAAATGGGATCTCGACGACTTGCGTCAAGCGATCGCCCCACGGGGAGTCCTTTGGACCGATCCGACCGACTGGATGAACAAAGTTGTGCCCATCGTGGGCGACTTTCGCTACCGTGGCTTCGAGGAGGGAGACGAGCGAATGGTAGACGAGTGGATGCGCTGAGAACTGCTGGGCGATTGCAATCGTTGCCAGGTGATGGGGGATTGATTGGATCAAGAGCCCAGGTTAACCACAAAGACACCAAGAACACAAAGTTGAAGCCCTGGATTCGCTCAGTTGGTTAGGTGGGGGTCTCCTTCACCCGCCCTTGTGGATGCTTCCTAAACGTCCACCCCCACCTCAGTGAGAGCGCAGCTATCAGAAAGGACTACTCTCCCCTCGCCTTTGGGGCCATTTGGGGAGGTTTAGGTCGACCAGAGAAGAGTCAAACATCATCAAGTTCGGAACAAAATCGGACGTGAAATGCTAAGAGTTCCGAGTCAGCAATTCCTAATTCTTGGTGTCCTTGGTGCCTTTGTGGTGAATTCTAGCTTATGATCATCGACGCTAACGTGAGCCTCTCCCGCTGGCCCTTTCGACGCTTGATCGGAGACGAAACGGCCGACCTGGTGGCCAGGCTCCGAAAACGCAACGTCACACAAGCTTGGGTAGGCAGTTTCGACGGGATCTTCCATAAGGATCTGTCCAGCGTGAATTCCCGCCTTGTGGAGGACTGCCGAACTCATGGCCAGAGCATTCTCTTGCCCTTTGGATCCATCAATCCCAAGTTTCCGGACTGGCAGGAAGACCTGCGGCGCTGCCGGGAAGAGCATAGAATGCCTGGGATTCGCCTGCATCCCAACTACCATGGGTACGAGCTTAAGGACCCTGCCTTTGCCGAGTTATTGAGGTCGGCAGCAACTCAAGGACTCATTGTGCAGCTTGTGCTGTGCATGGAAGACGAGCGGACACAGAGCCCGCTCATGCGGGTGCCTCCGGTTGACTTAGCTCCACTGGCTGATCTGGTCAGGGCTGAGCCAAAACTCCGGCTGGTCGTTATGAATTGCTATCCACAACTGAAGTTGGGTCAATTGCAGAAGCTGGCCGCGGCTGGCGCGGTTTATTTTGATATTTCGATGGTGGAAGGAGTCGGAGGAGTAGCCCGCCTATTGCAGGAGGTCTCTCTTCAGCGAGTCCTCTTCGGGTCTAATTATCCCTTGTTTTATTTTGAGTCTGCTCTCCTTAAGATGCAGGAGGCCGGCTTCACCGAAGGACAACAGAAAGTGATATTCCAAGAGAACGCCCGGCGGTTGCTAGGTGCAACGTGAGGTGGGGCTTCGATGAGAATCGAAATTGTAGAAATTGTAGGGTGCGTTAGGTGTTTTTTACCGTAACGCACCATGCCAACGCCTGCGGTGTCTTCGCCGGAGCGAACCTACGCCGCGTTTGAACAGTTTCGTGCTCTTGCTCGTACTCCTGCTCTTGCTCGCCTTTAGAATCGAGCAAGTAGGAGCAAGAGCAGGAGCACGAGTACGATTTTCAGAGGATCCCATGCTTAGCCAAACTTCTGGAGTCTACGACGGCATCATCCTCGGCGCCGGTCACAACAGTTTGGTCCTGCAAGCCTACCTCAGTAAAGCAGGGTTAAGAATCCAAGAATCCTGTGCCTGGAGCCACGAGATAAAGCTGGAGGTGGATTGACAACCATGGAAGATCCGCGCCATGCCGGATTTCTCCACAATACACACTCCTTTTTCCATCGCGGACTAAACCAAATGCCGTGGTACAGAGACTTGGAGCTCGAACGTCATGGAGCCGTCTACCTGGAACCTGAATTTAATGTGGCCCTGATCTTGAAAGGTGGGCAGGTCCTGGAGTGGTGGACGTCTTTCGAAAAGACTGTGGAGTCTTTTGCTCGCTTCAGCCGGAGAGATGCCGAAACCTTGCAGCAATGGCGGGAGCGGTTCTTACCCATTGTCCAGAAAATCTTGATACCGGAAAGTCAGTCGCCGCCGGTTCCCCTAGATCGTCGCCGGACCTTATTAGAAAGGAGCCCCGAGGGAAGGTTGCTCATGGAAGTGAGCGCGCTTTCTCCGCTTGAATTTGTCCTGAAGGAATTCGAACACCCGGTTATTCAGGCCGGGCTACTTTTCTTCAACGGCTTGAGGGAAGTTGATCTCAGGTGCAACGGGCTCGGTCATCATATTCCGACCTTACTTGCCAGTACCAGCAAGGCACAAATGTGTCGGGGCGGTTCTGAGGCCCTGGCCCGCGCCCTGACCGCGGCTGTTCAGGAAAGCGGTGGAGAAATCAAGCTCCAGGCGCAGCCCCGGAGAATCATCGTTGAGAACGGCAGAGTCGCCGGAGTGGAGACGGGGGCGGGAAATGTGTTTCGGGCGCAACATTTTGTTGCCTCTGGACTGAATCCTCAGCAAACCTTCCTGGAGCTGCTCGAGGAAACCTGGGTTCCCCGGGAATGGAGGGAAAGGGCACAGAACTTTCGCTACAATTTGATTGCGCCCCTTTTTGCCTTGAATCTGAACTTAAACGATCCTCCCAGTTATCGCGCCGCCGAGCAGAATCCACAGTTGGAAAGTGCTTTCATGGTGATTTTAGGCCTGGAGCATTTCGAACAGTTTCCTGAGCTCGTGAGACACCACGAAGCGGGTACCATTCCGCCGACTGTCATGTGGGGAAGCTGTCCGACCCGTTTTGACCCTGCTCAAGCGCCTCCAGGAAAGCACACAGCTTTCATGTGGGAGAAGCTGCCCTATCGCCTTCGCGGCAATCCAGCTAACTGGGATAGCGAGAAAGAGAGTCACGGTAAGGCGATGCTCGAGCTCTGGACCGAATACGCGCCCAATTTGAAGCAAGCTGTTCTGGATTGGTTTGTGCGCACTCCGTTGGATACTGAGCGCACCTTCCCCAATATGCGAGAAGGCGACTTACTGGTAGGGACCTTCGCCCGTGGTCAGATCGGCTATCATCGGCCATTTCCAGGAGCCGGCCATTACCGGGGGCACCTTCCGGGCTTGTATTTATGCGGGGGCTGCTGCCATCCAGGAGGTAATATCACCGGACTGGCTGGCTACAACAGCGCTCAGGTTATTCTGGCCGATCTGGGCTTGTCCGCGCCGTGGGCGCCGACTTCGGCCGAAGAGTGCTTGAAACGACTATGAGATTGGCGCCGGTCGCGGCGTTAACCTTAATATGCTTTTCCCTGTTCGCGGGAACGCCATCGCTCATTGACTCTCGCAATGTTGCCGGAGAGGTGTCCCGAACGGCGGCGCCCAATCTAAGCAATACATCATCGAAACCACCGGTAGTGGGGCCGCGTTCGTACTTCGGGTTGGGTTTCATCACCAAACGTTACGGTGCGAATCCCGAACCCCGAATCCCGAGCCCCAAACCCCCAGCCCCAAACCCCCATGCTATCCTTTATTTTCCTTTCTCGATCACTCCGCAGGCGATTCGGTTTCCAGCATTGCCAGCAGGATCGGTCATGTCGTCATCCGCCTTTTCGTGGATGACCAGCGCAGTGCCCCCTTCATGAAATAGCGAGTTGGCACCTTCACCCAGAGTCACCCGCCTGTTCAGCAATGCGGCCCTTCCTTTGCCGTTTTGACCCACCGAAATGTTGGGCATGTCGCCGGCGTGGGGCCCCGCAGGGTTTTTTAGCCCATGTTTCTTATTTTCAGGATTGAAGTGTCCACCGGCCGTCTTGAAGTCGGGCGGTTCACATTTCCCGACCGCATGGATGTGGAAAGCGTGCGTGCCGGGAGGTAGACTGGAGACCTGAAGGGAAATGTTGACACCCTCTGGAGCTTGTTTGAACGTAGCCGTGCCTACCTTCTGCCCCTGCGCGTCGCGAAGCTCCGTTTTCGCTGTTTTCGGACCCTTCTCGGCGGCCATCAGCGTGCAAGTAGACAGCAGTAAAAACCCCAGTGTATTTGTGTAGGAGCGGCGAGTTCGATCCTTGCATGCAGGAAGTTGCAAATTGCCAGTCTGGATTCGTGGTTCGGAACAAAGCCTAATTGACCACGAGCGGATTTCGCGCCGCGCTCTGCCTCCAGTTCAAGCGCAGCAGATAAGGACCTTCTGGTGGGCGCTGGCACTCCGCGTTCGCGCCATCGTCAGACTTGGATTTTCGAGAAGAGATAGCTGCCAATAAAGAGCAACATCATAGCCACCAGAACGAGGACGGAACCGTCCGCGGCCAGGCCGAACTGCGACGCACCCATGAGGGCGGTTCGAAGACCATCCACGCCGTATGCCAGCGGATCGAGACGCGTGACGATGCTGAGAACTCCAGGTAGGTTATTGAGGGGGTACAGAGCGCCTGATAAAAAGAAGATTGGCATCACCAGGAAATTCATAATCAGTTGAAAGCCCTGAATATTCTGGAGCACAGATCCGATGGCCGTTCCCAGCGCCGAGAACAGACAAGCGATCAAGGCCATGAACAGCAGCGCCACTGGAAGCGCTCTTGGGTCAGCGACCCGAAAGCCCACCACAAAACATACGATCGCCACCAGTAATCCTTGGCACATAGCCACCGTCGCGGCGCCCAAGGTTCTGCCCAGCATAACTTGAATGCGGGGAACCGGCGCCACCAGCGTTTCCCTGAGAAACCCGAACTGCCTGTCCCACAGCAGGCCCATTCCGGAGAAGATTGAGCTGAACAGCACGGTCATCGCAATGATCCCAGGAGCAACGAATTGGAGGTAGCTACCTTGCCCCGCTTTCTGAAACACGGGGCCCAGTCCAAACCCCAGGACTACCAAGTAAAGTAATGGCTGCCCGAGCGACGCGACGATCTGCGTGCGCGATCGAACGTAACGCCTCAACTCGCGTAACCAGAGAACGTAAATGACACTCATCGGCGATTACCCCATAACTTTCCAAATTGTCTCATCTGATCCGTGGAGGAGGCAGCCTCGTCGCGAATCGTCGACCCGGTCAGCGCCAGAAATGCTTCTTCCAAGGAATCCCGGCTGGTCTGCTGCTTCAATTCCTGCGGGGAGCCCTGCGCCACGATTTTGCCGTGGTCGATGACCGCGATCCGCTGCGCCACGCGATCGGCTTCATCCATGTAGTGCGTGGTAAGAAAAACGGTCACTCCTTCGCTTTGGTTCAGGTGTTTGACCTGCGTCCAGAGCTGATTCCGGGTTTGTGGATCCAAGCCTAAGGTTGGCTCGTCCAGGAACAGGATCTTCGGGGTGTGCAACAGGCCGCGCGCAATTTCCAGCCGGCGCTTCATGCCTCCAGAAAAGAGCTTCACCTGCTGGTTCCCGCGCTCCCAGAGCTCAAACAGACGCAGCAGTTGCTCGATTCGTTCCACCCGTACCTTGCGCGGCACGTGATACAAGACGCCGTGCAGTTCCATGTTCTCGTAGGCGGTCAGGTCTCCGTCCAGGCTGGGGTCCTGGAACACGATGCCAAATCGTTTGCGCACTTCGTGGGAACTCCCGTTGGGATCCAAACCATCAATCTCCACGGTTCCGCTCGTCGGCCGCGCAAGCGTCGTGAGCATCTTGATAGTCGTGGTCTTGCCCGCGCCGTTGGGACCGAGAAACGCGAAGATCTCACCTCGGCGCACTTCGAATGAAATGTCATCGACCGCCGTGAACTCTCCAAATCTTTTAACGAGATGCTCAACCTGGATCATGTGTAAAGAGAGGATCCGTCACCTCAACGTGAATACTAAACGTTCAGCTTAGGTTGTCAAGAGCGCGGTGAGTTATTATCGGTCCGTGGTCAGGAGAGCCCAAGTGGCTGGCCGTATAGTCGCGTAAGCGGAAACTGTGAACTGCTGACGTCCGCGCGCGTCTCAGTTTCCGATAACGCCGTAATACCCCACTTGGCGCAGTTTCGCCAACCCTGACAGGCTTGTCGCTGGTTGCCTCATGGATAGGGAGCCCATTTCGCGCCAACCAATCCGGCGTCAGATCGGCAATTCGACGAGACGGCTCCCGTTCCATCGCCACTGCGACTCACGGCCACGCAGGCGCACGCCACCGATCCACTTGTCAATGCCGCCGAGCCGTACATAGTCCTGGTTGCCCGCGAGAACCTGTCTCCCCAGTTCCGTGATGTCAACGCTCCGCTGGCTGAACCCGTCTCCTGGCTCCGCTGAAAGGCGAAGCAGAAGGTGTGGCGTTGCGCCCAGGCGCGTAAGAATTCGCCAGAAGGAAGTGTCGCCCATAAAAGAGCGCTCTTCCATGTCTTGAATCGCAAGAAACATGCGGCCGGCTGACGTGCTTCCCAATTCTGCTGCGGCCCTCAAAGCCTGTTCCTCACTTCGCGCCAGGCCATTGCGTGTGGCAGGAAATTCTTCCAGGAGCCGCCGCAAGGCTCCGGCGAGGAACGGAAGGGGTGTGGTGTCAGCGGCGAGTATATTTTCAATGAATGTCGGGTCGAATCCTGTGAATGCTTTCCAGGCCGCACGCGCCAGTTGCAATTGAGGCGACGTCACGTCCTGTCGTCTGTCCAGGAGCGGTGCCAGTTGCTCAGCTCGAAGTTCGCCAAGTCCCCGAAATCCAGGCATACCTGGATATTCGCCTATACAGATCAAGGTCAAGCGCGTGTCACCCAACTCGTGCCGCGCAAACCAGTCCAGCAGGCGAATCAAGATCAGTTGGTCGAACAGATCATGCTCAAACCACAATACCACTTCGTCGTGCGATCGGTAGCTCTTCAGCGCTGTCTCCCAGGCTTGCAGCGTCGATAGGCACTCCTCGTAGCTGTGGCTGTACTCACTCTCATACAGGAAACGGGCCCGCTGACTGAGGAAGGCATCATCATCGTCGCCCGTGTATTGGACAGGACCTTCCCATAAGACATCGGCCCAGCATGAATACTTACCGGGTACGCCTGCTTCCTTGAGCGTACCGACAACCGAATCGCCGTTCGTGATGTGGAGCATTTGTTCGCCTTTCTTACTCCCATAAAAATCCCCTCCAGGGAGGGGGAGAAGGCATCAGCCTTCGGGGTGGGTCTTCCGGTTGGGGACGACCCACCCCTGCACCCCTCCAGCGGAGGGGAATAATTTTCATGCTCAATGGCGCCACCCCGGGCGGCATGGGCAACTCCTCTAAAAATCCCCCCTCTCAAGGGGGGCGTAGGGGGGTGTCCTCTGGCTTCCCAGTGCCATGTTCGCCACAGGACATCCCCCTGCACCGCCTGAAGTGTGAAAAAATTCAAAACAGGCCGAGGTTGGGAGGGCGAGTGAGGGGAACGATTCAATGACGAAGTTGTTTTCTAATTCGTCGTGATGTTCGTCCACCTCCGCCGAAAGGGCCAGCAACAGCAGTCGCGGAAAGCCGCTCGCCGTGGCTTCCAAGACCGAGCCCTCAACGGCCTCCGCCTTCCTACTATAACCGCAACCAGAACTCTTGACGATAGTTACCGTCGAAACATTTTCTCATTTATGACACTCATAAAAAGATTAGATATATAGGCAGATATATCCGCTGGTATAGTAGACCTCGCCTTGAGGCAAGCATCTTGGACCCTCCGGATGACCTGCATGTGTTAGAGCAAACTAGAAAGGAGTCGCGATGTCAAACGCATTCAAAATCTCTCGCCGCTATTTGGTGGCCAGTGACTTTGATCAAACTCTTAGCTTTCATGATTCGGGCCTTGTGCTGAGTGAATTGGCGGGAATTCCAGCAGAAGTGTTCGAGAGAAAAATCGCGCTGCTGGCGATTCAGAATCTCGTCCAGCAGGGGGGTGAACTGGCCTATCTATTGCATCATGACCCCGAATTTCGTTCGCAAGTGCGAAGAGACCATCTGGTGCAGGCAGGGAAGGAAGCCCGTTTGAAACACAACATAGAGCATCTGACTCGGGTTCTGGAGAGCGGGCTGGATGATTTCCGTTTTGACTTTCACGTGGTCTCCGCAGCTCCGCAGGAGGTCGTGGAGTCGGCCCTGGAAGGCATCCTTCCCGCCAATCGTATCCATGGTACCCAACTGACCTACGATTCTTCAGGTCAGGTAGAATCTATCGTTCAGGTGCCTGCTGGTTATGGTAAAGTCGCCGTCCTGGACGACTTGCAGGTCAAACTGGAGATAGCGGCTGATCGAATTGTGTATATTGGAGACGGAAGCTCGGATATTCATGTCATGCTGCATGTGAACCGACGCGATGGCTTCACCATTGCGGTTTCTGAGTCTAAAAAGATTGCCCAGATTGCCAAACGAACGGTCCTCAGCAACGATGCTTTGAGCGTGCTTATCCCTATCCTGGAGGACCTGGTTGGATGGGACGCCGCGCGCATACGTGCCTTTTTCGAAGCCCATGGCTTCGTTCTGCAGGAATGGAACAAGGTGCGAACGGACTCGCTGACAATCTGCAAACCCGAGGCGTTCGCTCCTCCAGCGGCCCTGGGAGCGGCGTCATGAATGTCACCGCTATCGGATGGGTTGCCACCGTGGCCTTTGCCAGTTCGTATCTGTTTCGTCGACCGGCCACGTTGAGGAAAATTCAGGCAGCCGCCGCGTTTCTCTGGGTGGTCTACGGTTTGGCGATTGGCGCGGTACCAGTGGTGGTGGCCAACCTGGCTGTGGCAGTCGCCGCCTTGGTTTCTCTGGTTAGAAAATGCTACCGGGCGCAGCGCGGCGCCGAATTCGAGAGATGAAGGCCCATCTGCACCGAAAAAGTATTTCGCGAAAAGGCGGACTTCGATTACGATTCGCCTGTAGTTGTTGCAGGTCAATTGAGGGAGGACATCCATATGGCGGGTGATCCTGCGGCTAAAGTGGTAAGCCAACCTGTTGGCACAACTGCCGATGTCAGGTGGCAGCCCGGGCCGAGAGCGGCATCGGACAAGGCATTCGACGGTTTGAAGGGATCGGAAGACCAGTTTCGGTTGATGATCGACAAAATCCCCACGCTGGCGTGGTCTTGTCTGCCGGATGGCACGGCCGAGTTCCTCAACCAGCGATGGCTCGACTATACAGGTCTCTCGCTGGAAGAAGCACTCGGCTGGGGGTGGAAGATCGCGATTCATCCCGAAGATCTAGCGAAGTTAATGGCTACTTGGCTGGGCCTTGTCGCCTCTGGAGAGCCAGGCGAGCAAGAGGCACGCCTGCAACGTTTC
>QHZP01000310.1 GCA_003224715.1 Acidobacteriota bacterium | reverse complement strand
CCATCTCCAAAACCAAGACCAGGTCTGCGTCCGCAACCGACTGAAGGTCATGGGTGATCATGAGGCAGGTCTTGCCGGCCATCAGCCGATCCAGGGCTTCGCGCACCTTGGCTTCGCTTTCCACATCGAGGCCCGTCATCGGCTCGTCCAGGATCAGGATCGGGGCACCGCGAATGAGTGCCCGCGCGATGGCGATGCGCTGTTGCTGTCCTCCCGAGAGTGTCGCACCGCGCTCACCGATGACGGCGTCATAGCGGTCTTCCAGTTCACGAATAAACTCGTCGGCATTGGCTGCTTTGGCTGCGGCTACAATTTCCTTCAGGCCGGCCTCGGGTTTTCCGTAGGCGATATTTTCCCTGATGGTGGCTCCGAACAAAATCGATTGCTGGAGCACGATCCCAATCTGCTGGCGCAGTGATTCGCGTCGATACCGCTTGATGTTGACCCCATCGATGGAGATGACGCCCTCCTGCGGTTCGTAGAGCCGCAGGAGCAGGCTGACGAGGGTGGATTTGCCGGCACCGGAGGCGCCCACGATCGCCAACCGTTGACCCGGGGATACGGCAAAGCAAATATGCCGCAGCACCTCCTTGCCATCTTCGTAATCGAAGGAAACGTTCTCGAACACGACTTCTCCTCTGAGGTCCGCCGCTTCAATAGCATCCGGGCTGTCCTGGATTTCCGGCTCAATGTCGAGCACCTCGGAAATGCGGTCGGCGCTGGCCATGGCTTTAGAGAAATCGGTCGAGAGCTTGGCCAGTCCGCGGACGGGTTTATACATGTTGACCAAGTAAGACGTGAAGAGAACCAGGTCTCCAGGCAGCATCTTGCCGTGAAGGACCCGCAAGGCGCCGACCAGGGCCGTCGCCGCCGTTCCCAAGGCCGTGATGATTTCCGTGGATCGGGTGGCTGCCGCCTCCAGCCGGGCCAGGCGAATGCTCTCCTGCAAAGTCTGGTTGGTGACGTCATCGAATCGTTGTTCTTCGTGCTTTTCCCGGCCAAAGGCTTGCACCACAGGCATCGCCGAAAGCACTTCGTTCATGCGGGAGGCAACTTGGCCCTCCTGCTTTCTTTGTCTCTTGACGGAAGCTTTGGTCTTTCGATAGAGATGAAACAGGCTGGAGCACAGCAGCGGAAACGAAACCAGCGCGATCAGGGCGACCCTCCAGTCCACCGCAAACATGATCGCGAACATCCCGATGACGGTCAGGAAGTGAACGACAAACTTCAACAGATCGTCCCCGAAGAAATTTTTCAAAGTATTTGTGTCCCCGGCGATTCTGGTCAGCAGGTCGCCCGACCTGGCCCGGTTATGGAACGACAGGGAGAGGCATTGCAGATGCGCAAACAGTTCCCGGCGCAGCGCGTAGACCATCTTGTAACCGATGGACGAGGTGATGAAGATTTGAAGGTAGGAAAGCAGCCCGCCGATCACTGCGATCACCAGGATGCTGCACGCGACCGCCACTAGAAACTCGGTCTTGTTGGTGTTAACCTCTGCGAAGAGAAACTTCAGATGATCAGGAAGCTTCCTTTTCAGGACGATGTGATCCAGAATGATCTTCAGAGGCCAAGGCTTGCACAGCTCGGTCGCAGCCACACCCATCGTGCACAGCACGCCTAAAAGGAGACGCCCTTTGACCTGACGCAGGTGTGTCCAAAAAATCTCACGGAATCGCGCTCGTTTTCCCGACGGTAAGTCCATGACAGTGTCTCGACGAACTACCAGTAGGCGACGCTAGGTCTACGTGGTGGCAACGAAGTTCAATCTTTTAAGCTTGCTGACCCACCATCGCCTCATCCGCCAGCTCCGTAGACGGTAAGTTAAGAATGTGAGAGGCGCGCTCCGCGCGCCGACCAGCGCGGCTTTAACAGGGAGATGGACGGTAAACGCCAAACTTTTGATGCCGGTTCGGAGACCGCCTCCCACCTTGTTCTCTTTTTCTCGTTCCTGTCTCTTAACTTAACACGCCAGCCGTGTCTCCTGACCCGGTTCTATCCCAGTAGGTGCAGCGTCTGTTTGAGCGCGCAGTTCCCCGACCAACCTGATCGCCTCGGCCTGTCTGTGCATCCTGGCATCACAAGCCAGAACGTGGATTCTGCGCAGTAGCCTCGCCCGTTGATACCAGGCGACTCGCTCCGACAAGTCCGGGTCCGGACCAGTCCAGCGCTGGTAAGAATCCAGTACCTGCCGTCGTACTGAAGAGAAGTCCGGCAGTGTCGCCGGCTCTCTGATTGCAATGCGTTGTAATTGCGTGAGCAGGTTGCCCAGGTCGAAAGCCGGGTCGCCACGCGTGCATTTATCGAAATCCAGAACGACGAGGCGGTGCTGTTGCCAAACCAATTGGCCCGCCCCAAAGTCCCCGTGCAGCAAACAGGGCGGCGCGGCCGGCGACCGTCGCTCCAGCGCGGTCAGGCCGTCGCGAAAGGTGTTTGCCTCGCCTGGCAAACGGGTGCACAGCTCAGCCACACGCAGGCGCAGGTCTGCCAGGAGTGTGGCCGGAGAAGTTTCAGGCTCGACAATGACGGCTGTCGTATGCAAGGCGGCGAGGGCCCGCCCCATGGCGCTCAGGATCTCGGTGCGGTGTTGCGCGAGAACGTTCAGGACTGGCTCCCCTTCCTCGTATCGCAGGAGAAGGAGGCCCAAGGGAGCATCATAAGCGATGACCTCCGGCAAGGCCATATTGCCTCGCACCCTGCAGTCTGTTGCCGCCAGCGCCCGCAGTACGGCGGCGGCTCTCGCCCCCACACCGTTCTGTTTCTGGGCATAAAATTTGCCCACCCATTGATGGCGGTGCGGCTGCGCAGCGCCAGGCGCGCGAACCACGAGATCGTACCGCAGAATGCGTCGCTTCTCCCTTTCGGCGAGCAGGTGGGCGGTCCACTTCTCAAGATGCACCTCGACGCCATGGGAATCGCGCAGGACAGCACTGAAGACCTTTTGGATTTGGGCTGCGTCTGGGGTGGCTAAGTAAAGATTCATTGGGTTACCGCCGCTACGCGGCGGCTTGGAGTTTGAACATCTTCGATTCGATGCAACTCAAGACATTTCTTGATTTCTTGGGACTTGTTCTGGTCGCGCACTCGAAATAGATACTTCGTTTAGAAGCCTCGAGATTTGTTCAAGGAAGCGTCTCTTTCCCCAAAGGGGATTAATAATGCAGCCCAGGGTTGCGGCCCAGCCGCTACCCTGGGACAGCCAGATAGCCACCTTCCCCTTCCCTGAAGGGGATAGATACCAAATGCCCCGGCCTATTCGTCCCCTTCAGGGATGGAGCGAATGGCCCCGATCTCTTCCCAGGGTAGTGCGTGCCGCACAACCCTGGAAAGATTTACGCATCCCCTTCGGGGATAAGAAATGTCCAAACTTCAGACCGCCGCTAGGCGGCGACCCGGGAGTCTGGAGGCCCCAGCCAGCGGGAGAGGTACGCTGTGAGCCGCGCGGCGCCGTCGAAAGAAGGAATCAATTCCTGGATCCGCTTCGCGTAGGTCTGCCGATGGCAGAGGAGCGCCCATTCTAAGGCGTTCGCCAGACTTTCCGTGTTCAATTCTCGCGGGTGAACGCAACGAGCCAACCCATAGGCGGCCAGCGTTTCGGCCCGGATTTGCTGTTCAATCTTGTGCGTCGCGCGGGGCACAATCACCAAGGGCCGCGCTAAGGCCAAGGCCTCGCAGACGCTGTTGTAACCGCCCATGCTCACAATGCCATCGGAGGCCGCCATCAGCTGAAACGTATCGGTGCGCGAAACGATGCGACACCAGCTCGTTGCTTGCGCCTGCAGCGCGGTTTGGTGCTCGGCGGCCATCAGTGGCCCAGTCACTACCATAGCGGCCAATTCCGGGAAGCGGGCCTTGAGGCGCTGAAGCGCCATCATGGTAGCGCTCAGGACGGGATAGCCATCACTGCCGCTGCCCACGGTCGCCAACACCAGGGGTCCGTTCTGCGGCAACCCATATTGCTGACGCAGCAAGGCGGCATCGCAGGGAGGCCGGTCGCCCACGATGTAGCCGCAGTAGTGGAGCTTGGGTTGGACGGACGGTGGGATGGCGTATGCTGCAGCCACATCGTACAGCTTGGGCAAACCATAGACTGCAATGCCATCGTACAGGTTTTCGAATGCTTCATAGACTCCCAGTTTCTGCCAGTGCGCGCGAATGGTGACGGTGTCGTCCATGATGTCGCGCAGGCCAAAGACGAAACGCGTGCTGGGGTAGCGCGCTTTGAGCGCATACAGACCACCCCGAAACTCTCCATGTGAGCCGAGCGGCTCGTGATCCACCAAGACCAGCTCGGGCTTTAAACCCAAAGCGGCGTCTCGGAGGAGTCGACTGCGCAACGCACGATAGGGCTGCTCGGCTCTCTCACGCTCTTCCCGTGTCTCTCGGACCTGAGCGAGACTTAGGCGGCCCGGCAACTTGATGTAGTCGCAGCGCGCGGGCAGCGCAAACAGGTTGGCGATAGGTGACTTCGTCACGATGTAGGCGACGTGGTTGGGATACGCCGCCAGAAGGTGCCGGGCAATAATCAGAGTACGATTGATGTGGCCGAGGCCTCGACTATCCTGCGCGTAAAGCAGGAGGGTGCGAACCTCTGTGGATTTGGACTCTGTCACTCGGGCGCAACACATCCTAAATCCCGCAGTTGAATCCTCCGTGGAGACGCGGAGAAGACCCGGCCTCCTCTTGTGGCGCCAGGCTCACCTGGAAGTTGACTGGGAGGAAGACTCCAGACCTTGACATCCCTCTGGTTGGTTTCGTTTTAGGCTTTTGGGCTAATTTTCTCTGCGTCTCAGCGTCTCGGCGGTGGTTTTTCAACAGCCTTCTTAGGTTCAATTTAAGAAACGGCTGGGACGACTTGGGGCCTGGGTTCGGCTGGGGCTTCCAACAGGGCTGCCAGCAAATCTGGTATGCGGTTGAGACCGCCAAAATCGACTAGCGTTCGGCTTGGCGGCGGCTGACCCAAATCGCGGGCAAGCCAATCTGTGATTGCCTGGGGGCTGAGCTTGTCGGGATGAAGCATGTCGATCAGGCCGAGATCCCGCAGGCGCTGAGCGCGGATCAATTGTTCGGGCTTGGGACTGACGCGTGGCACGATCAGCGCGTGCTTCTCAAACGAGAGTACTTCGCACACGCTATTGTAACCTCCCATGG
>QHZP01000303.1 GCA_003224715.1 Acidobacteriota bacterium | reverse complement strand
CCGCCCCAAACCACCAGAGTCTGGTTCAACAGACCGTGGCTCTTCAAATCCTTGAGCAGAGCGGCAATGGGCTGGTCCACAGCTCGGGCATTGATGCGATGGCCCTTCTCCAAGGATCCGTGTTGGTCCCATCGATCCAGTCCCTGGCGAAAAGGCGGCAGCAGCTCCACGAACCGCACGCCTCTCTCCACCATGCGACGGGCTAGCAAGCACTGTAAACCAAATTCTCTGGTGTCGGGCTCATCCAAACCATACAGTTTCCGCGTAGCCTCCGACTCACCCTCGATTTGCAGCAGATCGGGCACTTCGGCCTGCATGCGGAAAGCCAGCTCATAGTTGGAAATGGTGGCTTCGATCTCGCTCACTTCGCCGAATCGGCCCAAGACGCCCTGGTTGAGCCGGCGAAGCAGCTTCAGCTTCTCCGCCTGCAATTCGACTCTTTCCTCCCGTGGTTTGACGTCAGCGATCGGCTGTGCGCCTTTGCGAAACAGTGTGCCTTGAAAGGTGGCCGGTAAAAATCCACTGCCGAAGAGGTCGAGACCTCCAGGAGGAATCAGCCCACTCTCCAAGACAATGAACCCGGGAAGATTCCTCGATTCACTGCCCAGACCGTAGGTCACCCAGGCTCCCATGCTGGGCCGTCCTTGAAAACCCGACCCGGAATGCATGAAGTAATTAGCAGCCGTGTGCTCGGAATGGTCTGCAACCATGGAACGAATAATCACCAGGTCGTCCACGCAAGCAGCCACATGGGGAAAAAGCTCGCTGACCTCCGCGCCACATCCCCCGTACCTCCGAAATTGAAAAGGGGAGCCGAAAATCTTGTCGGTAATATTGAAAACCGTCGTCGGCGTCTGGAGAGGGATTTTTTGGCCACTCTCTTTGGTGAGCCGCGGCTTGGGATCAAAGGTATCCATCTGCGAGGGGCCCCCATCCATGAACAAAAAGATGACCGACTTGGCCTTCGGCTCATAGTGCGGGGTTCGAGGTGAGAGAGGACTCGCATCGGGCAGAGTGGCGCCCATAGCAGCCGAGGCGAACTTATCTGCCAGCAGCGATGCCAGCGCCAATCCCCCCAATCCGTTGGCACAGCGGCACAACATTTCCCTCCGGCTAATGCCGGGCCCAGAGAGATCCACTCGATGCATCAGACCTCCTTTGAAAATCGTTCTCCTCGTCGTCCTCGATCAGAAGCGGAGTACGACGACGAGGACGAGAACGACGACGACAATTTTCATCGAACGTGGCGCCACACCGCGGCATAAAAGCTCCCTTGAAAATCGCCTCTTGGAGGGGCAGAAGGCGCCAGCCTTCCTGGGTGGGTCGTCTCCGTCGTCAACAACCCACCCCCGCACCCCTTCGAAAAGGGGAATTATTTTCATTTCTTGGTGGTGCCGCCGCCGCAGGCGCCATCAGTGGCTCCTTTGAAAATCCCCCCTTGAGGGGGCAACGCCGACGCTGCCGGGGGTGTCCGTGTTCAGGCCAGTTAGACATCCCCCTCGCGCGCTCTCCAAGAGCGTTGTCCCCCTTTAAAGAGAGAATATTTTCATGCTCTAGAATGCGTCCCCCTTTTTTCCAAGTGGGGACTACAGGGGGGTCACACCGAGCAATCATTCCAAAACCCAATTCAACGGCGTTTACCCCCCTCAAGTCCCCCCTTGAAAAAAGGGGGGACGATCTAAGACGGACGCATCTCTCTTCATCGAAGATAAATGAATTCCGCCGAATTGAACAGGACATGTCCAAGATCAGCCCAGGCTTTTTCTTCAATCACCTCTGTGTGGCCAGGTTCGGGCGAATTCCTATATTGAGCTGATTGTGCCTCGACGAACTGCAGGCTCTCTTTAATTTCCCAACTCTCCGGGGCTCGACCAAAGGCTGTAAGATACATTTGATGTACGCAACGCAATGGATCCCTCTCAGTGGCTAAGACCTGCCTAGCCCACTCGCGCGCTTCCAGAGCGATGAACTCATTGTTCATCATCATGAGGGCCTGGGAGGGGACGGTGGAGACACTCCGGCTGCCCATGGTGGAGATGGGCAATGGGTAGTCAAAAGCCAGAAACATCGGAGTAAGGAAATTGCGCCGGACTTGAATGTAAATGCTTCGCCGCCTATTCCCATCCAGAGGGCCAGACTCCGGTTTCCCACGGCCCTCCTGGAAAGCACTGATGTGAGGTTTCTGACTGGGTCCGAAGAAGCTCCGGTCAAGTTTCCCGGCAGTGGCCAGGATCGAGTCGCGTATTGCTTCGGCCTCCAGCCGCCGGACCGGCATATGGTGCAGCAGCTTGTTTTCAGGATCAACTTTAGCTGACAAAGGATCCACCTGGTTCGACTGGCGATAGGTGCTGCTTAGCAGCATCAATCGATGCATCGCCTTGATCGACCAGCCGCTCTCGACAAACCTCCTGGCCAGGAAATCCAGCAGTTTCGGATGCGTCGGCGGTTCCCCAGTCTTTCCGAAGTTGTCTGGTGTGCGGACCAGGCCGGCTCCAAAGTGGACCTTCCAGATGCGGTTCACCATCACACGGGCAGTGAGTGGGTTGTCTGGACTGCCCACCCATTCCGCAAGCTGCAATCGGCCACTTCCAAAAATAATGGGCGCCTGTCCTTCACCGGCAATGATCTGCAGAAAACGCCGCGGAACTTCATTCCCCAGATTCTGGTGGTTGCCGCGAATGTGAATGCGCACATTTTGCGGATTGTCATCGCGGCTGATCATAGCGAAAATGGACTCCGGTATCGACTCCTCCGTTGCCGACCGTTCCTGCTGAAACTTGACGACACGGCCCGCTTCAAGCTCCGGAAGGAAAGTTACCAGGTCTTCCAGTTTTCCAGTTGGGTTCAGTCCTTCCGACAGCCATCGGCCATGACGATCGGATGCAGATTCAGCTTGGAGCGTCTTCTCGAAAAGCTCCTGGTAAGCTTCGGCGAGAGAATCGAGAGAGGCGAGAGGGCGTTGACGCAGGAGGGCGAGCACTTTCAGGTTCGGGGCGGAGGTGATTGGCGGTGGTTCCGGAGAATCCGAAAAAACGATCTTGTCGATAACAATATGGCCATCCCGGCTGCGATCGACGATTTCAAAATAACAGAGCCGGCCCAGCTCCTTTGTCATCCGCAATGTTTTCCATCGGAAGAGGCCCGATCCATCCGGGGAAATATGTTCGGCCTTATAACCGTTGGCGACCACCGTGAAACGCAGCTTGCTGTTCTCAGTGGGCTTCTCCTCTCCTTGGCTGCCCGCGATCAAGACATGCACATAGAGCTTTGGCATACGGAAAGTGCGAGAGGTCAATGAGCCCACCAACCTGTCGGCCCCTCCCAGGAACGAATTGGCGATGCCTTGCCCCTGATACCCCAGCAGTTTCTGATTGGAAGGTAGCTCCCGCTGGGGTCCGTCCCCAAAGGCCTGACCCGTAACGATCCATCCATCAAAACGCAATCCCTCAAAATCTTCAAAAACCACATCTCCTCGCGACTTGATGGCAGGATGCAACCCACTCGCCTTGGCAGTCCACTCTTCCAGCTCGGTTTGCACTGCAGGTATGGCATCCCGGAATCGCGAGGGACTGGCTGAAGAGATACGATCGACTGAAGCGATGAATGGGTAAAAGAGATGATCCGGTTGGTGTCGAGCTTGCTCTAGAGTGGCGACCCAAGCCTTCAGAAGGCCACCATCCAATTTTCTTTTGACTGCCAAATCCTGCAGGGAAGAACTCGAATCGGATTTGGCATTGGAAATCAGCTCCGCTGCAGCCAGGAGGTAATCCTTGAGTTGCCTCGCCATCTGCATCCGAGCCGGCCGAAGTAACGATTTGATCTGCCGGCTTTTCTCCCAAACTTTCTGTCGAGCCGAAGCAATTTGCTGCACTCTGGCCGGTGAATCCACCACAGCTTCGCTGATTTCAGTGCTATGGAGAATTCCCGCCAGAGAGTAATAATCAGCGGTCGGGATGGGGTCGAACTTGTGGTCATGGCATCGGGCGCAGGCTACCGTCAATCCGAGGAAAGCCTTTCCCAGCACGTCCAACTGGTTGTCCACCTGATCGGCCCGAGACTTGATGGAATCGGTCGGTGAGTTGATGACCTCACCGAACCAATAAAAACCCGTGGCGAGAGGCGATTCCCAGTAACTCCCATCCTCGCTGATTCGCATTTCCGGGAGCAGATCACCGGCAATATGTTCCTTGACAAACTGGTTGTAGGGAACATCCTGGTTAAAGGCGCGGATGACGTAATCCCGATAACGCCAGCAATCAGGCTTGTCTGTATCATACTCGTGCCCGTTCGTCTCAGCGAAGCGAACCAGGTCCAGCCAATGCCGGCCCCAGCGTTCACCATAGTGGGGTGAAGATAACAGACGGTCCACCACCGCCTCACAGGCGTGAGGCGAGTTGTCTGACAAAAAGGATTCCACCTCCTGCGAGGTGGGCGGCAGACCAATAAGATCAAAGGTCACGCGCCGCAGCCAGGTCCGCTTGTCGGCCGGGGGAGCCGGCTTTAAACCTCGCTCCTCCAGCCCGGCAAGGATGAACGTATCCAAGGGCGTCGTTACCCAGTTCCTTTGGTTTATCTGAGGAAGAGGACACACCTGAACTTTTTGAAATGCCCAGAACTTCCTACTCTCATCAAAGTCAATACCTTTCTTTCCGCTTCCTGCGTCCGGCGTAAATTCCTGGCTCGGGGCCTTGTTCTTCCACCGTTTGACCCAGGCAATGAAATCTGCAATTTCCTCGTCGCTCAGTTTGCCGGTCGGAGGCATTCGCAGCTTCAAATCCGCATAGGAGATAGCTTTGATCAAGAGACTTTGGGACGGGTTCCCGGGAACGATGGCGGGACCGCTCTCGCCCCCTTTCAAGATATTCTCCGCAGAGTCCAGGCGCAAGCCGCCCATCGGCGCTTTGCTCTGGCTGCTGTGACATTGAAAGCATTTTTCAACCAGAACCGGACGGATCTTTTTTTCAAAAAACTCCGTCTCGTCGCCTGGGCTCGCCCAAGCAGGAGCGACCCAATTCTTTAAGACGGCCGCCAAGAGCAATATTAAAGTAGTGCGGCAAAACGAAAGCAGTAATCGCATGACAGGTTACCAATCAAACCAATAAGAACAGCAGTCTTCCCGATGTCCTCGGCCTTGTGCGCTCCTCCCACGCCGCCTCCCAGCCTTTCGGAATATGATAATGGGAAACGCTTTGCCAAGCCTAGGCGAGAGTCTCAATAGTGTTGGGAAAGGCACCCCAATCAACCCGTGATGTGGGTCGAAACGAGATTCTGTTCTCGTTTATGGAATCGTGATGCTCCTCGTCGTCATCGTCGTCTCAGCTTGGATCTCGAGGACAAGTAGAAGGACGACGACAGGCTGTGCCGGGATATCAAGGGTCAAGCCCCCTGGTTAGAAGGAATGTTATGCGCAGAGGGGAGGTAAGTCAACGGCAGATTGAACAGGCGGCCACACTCTTGGCTCAGGTACCTTGAGTTCCATGCAAGGAGAAAGTCGTGGGACCTCTCGATTTCGATACTGAGGTTACGGTCCTTGTCTAGAAACGGAACGGCTTTGCGATAAGCTTCATAGATAGCCCTGGTCGCACGACCCAGGACAAGATGGGGAGACGTGCGCCTCCGCAAATCGACAGCCTGAGCGGCATGGAAGAGCTCCATCCCCAGGATAGTACAGATTGTCGACCCACAAGGGCGGAATTGGTGGCCCGGTCTCACTCTGGCCAGAGGCCGCCGCTGTATGAAGCGGGCACACTATTTCTTGAACTGCACTCTCTCGCGGATAAGGTCTCCGATGCACTGCCCGGAGCCGAGGCCGTCGTTGTTGTCGAACGGGTAGTGGATTCCCCCGTAGAACCGGGAGATCGCCGCCTCGTTCGCCGCCGCCTCAAAGGAGGCGAAGGTCCGGGGCGGCAGCGGCGGCACCAGGCCATGGTCGGTATGAATGGTGTCCGTGAACGGAGTGTTCCCGAACATGTCGGTGAGGACCGTGGAAGCAGCCCCTGACTGTGCGGAGTGGCCCGAGTCGTACGACGGAAATGGAGGCGTCGTGAGGTAGGACCTCCAGGCGGGGTCGATGTGCTTGTTGATATAGGTCACCGGGCGCTGGAGGTTGTAGACGTACTTGGTGTACCAGCACTCGATGAATGCGTCATGGACGGCGATCCCGACGCGGGCAAACAGCCGAGGCCATGAGGGACAGTCTGTGGGTGCGAGAGATCTGGGCGACGATGGCGATCCAGTGCCCCGGGGGCGTGCCGGTCTGTCCGGCGCCGTCGGCCCAGTAGTTGGCAATCGTCTTCTGTTCGTCGGTGAGATTGACCCCGGTGCGGTAGACGTCAAGCGCGGCCGCAGCGAACTGCGACCCGGGGTCGGTGGAGAAGGCGGGGTGACCCGGAGGTGGGCACTCGGCACCGTGGGTAAGGACCATCGGCCGGAGCTGTCCCCAACAGGGCTGCAGCGGGTTGGGGTTGAAACCGGGCGGCGTTGGCTCCCAGGCGCCGGGCACCGGAGTGGGGGCGTAAGGGCAGTTGTTCAAGGTCGAGAACCCGTCGCTGGCCGCCCATTCGAGCATTGCGTCGGCGACCGCCCGCCCGTGGGCAACGGAGCGCTCGTAGGTATTTTCCCCGACCTCGGCTTGGAAGTGAGCGGCAAAACGCTGCTCGAGGGCGTTGACGGCCTCCAGGTTCTCAGGCTTCAGCGACGGGAATAAGCCCCGGATCGTGCGCGCCAACGTGGCGTTCGCCACCGTGGGCCAGTGGTGCTTCTTGTGCTTCTTGGGCTGCGGCACCGAGGCCAGATCGTTGAGCTGGCCGGCCAGTGATCGGTTGCGCAGGGCGCCCGCCACGACTGCCTCGTAGAGGGCGACCGCCGAGACACCGTAGATCCGAGAAGCCACAGGCGGAGCCGTAGCCTCGGACTTGATCACGTCGTAGAGCTTATCGAACCAGACCGAGGCCAGGTGGGACGAAAAGTGGTCCGTTGGCTTCCTGGCGTGCTCCAATCCGGCCCAGGCCCCCGGGGCGACAAGCAACAAACCGACCGCTACGGTCAGGGCACCCGCACCTCTGCGCATCTCCCGACCCTCCTCTGAAAATCCCCTCCTGGGAGGGGAACAAGGCGTCAGCCTTCCGGGGTGGGTTCCGCCGGTTCGGGACAACCCACCCCTGCTCCTCTCCGGTGGAGGGGACTAATTTTCATCGCCCTGTCGCGCCCCAACGCATCGCCAATTCCTCGCAAAACCGGAGTCGTCATCGAGTCGTGAGGCCGCTAGTGCCCCTCTACGGCGGAGATCCCAATGGATTCACGAGGCCATCAACTAAAATTAAACTGATACGCTGAGCGGGAGTCCTTCACGAGAAGAACACACCGTTCGTCTCACGACCAAACTGGGCGAAGTGAACTTTCGTGGTCGCCGAAGAAACAAACCGGAAACCATGTCCCGTGCTCTTCCTTGTTGTCGCCGTCACCTTGATGGTGGCGGAGGCCTCAAAAAAATCGCCCGAGAACCGATTCACCGCGTCCCTGAATCCGGGAATGTTCCTTGTCACTCCGCTCCACTCAAGGTCGAGGGAGTCGATGTCCGCGCTCGCAATGTTTCCAAGAGGATGAGTGGGAGTGAGGCTATTCTCAACCGTGAATGCATCGAACACCGCGCAGATGTTCCTCACATGAAGCTCCGCCGTGCCCTCATCCAAATTAGCCCTCGCGCCACCTTTGGGGATGGGGACCACCCAGATGACCAGAGTTGGGGAGATTCCAGGGTCGTACGAATGCAAGCCCAACGGGCTCGCTGCTGGGAGGCTGTCGAGTCATATAAACGCGAACGCACCCCTGTGCGTTTCTCCATCGGCGGCCACAAATTTGCCGTTCATAAAGCGCATATCGGTGTGAAAATCGTAAGGGGCACTGTGACCGGTGTTCAGGTCCGTGCCGGTTCCAGTAAGGTCCAGATCAGCTTGTGCGATAATACCGTCGAAGTCCGTGATGACCGACGGGTCATGGCCTGTATTGGCGTCTGTGCCCTCGACCGGACCGGGGAAGAAGAAGTGGATGGTTGTACCAAAGGGCGTAGCAATCGTGTGCGGAATCGGCTGCGGTTCGATCGGGCATTCCCTGTGGGCGTCTTTGCCATGGTTGCCATGATCATCCGCAAACAGAGCCTTCGGTGACCTGCCGAGCACAAGGCCCATGCTAGCAGCGCCCGCCGAAGTCCAAACAAAGTTGCGTCGGGAGATACTCATGCTGTCCTCCTTTTTTGGGCTGGGTTTACCTATTCTATTGCAATGTGCTGAAGCAAACGATCGCTATCATACAATTACTAGCCCTTGAGTCAAGAATTTTCATCCCTTCACTGGTGGTTTGATGAGGAGGGATAGGGCGTTAGGAATAGCTCACAGTTGGCGCTTGACGGAGGCGAGTACCTTATTCTTTGGGAAGCACGATATGGTCTACTTCACGAATACCGTACTGGTCTCCCAGTTTGTGGTAATCCTGGGCCAGGCGGGCGTTCCAGTCCCAAACCACCCGGCCTTCTTTGAGGGTCATTTCACAAAGCAAACGCTGAGCACCTTCAATTCTGCCATTGGCGGCGTCGGCATAACCAAATTTCCCGGTCATCAGGTTCAGCACGGCAATATCAGCTACAGCCCCTACTGTGAGGTGCCCTAGCTCCGGGTGCTTGATTTCGTTGGCCGGATTGACCGTAGACTCTCTAATCACTTCTTTGAGGGGCTCGCCCAGAACCAAAAGCTTCGACATAGTTGTCACCATATCCATCATGGCCCCATTCATGCTCCCTGTGTGAAGATCGGTAGAAATAGAATCCGGATAGAACCCTTGCTGTACGCTGGGAGCCGCATTGCGAAACACAAAGCTGCCGCCCCCGTGTCCTACGTCAAACTTGACGCCGCGCTTTCTGGCCTCTCTCAGGTAACTGAGTAACTTCCCATCCTTGCCGACGTAAGGGACCGGGCCGCGAAACATGTGGGTGCTGATGTCGCCCGGACGCAATTTCTCCGTGACGAGCTGGTAGTAGGGGCGCTCTGGCAGGAAATAACCGAAGTCAACCATCACCGGAATATTTGCGAGCGTTCCGGCTTCGACGGCCCGCTCTACCGAGACCCATTCGCGGCCCTGGTAGTGGGCTGATTTAATGCCGACCACCACATCCTTGTGTTTTCTGGCCATCTCGGCTGTTGCTTTGGGGTCCATGTCATGCATATTTTGTTCAATGTCATCTGTTATCATCCCCAACCCTACAATATTGAGCATGGCAAAGACTCGGGTCTTGGCTCGATCGATGACACGGTTGCGGAAATCCTCAAAATTCCGCCAGCCTGAGCTGCCTGCGTCAACCATCGTGGTGACTCCGGTTCGAAAGCTGAATCCATCCGGCAAAACGCTGTTATCGCCTGCCCAGGCCCCCGCCATTCCCGAAGTTGCGTAGAGATGACAGTGGATGTCCACCAGGCCCGGCGTGACGTACAAACCGCTTACATCGACAACTTTTTGAGCCTGCGAGGCAGGAATGTCAGCCGCCACGGCCGCGATCTTGCCTTGCGAGATCGCGACATCCCTCCTGGCGTCGATGTCGCTCTTGGGGTCAATGACATGGCCACCCTTCAGCAGCAATTCATAGCGAACTTGTGCCTGCGCCACCAGTAGAATACCCAACATAGAAATTAGCAGCCAAACGCTCACGAAAAATTTTCTCATCCCGGCCTACCCTCCATCGATCTGTTAATGATTCCTTGGTTGGTGATCCTTTTGACTATTGGCTCTGTCTGGCCCAAACGACCTGCATTACGATCCCACAAGCATCTCTTCAAGATTGCAGTGATGATAAATCGTTTCACCTTCGCCAGTCAAAATCCAAAGCGTCGTGACAACAGCAGCCAGCCGATCGGGCTTGGACATTTCCAGTAGAGACAGGCATTCTTGCCTGTCTTCTGGAGATTGGACATTTTGGGTCTGGCCAAGACCACGACGCGTACGAAGTTCCGACCATGAAACATGCGTTTTGCCGAGAGGTGAGATTTGCTTGGCACCGAAACACAATTTTCGCCGCCGCATCGCGGCGCTTGACAGTAGGCCGGCCTTTCAAGGCCGGTACCTTGGTGCCCCCGTTGGGAAGCCGCGCCGCGTCAGCGGCGCTTGAATCTCGCACCCCGTTGAGGTTGGCCATCTCATCCGTCGCGCCGCGACGGGGTATGGGGTTGGTTTGCCGAGACCGGCCTTGAAAGGCCGGCCTACCCTCAGATGCCGCTAAGCGGCAATGAAAATGTCCAAACTCCAGGAGGCAGGCATTCTTGCCTGTCTTGACCTGCTTCAGAAACGAATCTGACAGGCAGGAACGCCTGTCGCTACGCCCCTTGCCGCCGAAATCACAAAATGGCCAATCCCAAAGCCTCCCGCTGCGTGGGGCTAATGAAAACCGAACCGATCTTCGAAGGCTGCCGGACACTATGCCGAAATACCTGACTGTATTTGAATCGGTCTACTCAGATGTGAGAATTTTAACCATATCCAGGGTCACGGCACTGACAATAGTGTTCGGGTGTTTTGACCTGAATTTGTTTCACCATTTGTGGTAACATTTTATTGTCAAGTCTGAGGCTACGTTCTCAGGCTGTGTTCCGGGCAGGATCCCAGCGTTTCAGCGCCTGCAACCACTGCAACAGACCATAAATTGAATAAGTGATTCCATGAAAAGGCGACGAGATTGGCTCATAGCGGGCTGCAGTCTGGTTTTATCAACTTACCTGGCGTGGCCACACATTCAGGCGGCAGAGGATTCTCCTCCGTTGCCACCGCCGGTCCACACGTCCGTGGATTTTTTGCGCGACGTCGAACCCATTTTTCATAAGAATTGCTACGCTTGCCATGGCCCCGCCCAGCAAATGAATGGGCTGAGATTCGATCAGAAGGAGGCCGCTTTCAAAGGAGGCTATTCCGGCCCAGCCTTCATACCTGGTAACAGTGCCGAAAGCAAGCTCATCCAGAAGGTAGCCAGTTCTAAGGACGGCTTCAAGATGCCTCCCGCCGGTCCCGCGCTCTCGCCGAGAGAAATCGGAATCCTGCGAGCCTGGATCGATCAGGGCGCGGAATGGCCTGCCCAGCCTGTAACTCCGGCTGCGGCTCAAAAAACTTCGAGCGAGAAAAAGTCGCATTGGGCGTTCCAACCCATCCGCCGGCCAGGCGTTCCATTGGTTCGAGAACGCTCCTGGGTGCGGAATCCCATCGATGCTTTCATTCTGGCAAAGCTGGAGTCGGAAGAAGTCTCGCCGTCTGCGGAAGCCGACAAAATCACCTTGATACGGCGACTCAGCTTGGATCTGACGGGCCTTCCCCCAACGCCGCAAGAAGTAAATGACTTCCTGGCGGACAACAGTCCAAATGCCTATGAACACCGGGTGGATCGCCTGCTGGATTCTCCTCATTATGGAGAGAAATGGGCCCGGCACTGGTTGGATCTGGCCCGCTATGCCGACAGCGACGGCTATGAAAAAGATCAACCTCGGCCCTATGCCTGGCGCTGGCGTCACTGGGTGATTGAAGCGTTGAACCGGGACATGCCGTTCGACGAGTTCACCCGAGAGCAGATGGCGGGAGACCTGGTGGCCAAATCTTCACCAGAGCCCATGATCGCCACCGGATTTCACCGTAATGGATTGAAGAATCACGAAGCCGGAGTGAAGCGGGAGGAGGCGCGATTTGAGGAAGTGGTGGACCGCACCAACACGGTGGCCACAGTTTGGTTAGGCCTGACGGTGGGTTGCGCTCAGTGTCATGATCACAAGTATGACCCCATTACGCAGAAGGATTACTACCAGCTTTTTGCGTTCTTCAATAATACTCAGGATGTCGTGATGGACGCTCCGCTGCCCGGTGAGCTTG
>QHZP01000302.1:2392-7591 GCA_003224715.1 Acidobacteriota bacterium | reverse complement strand
TTGGCGACACCTTGAAAACCTGATCTATCTGCCGTTGACCAGCAACCTGTTGCGCGAGAAAGAACAGCGTATCACACAGTTAGACTTAAGGATAACTCAGCTAGACGAGAAAATCGTGAATTTCCAGAAGGAATACGACGAACGAACTCAATGGTGCCTGGAGCTTGAGCTTCTCGTTAAGAATCGAGATGCAACCATACTTGACTTACGGAATCAGTTTACAGACTTACAGAATCAGTTTACAGACTTACAGAATCAGTTTGAAGAACGGAGTGCTTGGGCTCGTCGACTTTCCCAAGAGATTACCCAAAAGGACGCACAAATCCTAAAATTACAAAAGGAATATGAGGAGAGAACTGAATGGGCCTTGAGCTTAAACGCAAAATTGGAAAGACTGAGACGGTCCAACCTCTTCAGGTTTTCTAAAGCTTTGGGGCTTATTCCGGAACTCTAGCCAACTTATTTCTCCCGGGAAGGAATACATGATCAAAGACGTTAAAGTAGTGCCTTTGGCCGCACATGTTGATGACAGAGGTTATCTGATAGAAATTCTGCGACGCACGGATGAACATTTCACTCAATTTGGACAAGTTTACCTGGTGGGTGACGTAACCCGCGGGACCATTCGGGCTTTTCACAAACACCAAGAACTATGGGATTGGTTTTTCATTAGCCACGGATCGGCGAAGTTCGCGTTGCGAGATGATCGCCCGGAGAGCCCAACCTATGGAGAAATGCAAACGATCGTTACAGGGCAAAGAAATCCGGCGCTGATTGTTGTTCCTCCCGGAGTTTATCATGGTTGGATGGCGTTGGAAGATGACACGCAGATGATCAGCACTGCCAGTCATGTTTACAATCGGGAAAAACCAGATGAGGTTAGAGTCCCGCCGGCTTCCTTTGGTTATGTCTGGGAAGTGAAGGGAAGGTGAGAAACGTGATGCGTGATACGTGATTTGGTGGTATGCGACACAACACCTATCACGCATCACGCGATTCACGTTTCATTGGGGAGCTGTCCACTAAACCTTAGGCCCTCTTAGAAAGGTAGGTATCCTATGATCCTGGTTGTCGGAGGCGCAGGTTATATCGGATCTGTACTGGTGCGAGAACTGCTGGAGCGGGGGTATGCGGTCAAAGTCTTTGATCGTTTGTATTACGGAGACCAGGGAATTCGGGAAGTTTCAGAGAGAATCAAGCTAGAACTAGGCGATATCCGGACGATGGACATCTCCGTTCTGGACGGCGTGGACGCTGTGATCAATCTGAGTGGTCTTTCCAACGATCCCACAGCAGAATACAACACCAAAGCCAATTTTGAGATGAATGTCCAGGCCACCGAGTTTCTGGCCAGGCTCTGCAAGAAGAAAGGCATCAAACGATTCCTTTTTGCCTCTTCTTGCTCGATTTACGACGTGGGTATTGGAAACGATGAAAAAGATATTGTCATGGATGAGGAGTCTCCTGTCAATCCCAAGGCCGCTTACTCCAGCTCCAAGTATCAAGCCGAGAAAATTTTGTTGTCATTGAAGGATGAAAATTTTTCTCCCGTGATTTTGCGCAAGGGGACGATTTATGGCTTCTCACCCAGGATGCGTTACGACCTGGTCGTCAATACCTTTCTTAAAGATGTCCTTTCCAAAGGTTATCTGACCATCCATTATGGCGGTGAAATGTGGCGTCCCCTGGTGGATGTGAGAGATGCCGCTCGCGCCTACATTACCTGCCTGGAGGCCGAGGAAAGCAAGGTCCATGGCCAGGTTTTCAATGTCGTATATAGCAACTTCCGTAATTCCGAATTAGCCTTGCGCGTCCTGGAAGCTCTTAGAGAAGTCGAGGTGAAGGCGGAGCTGAAGGCTGATTATCGCTATCATGGAGTCAGAAGCTACCGAGTTTCGGGTAAGAAGATTGAACGCGTTCTCGATTTTAAGCCGGCCGTTTCCGTCGAGGAAGCTGTTAAGGATATGGTGGACAACATAACACGCTACCGTTACATAGATTTTGATAATCCACGTTATTACAATATTGCCTGGATGAAGCTTCTGGAAGAAGCCGACAAGATCATCAAAGTCACGGGTTCGGTCTTTGAGATTGCCAATCAGCCGAGTTTCCATCCTGCCGTTGTCAATCTCTTGCGAAAAACGCAAGGAGCGGATTTTTGAAAATTCTTTTAATCGGGGCCAACGGGCAGTTGGGCTCAGATCTGGCAGAGGTCTTAAAGGCGCATGACCTTATCCCTGCAACACATCAAGAACTAGATGTCGTTCGATTCGAAAAAGTTCAGGAAGAATTTAGAAAGTGCCAGCCCGAAGTGGTCATTAACACCGCTGCTTTCCATAGAGTGGACGTTTGCGAAACTGAAGTGATGTCTGCTTTTGAAGTCAATGCCTATGGTGTTAGAAACCTGGCACTGGCAGCCAGGGAGGTAGAGGCAGTTCTTGTTCATTTTAGTACCGACTATGTATTCGATGGCAAGTCTAGCCAACCTTACACGGAATCAGACCTCCCAAACCCCATCAACGCATACGGTGTCTCCAAGCTGGCAGGTGAGAAACTCTTGGAATACCTCTGGCAGAAATGCTTCATTATCCGCACCTGTGGACTTTATGGACATGCCGGCAGTAGTGGTAAGGGTGGCAATTTTGTGGAGATGATGCTTAGGAAAGCCCTGCATGAGGAACCGATCCGGGTCGTGGAGGATCAGCGGCTCACGCCCACCAGCACGCGCGAACTGGCGCGCAAAGTGAAGGAACTGATTCAAACGAAGCATTACGGTCTTTATCATATCACCTCCAATGGCGAATGCTCCTGGTACGAATTTGCCAGAGAGATTTTTGGCTCGCAAGGAATAAAGGCAAATCTGACCCCTACGACATCCCGGGAGTTCAGGGCGGTGGCCCGCCGGCCGGCTTATTCTGTGTTAGAAAACGCCAGGCTCAAGCAGTTGGGGATGGATGACTTGAAAGATTGGCGGGAAGCGCTTCATGAATATCTGAAAAACAGAACCAGGACTGTGTCTTGAGTCTGTACTCGACGGGAAGCCGATTGAAGTCTAAGGCTAAGCAGATTGAATTTGAAACAAAACAATCCCAGGCTGACCGTTGTCATCCCGGTTTACAACGAGAAAAATACCCTCAACGAAATCTTTCAAAGAGTCCAGGCGGTTCCTATCGAAAAGGAAATCATATTTGTCGATGATTCCTCGACCGATGGCACTCGTGACATCCTCAGGCAGATGGAAGGGAATGCCGTCAAGGTGTTATACCATGAGAAAAATAGGGGCAAAGGCGCTGCCCTGAGGACAGGATTTCAGCACGCCACTGGGGATTTCGTGATCGTTCAAGATGCGGATTTGGAGTACAACCCTGCGGAATACCTCAAACTGCTCCAACCCATCTTGGAAGGATGTGCCGATGTCGTCTTTGGGTCAAGGTTTTCGGGCAAGAGACGGAACATGATGTCTCTTCATCGATTAGGCAATCAATTGTTAACCCTTCTGACTAATGTTCTTTACCACACTTCCATTACGGATATGGAGACGTGTTATAAGCTGTTTAAGGCCGATATCATTCGAAGTATTAATATCGAATGCAATCGCTTCAATTTCGAACCCGAGATCACGGCCAAGATTTTGCGACGGAAGTTAAGAATTGTTGAGATCCCCATTTCTTACTCAGGGAGAAAGTTTTCCGAAGGAAAGAAGATTAGCTGGCGTGATGGCTTTGCCGCTATCTGGGCCCTGGTCAAATACCGGTTTACGGAGTGAAGACCATTTCCAAGTTGCTCCGACCTGACAATTGGGTCCGGCTTCTAGTAGTCCTGATTCTCTTGCCTTTCGATTTCTTAGTTGCCTTGAGCCTGTGGCTTTCTGAACTGCTCTACTTCCCTTTTTCTATCTTTACCAAAGTCTCCCCTCCAATCACCGCGCCCAATATCCAAGAAGCAAGCATCATAATTTTGAACTGGGAAGGGAAGCACCTGTTGGCCGAATTCTTGCCTTCGGTGCTGGAAGCTGTCCGACATGACGGCAGAGATCACGAAGTGATTGTTGTGGATAACGGGAGCCGGGATGGAAGCGTTGAATTCTTAAGGACAAACTATCCCCTGGTCAAAATAGTCGCCTTGCCGCGGAACATGCGCTTTACTGGCGGAAACAACGCCGGCTTCCAGGCTGCCAAAAACGATGTCGTGATTTTTCTCAATAACGATATGCAGGTCGATCCAAAGTTTATCCGTCCTTTGCTGGAGGGATTTAAAGAGGAAACGACATTCGCCGTATCGTGCCAAGTTTTTTTTCAAGACAAGACTCGCCGTCGTGAGGAAACCGGTAAGACGCGGGCAAAATGGAAGCTGGGATTTATTGAAATGTATCATGGCCAGATTACAGAGAGCGACCACAAGCAGAATTACGTGCCCATTTTTTGGGGTGGCGGGGGGTCTTGCGCTTTCGACAAAAAGAAACTCCTGGCTATGAACGGGCTGGATACTCTCTACGATCCGTTTTACCTGGAGGATACCGATCTTTCTTACCAGGCCTGGAAACGGGGCTGGAAAAGCCTTCTGGCAGTGGACAGTGTTGTAGTGCACCAGCATAGAGGTACCAACAAACTCAAATTTGGCGACAATTATGTCGATAACACGATTCGAAAAAATCAGTATCTGTTCATCTGGAAAAATGTGACCGATTTTCGCTGGATCATAGCCCATAGCCTGCTTCTCCCGCTGATCCAAGCACGGTTGATTTTGCAAACCAATTGGCGCTTTGAGCTGAGAGCATTCCTTAGAGCTCTGATCCAATTCCCTGAAGCCTTGTATAAACGTTATCGGGCGCGCCCTTCCTATATTCTGGAGGATCGGAAAGTCTTTCATGAAACGTCCAGAACGTTGCCTCGGACTGGAGAGAACACCATTAATTTTTCGCAAGGAGATTTTGGGGAACAATTAGGTGACGGCTGGCACGAAAGAGAGAGGAATGCCGAGCAAGGTTTCCGTTGGATGGGCCGGAGCAGCTCCTTTTTCTTATTTCCAAAAGGAAACGAACAATTTCTTGAAATGAAGGGTGCTGTTCCTGATATCAGGAACTTTCGCCGGCCTTGTTTGAAGCTCAAAGTATACCAAGACGAGAAATTGATTTTCAGCCAGAGATGGCTTCGGGCTGAAACGTTTCACTTGAAAATCCCATTACCGTTGCCATCTCAT
>QHZP01000302.1:0-2295 GCA_003224715.1 Acidobacteriota bacterium | reverse complement strand
AAAGGAACCGCAAAGGCGCCAAGAACACGAAGAAATGAAAATAGAAAGGCGCTTCTTAAGCACTACGACATAACTGAAAGTACTGGAAGGAGGAATCCCGTCCTCGCATAAGGAGGGGTGGTGCTGGCACTGGCCAGTAAGGGGGGTTGGAACCCGGGCGGGACGCAGCACCCCTGCCCGGTCTTTGACCAGGTCAGTCCCTTCTCAAGCGAGGAGGGAAGTCCTCCGGCCAGTCGTGCCCTTTGTGAACTTCTGTTTCTGTCTTTAGAGATCCTGAGACAAAGACAATTGAGGTCATTTGCCTCCACATGTGTTGCTTTGTGCGTATGAACTCTTATAGTAGTTTGTTATCCTTCGTGCTCTTCGCGCCTTGGCGGTTCGTTCATTTGGCTGGCTAGGCACTGCCCCCTTGTGAAGGTGAATGATGGCATCCCTCAATATTCTCTTTCTCACAGCTTATCTTCCTGTCCTGGGGGTACATGGAGGAGGTATGAGGATGTTTCACAACCTGAAGGTCCTCTCCCAAAAACACCGACTGACTCTACTCTCTTTTATTGAGAGCGAGTCCGAAAGAGAATGCTTGCCGCAGCTTGAAGAGTTGGGGGTTGAAGTCAAAGCCGTTTTGCGGCGTCCTTCAACGGCCAACCATCTGTTGGTACCCAAGCCCAGAGAGCATGACGAGTATCATTCCAGCCAGATGGCTGCCCTGGTTCGAGAGACTTTGGCTGAGCGGCGATTTGATGTGGTTCAAGCAGAATTCCTCCAGATGGGACAGCATGTGCCCCGGCACCTGCCTATATTCAAAATTCTCACGGAGCATGAAGTTCATTATGCCAACCTTCATGCCGATTTTCGAGCCGAGACGCGACCTTTCGGGAAAGTCAAGAAATTCTATGATTGGATGGTACAACTCAATTATGAAGTCAAAGTCTGCCAGGGTTTCGACCGCATCGTTTGCATGACCGACGAAGACTTGAAGGTACTCAGTGAGTTTGTGCCCTCTGCCAAATTAACAAGAATCCCAATCGGAGTCGACAGTGACTATTTTCAGCCGCGTCAGTCTCTCACCGAATTGCCGCCTCGCCGGCGACTGCTGTTCGTCGGCAATTATCGCCACCCGCCCAACCGAGAGGCGGTCAATTACTTTGCGAGCGAAATTCTGCCGCTCATTCACAGAGTGCTTCCTGACGTGGAGTTTTGGGTGGTCGGGGCCAATGGAGACATGTTGGATCGTCGTGCTTTGTCCGAGACCGGCAAGATCAATGTGATTGGCTATGCTAAGGACATAAGGACCTTTTACCAGGAAGCCTCTATTTTTGTTGCTCCCATTCGATCCGGAAGTGGCATGCGGGTGAAATTGTTGGAGGCTTTTTCCATGGGGATGGCAGTCGTGGCGTCACCGCTCGCGACCTACGGATTCTCTGTCAAGAACGAAGAGCACCTGTTGCAGGCGCTCACGCCTGAGAGTTTTGCCGCTCAGACGATTCGACTGTTGCAAGATCCTTCTCTACAACTTAAGTTGGGGTTTAAGGCCAGAAAATTGATCCAGGAGCACTACGATTGGAAAGTAATTGAGCCACAACTGTTGGAATTGGCTGAAAGCAAGCATGTCTGAAAAAGTTTTACTGGTTTCGACTTCAACTGAGCCTAATGTGAACATGGCCGTCCGTATCCTCAAGGACCGCCTGTTTCGCAACATTCCACTGGATGTTCTTTGCACCTTAGCAGACTTGCACCAGTTCGAAAATAGGGCTGATTTCCGTCAGGTCTATGTCTTCCCGCATCGCCGCGACATCGGGTCGGCTCTCAACCTTTGGAGGAGAATTCTCAGAGAGAAGTACGATGTCGTCGCCGTCCTATGGTGTCTGGATCAGCAACGAATTCGACCAAAGCTGTTTGCCCTGGGTTGCGGGGGCCGCCGTCTTCTCATTTTTAACGAGAATCTCGATTGTGCTTACCTGAGTCTACGATTTCTAAAGAAGCTCGTGGCCGCTCGAGCTCATAGTGGGACTTTGATAGGTAATTGCTTTGCAGGGGCCTTGCTAGAACCCTTGAAAGATGGCTACTGGGGCCTGATTCGGATGCTGGTATTCCCGCTACGGCTGCTGATATTACTGATGTTGATATCCGGGTTGTACCTCCGAAAGGCCTGGCGTCGAAAAGGAGCATGATCCGGGAACGAAAGCCTTTCGTCCTGGGCCCTGCCCCTCTGAAAATCTCCTGATCAAGATAGCACGCCTATGCTGAGAGCGGGTGTCCGGAGGGAAGGTGCGGAGACATCTCGTCTGGTCTCCT
>QHZP01000301.1 GCA_003224715.1 Acidobacteriota bacterium | reverse complement strand
GTGAGGGGCAGCACCTTAACAAACTTGAACAAAGTTTCAACTTCTTCGCCACTAAGTGGCGACTTAGAGATTGGACATTTTGCGATTTCGGCGGGCAAAAGGAGGCAGCGGCAGGCATTCCTGCCTGTCAAACTCATCTCTGGAGGCGCTCAAGACAGGCAAGAATGCCTGTCTCCACTTGAAATGTTCAATCTCCAGTTCGCCACTAAGTGGTGACTAGAACGTAGGCATCGTCAGCACCCAGTCCAGCATCGTAGCACCGCTGGAGCGCGCCCAACTGAATCGCGGCTTCGCCTTACCACACAGCAGACTTCCAGCAAACCTGGCTGGAGCGGCATCACCATCGTTCTCTCTAAGTCCCCACCACACTGGCACGGTCAATTCTCTCGAGTTCAAATGAGCCTCCTCGAGACCTGAAAGCACTCTTCGAACCTGAACCAGCCCGGAGCCGACCAGCGTTGCCCGCTGTTCCCCCTGTGGCAAGAGAACGAAGCCCGAGCGCCAGCCCTGCCCCGGCAAGTATGGCCTACCCACGGCGATCAAAGGCTGCCAGCGCGGCACGGATCCTAAGAGGAAGACAGGCGTCAGGGGGGAAACCAACGGGAACAGGCTGAGCGAAGCAAGATAAGTGGAAAGTTCCAGCCTGCCATTTCCCCAATCTGGTAGCCTTGTTCCAACTGAAAACCGCAAGGGTTTGAACAGACTCAGTGGTTCGGCCGATCCGGAAAGAGACCAGTGCCCTCGTGGCCTTTCCTTTACCTCCAGGGTTAGGTCCACATAGCCTGTCGGTTTCCGCAAGAATTGAACGTCTTCCTCGGTTACTGTATAAAAAAATCCCAGACGGTTTAGACGAGCGAGACTCCGCCTCATCAGACCATGGTCGAACAAGTCGCCTTCATTTAGCAGTAATGTTCGTCGCAGGGTTAGGTCGCTGAAGCTGTGGTTACCGCGAAATTCGATCCGTCCCACCCGATAGGTAGCTCCAGTCTCGGCTTTCACATTCAGTGAGAGCTCTCGATCATCCCGTGGCATTCCCCTGGAGGAATTCTCTTTGAGCCGGTCCGCCGAATCAGGCGCAAGCCTTTCTGCCTCCCGGACCTCCATTTCAGTGGAAAAATCCAGTTTACCTTCCTTCTCTGCTTTACTCTGCACTTGTCGCAGGCAACGGCAGAGTTCCTGCGATTTGTGCCTTCGTGACCTCGTAACGTGGACCAGACTCTACCGCAATCGAAAGCGTTGCCTGGTTCCCGGTAAAATCAACGCCAGCCAGCGTCACCACGGCGGCCCAGTAACCTTGGGAGAAATAAAAAGATCGCAAAGACTCCAGGGATGCCTCCACACGTCGTTCACTGAACCTCGGGCGCCATCGCCAGCCACTCCATAAACCCGGCAAACCGGGCAGCACTCGTCTGGTGCGTGTGGAGGGCATTGCCTGGAGAAGTTGTTCTCGATCGAGCCCCAAAGTTCCCGCCAATCGAATTTCTCGCACGCGATATTGAGGCCCTGGCCTCAGCTGCAGGTGCAAATCTGCCTGGCGAAGACCGACTGCAACTATTTCGCTTTGCACCTCTGCATCCTTGTAGCCCTCTTCGACCAACCGACTTCGCACCTCCGCGGCAACTTGATGGCAGATTAACTTGTCGAGGGCAGCACCTGGCTCGATTCTAACCGGATACTGCAGACGGGCCGGCTCGAAAACGATCCGCCGGAGATAGAACCTGGGCTTCTCGGTTAGGCGAAACACAAGCTGGACTGGGTCTGCTTCCTCGGAAAATTCCACACGAATGTCCTCAAACCAGCCAGTGCTCCAGAGTCGGCGCACGTCGCGAGCAATGCGCCTCTGATCGAGGAGGTCTCCCACTTGTGTTTCCAGCTTAAGCGGGCGCTGGGTCCCAAGAATCTGTAATCTTTGGATAACCGCGCTGTCAGGGGTTGCCGCGTCACAGCGGATAGCTGCATAGAGAAGCAACATGCTTACAGTTTTCCAAAGAGCCATAAGATTTGCAGAAAAAGCAGTCGCTTTGGCCGAGGCTCCTCGTCCCAACGTTTTGAAATGAGAAGACAAATTTTTCTGGAACTTACTCTCGCATTTTTCGCGGTAAATTGGACCGCTGGAAAGAGCAAATGGGAAGCATTAGGAGCAAACGGAAAAGAGCAAGAGAGTCCCTGATTACTCTCGCTGCCCTCCATCATTGGGAACAAACGGGGGACCTAGCCGCAGAACGCCGTCTGCTCACTCAATCAGATGCCTGATTAGCGGAACGGGATGTAAGAGGTTAGTCTTAGGGCTCGTTCTGTGTTTCCGGCACCGCACAATTGTCGCATCGGTGCGAAACATCGCCTCAAACCTCCAAACAAAACGTATGGTTCAACCTGAGGCTCAAGCAAATTTTTGGTGGAGGTCTGTCATCCGAGCGGACAAGAGCTCGCAAGAATCCTCATCCCTCACGATTCTTGGCATGCCGCGGGATTTCGTCAGTGGAGGCGGGCCACCAAGCCCCGAAGGTTCGTAAATACGCAATAATGTTTAAGAACGTAAGCAGGACAAGAGGAAGTATGGCAGCCCTATTTTCGTCACGATTGAGATGCGCGAGCACAGCCCCCGCCATGATCATACCCAGCCCATTGGCTCCAACTGCCGCAGTGGATGGAATGATCAACAGCAATCCTCCACCTATTTCGCCGAAGCCAATCATAGAGACGAGCCATTCGGGAAAACCCAACCTTGCAAGATTGAAGACGTCTTGCTTCGGGTTCCAAACTTGAAGGCTGCCTAACGTCAGAAAAGCCAGAGCAAGAATCAAAGTAAGGCCTTTCGCAGCGGGGCTCTTAGTCCCATCGTGTCTTGTTTGAGCTGGCACGGATGCAAAGAACTCAGGTTGCTTTGACAATGGTCTTGACCTCAAAGCCCTTCCATCGAGTCAACGGATACGACGGCTACTCATCGGCTCGATGAACTGCGTACACGAAGCGCGACAATCATCTGTTTTGTTCTCTTTCGGGGGTACACAACGACCGGAACCAAGAACCACGTTTTGCGTTGCCTTAGCTCTCCATCATGGCTCCAACGGGATGACACAATGGAGGCCCAGAAGTTGAGATTTGGCGTCTGACTCACCCAGCTACGCCATAAGCCATTGGAAAGTTGGGAGGCTTGCCCATCCGGATCAGCGTGTCGACAATCCTTCTCGGTCTGCCCCAGTCAGACCAAATCACTTCCTTCAGTTCAATGACCGCAACTTGCCTGGATACCCGCTGCAACAGGTCGGTTGAAAAATTGCGGGCAGGCATCTCTTTAAAAATCTGGTCCACCACAACTTCTTCCTTGAGAGTTCCAATAGCTTCCCGGTACTTTTCAAATAATCGCATCATCTCTGGAAAGCAGCTCCAGCCCATCGACCACAATGTTTCGACGCTAGCCGCCAAGACTAGAGTGTTCCAAAGCGCCCCTGTGGACATTGCCCGCCTACACCAGTCCGGGCTGGGTTTTTCTACGAATGCCTTCACTGCTCGCACAGCGTGTCCATTCATTCGGCCGAGTGGCGCTCCCGGCTGAATCCAGCCGTACTCACATTCAGACCTGTCCGGTGAGACGCCTAGTAAAAACACCCAGCGCCGCAATCTTTCGGCAGCTATTATGGCATTGCTCACCACAGCGGTGAATCGCTCCTCGGGATGTACAAAATGATCTGAAGGATACAAAACGACTGTTCCTTGGGGATCTTGTGCCCTCACGTAAGCCAGGCCGAGAAACACTGCGGCTGCGGTATCCCGATTGGCTGGCTGTACGAGGAGCCTCCCGGTCTTTTCTTCCGAAAGTCGCAAGGATCCATCCCAGAGATGGGACCGACTAATGACGGTCACTCTGCGATCAAGTGTTGTCAGGGCGTCGGCCCGGTCCAGCGTGTGTTGAAGCATGGACCGCGTTCCGGTAAAAGTACAATATTGCTTCGGCTTGTGGTACCCCAACCACCGTTCAGTCAAAGATCTAAGCCGCTCGCCATCTCCTCCCGCCAGGATGATGGACCACACCTGGCGATGTTCCTCGCCTCGATTCATTTCACCCTCCTTTTTGGGCCCTTCCATTTTTTTCCGCTCACCCGAGCCGAAAAGACTTGGGGAGTGTTTGTCCTCACTTACATAGACGCATCCGGGAAAGCTGACGCAGTAAAGAGTCTGTAAAGGAGAAGTAAAATTTGGGCAGCATCAATTCGGTACACTTCCGGAAGCCTCGCGTTATCACCCCCATCGTGCATCCTCCGCGTCATTAAGGTAGTCCGGAAGGAGGGTGATAAAGGTCTACCGCTCTGCGTAATATCCGTCCCTGGTCTGCACGACCAGACCTTTCTGTTTGGTAAGAAGGCGGATCTTATGATAGCCCGCTCCGACATCCGCTCTGTCGGAGGTATAGCCCAAGCTGTACTGATTGCGCAGTTCTCAGCAGCCCAGGCTTGCCTGAACTCAGCGATGAACCTAGAAACACTAGTAAAAGCCCACCGCAGAGACGCAGAGGCGCGGAGAGCTTCTTGTTAAAACAGCCAATAGGCCGGATTGCCGGGCGGTTGGTTTTCGGCTTTTGACTCAGTGTACCCATACTTCTTTCACCGTTTTGGTGAGAGAAAATGGAAGGACGTTACCTTTTATCCCTGTTTCTCTCTGCGTCTCCGCGGTTGTTTGAACTGCCGATTTTAGGATTAACCAGGCCTCGTCATGGCCTGGGGTGCATTCGTCCCCACCCTCGCCCGAACCCCCCTGCGTCGGAAGGATTATCTTGTGGTGCTTCGATCAAACTTGATTCCACCGCTTGATGAGCAGCGTGCTGCAGCGACAAAGCCTGCTGCAATGTGGCCAGCGCACTCTTTTGCGAATCGGAGAGGATCGCCACCAGTTGCGGTCGCAGTTCATCACGCTTCGCCTTGATCTGGTTTCGAAGATTCTTCACATCTACCATCAACTGGGCCACGACGCTGGAGTCCGGGGATGCCTTGTCCAATTCTTGCTTCAGTTCCTTTTGTTTGGTCATGATCTGTTCGTGAATTGGCTTGACAGCGTCGCGGACGGAGGTTAGAAGTGCCGTTAAGTTTTGCACCTGCTGGTCCGAAAGTTGCAAGAATGACTGCAACGCATCCAAACGCGGCGTCCCGGAGCGAGGCCCCAGGGCCGGCGGACCTTGCTGGGCCAGCAAGGTTCCCACGCTCAATACGAAAACGACGATAGCAGTTATCTTTTTCATCTCGATTCTCCTTTGTTCATTAAGTATGTAGTCGCAGGCCTGTCCTGGTCTGCCCATCCCTGCTGCTCGAATTGTTTGGACGCCAATCAGGCCGAAAGGGATTCTCCTCTCCTGTAAAATGGAGGCAAAAACCACTTTACCTTAAATTAACAGGTGGCCCGAGTCGATGGGGCCGCTTCATCCACATCTCTTTTCCGATGACCTTTCCTCCGGATTACATCTTAGACGTAGAACCGCCCGAATGTTGTAAAGTCGAGGTAAATTCTGAATGCCTCTCATCTCAGCCCCAGAGAAGCATGAACGCCTTTGAAACGACCTCTGGACAAGCCTTTCCGAGGATCCCGCTCATCTCGTCGAGTTGAAAACGTCCGGATTTCTCATTGTAAAATCCAAGTAAAGTCTCGTGACGGTGAGGTAGGTGCGTTCGCCCGCCGGGGTATAATGTCAGTCGTGTGGCAAAAGCGCGACAAGTCAGGTTGGCTCATTGTTGCTTCTGGTCTTCTGGGGCTGACCCTGTTGGTGGCGGCAGTCCTGTTGTATCGCTGGATCGGTCGTGTGAGCGACGCCGATCGTCTCCGGCAGAAAGAGCTTCTCGAACTAGCTTTCCGTGGCTTCCAGTCTGAGTTCGCGGCAGCCATTCAAGAGATCACTTCAACCTTCCGGCCGCTGGCGGGTCGGCAAGACGAAACCGAAATCGAGTCGCACCTTGCCGAAATGTTTGTCCAGTGGCAGAACAACGCCCGCCAGCCGCAACTCATAGGGAGCCTTGGCATCGGCACCATCGACTCGAAGGGTTCTGTCGCGTTTAACCACTTCCTGCCGCACGAACGGAAATTCGAAAAGCAGGACTGGCCGGCTGGGCTGCAGAGTTACCGTGAGCTCTTGATTGAACGCCGGTCGCAGCGAGCACCGCCAACTGGAGTACCTGGCGGATTCACTCTAGCAGTCTCTGCAGACCAGCCTGTGATTGCCATCCCGGCCACCTTCTTCCGTTCGATGGTGCCGAGAGGGTGGCCCGACTGGGGTCGAAACCCACTTAATTCTCAGCGCGTCCCGGGAGCCGGACCGGGCTGGCTACCATTTGTAGACCGAGGGATTTCGGCCGCCTCACCTCCAGTTGCGCCGTTGCAGCGGGCTTCAAACGATAGATCGA
>QHZP01000300.1 GCA_003224715.1 Acidobacteriota bacterium | reverse complement strand
TATCAATGGCGTTCAATGTCCCCCAAGGCGGCTGCTGGCATGGCCATTCATTCTGGTCCCAGAACCGCGCATATTCCCCCCGGGGACTGGTACGCCGAAAGGGAACGGGTGAATCAGGCGACTGCGCCTTCATAGCGCCAAGCGCTCCGGCTTCGTTGGCATTGACATAAAGATATCCGGTTCGCGGATCAAAAGAAGCGCCCGACCAGGTCGCCCCTCCCAAGGTGCCTGGGAAAAAGGTCGTCAGGCCAAAGCCCAATGGAGTGTAAATCCCGCCGTTCACGATCTTGTCAAAGAGCTCGGTGCAGTACTGATTCGATTCCGGTGTGACTTTGGAGATTTCCTCTCGTGCGACTGGCTGCTGACGTGAAAGCGGTGGAGGTCGGAGAGGGAAAGGCTGTGTAGGCCAGGTAGCTTCCCCGGGAATCTTGCTTTGGGGCACGGCTCGCTCCTCCACCGGGAAAAGCGGGTTCCCCGTAAGGCGGTCCAGCACGAAGATGAATCCCATTTTGGTCACTTGGCCAACGGCCGGGAGTTCACGCCCATCCTTCCGGACGGTGAGCAAACAAGGCTGGGCCGGCAGGTCATAGTCCCAAAGATCATGATGGACCATCTGGTAATACCACAGAAGTTTGCCTGTTGCCGCATTCAGGGCGACCAGCGAATTGCCGAAGAGGTTCTGGCCTTTCCGGTCGCCGCCATAGAAATCGTGGGCCGGAGAACCGATAGGCAGGAACACTATGCCGCGCTCAACATCCACGCTCATAATGGACCAAACGTTAACTCCCGTGCGCTCTCTCCAGGAATCGCCTTCCCACGTTTCATGGCCGGTCTCCCCGGGACGTGGCACCGTATGAAAGCGCCAGATCAGCTTGCCGGTGCGCACATCGAACGCGCGTATGTCCCCGCTCGGTCCCCTGGCGGGAAATTCTGGGACCTGTGCCCCACAGATGACCAGATCCTTGTAGATGGCGGGCGGAGAGGTCATGGAATAGATCATGGAAGGCCATTGGTCCGCCACTCCCTCACGAAGATTCACCTCCCCTTTGCGCCCGAAACTCACCACCGGCTTGCCATTGGTGGCATCCAGGGACATGAGTTTGCCGTCCGATGTGCCCAAGAGGATGCGACGTTCGACTCTCTTTCTATCACTGATCCCTTCCCAATACGCTACTCCGCGGTGGGCCCAGAATGGCCGCTTGCCGCTTTTGCCCGAATGGGGATCAAACTTCCAAATCTCTTTCCCAGTCTCTGATTCCAGGGCAATGACGCGACTCGAAGGGGTTGAGAGATACAAGACACCGTCGACCACCAGCGGAGTGCATTCAAAGGAGGGAAGCCTTCCGCCTTCGAAACGGGCGGTACCCAAATTCAACTCTCCGGTGTGATAGGTCCAGGCTCGAACCAGCCTCGCAACTTTGGTGCGATTGATTTGTTTCAGAGGGGAGTATCGAGTGCGACCCCGTGAGGAAAGGAGGGCGTGGATGGCTTGCCTTGAATCAAGACAGGAATGACGAACAATAATGATACGAGACTCTTACGAAGTAGACTCCAGCGAAAAGTGAACATAGCCTGGGGAAAATACCTGTCTTACTGCAGCGAACGTGGAGGAGGCAGAGAATAGCAAGAAAATCGATAAAGCCAAAGAGAAAAGCAGGGTGCTTTGAAGAAATTAGGAATGGCTCAGAAGATGTGAAAAAATTCAAACCAGCGGAGATTGGGAGGCGAGGCTCCCGCCGAGCCTCATGGGGCAATGGCTTGCTGGGGCAATGGCTCGCCAGGAGGCTCGCCTCCCAAAATTTTCACATCTTCTCAGTTACCAGCGGTGGAACGTGTGCGTCGTCGGCGTTCATTAAGAAGCGTGTGCGGAATGCCCGATCCACCCCCGCGCTGAAGCCGGGCTAATGAAAATGCAGAGAAGGAATTGCGCATTGTTTTGTATTGTCTACTTTAGCCTTCATGGGCGGCGATTTAAGTTTGGGGCTTTCCTCCAAGGTTACCACTGGATATCCCGCTTGCCTCTTCTACCAAAGGCTGGTTTTCAACCCCTCTGGACATGCTGGCTCTGGTCGCTCGAGATCGATCGCCAAGCCTGTCGGGATATCCCGATTCCGAGATTTCATAGAGTTCTACATTTTTTCGCATTTATTTTCTAATCTCATCCTGGTCATCCTGGCAAGAACTGGGGGCCTCACAGTGTAAGTTCAAGTAATAATTGGCCTTATTATTACAGGCAAAAAAACAATATTCTGGAATGACTTTTGCTTGAACCTCCTGGTAGCCTGAAACAGTAGCCCGAAACAGATTTTGTTCGGTTGGCAAATACCCCCCAAGTACCTTTGGACTCAGGAATCGGTTTTGTTGCGAGTTCTGGCATAGAGTCGCACGATTGGGCAAGCTTGGGAAAGTTTCCTATAAGGAGAGTAAAATGATTGATAGGTTGAGACTAAGGCCTCCACAACTCTTATTTTGTCTGCTCGCTCTTGTGCTTTTCGCCTCAAGTGCTTTCGGACAGAGCGGCCGCGGCACGATCACGGGCGTGGTCACAGATGCCACAGGTGCGGTGGTTCCGCACGCTGAGATAGTAATTGTCAATAAGGCCACTGGAGAAGAGACAAAAGCCGTAACCACAGACACCGGGGTATATCGGGCACCCTACATTCCGCCGGGTAAATACAAGTTGACGGTCGCTGTGAGCGGCTTTAAGACTGCCGTCAGGGACAACATCGATGTGCTTCTAGCCCAGACAGTCACAGCCGACTTTACACTTGAATTAGGTGAAATGACTCAGCAGGTCACCGTCTCAGCAGAGTCGCCCCTGCTGGAATCTTCAACGGCTGAAATCGGAACCAACGCGGACGAACGAGACGTTCATTCCTGGCCCATCTTCGTCGGTGACGGGACAAGGCAGCTTCAGGATTTTATCTTCAATACCATGCCGGGCACCAGCGGAAGCGGATTTGAGGGCACGATTAATGGGGGACAAGAGTACAGCCATGAGATCTTGATCGACGGAATCTCTCTCGGGCGGTTTGACCTCAATGGCGGCAGCAATAGCGAATTCACCCCGACCGTTGACGCGGTCAGCGAATTTAAGTTACAAACAGGCGCTCTTTCTTCCCAGTATGGGAATACCCAAACCTCGCTTACTAATTTCTGGCTGAAATCGGGGACTAACAGCTTTCACGGCACCCTATTCTGGTTTGACCAGAACAAAAAACTCAATGCCAACACGTGGAGTAATAACCGACTTGGGCTTGCCAAGTCGTCTTCCGTATTAAACAATTTTGGTGCTGCCGGGGGCGGTCCTATTATCAAAGATAAGACCCATTTCTTCTTCTCTTACGAAGGTAATCGTCAGAGTGACTACAGGACCAGCGGCAACTTTGACAGTCTGCCGGTAGCCCCTTTTAAACAGGGTGATTTTTCACTGCTTTTCGATCCAAACTTTACGAAAGACTCCAAGAGCGGGACTGTCATTGGGAAAGATGCCCTTGGACGCGATGTGATCTTCGGGCAGATCTATAATCCCGCCACGACACGACAATTACCAGACGGAACCTGGATTCGGGATCCTTTCCCCGGCAACATCATCCCCCAAGACCAGTTTAGCGCTGTCAGTCAAAACATCCTAAAGAATGACTTACCCAATCCGCAGCTTAATCAACTGCGAAGAAACAATGCGCGAGTCTCGACCTGCTGCCCCGTGCTCAACATCGACAATTGGGAGTCCAAGATTGACCACGTCATCAACGAGAAGCACAAGATAAACGGCGCCTTCGTTTTCAACAATCGCTATCGATTGAGATATGGCAGCGGAGGAGCCACCTATCAACCCCCCCAGGTTAAGCTGCCCGGCCCGGCGGCGCTGGGAGATAAGAAACAGCTAACTCCGGGTTGGATTCTCCGTCTTGCAGAAGACTGGAACATCAGCGCCAACAAGCTCAACCATATGGCCCTGGGTTACAACCGCTTTCGCAATGCCAACCAGTCGGAAGCCTTACTTTCAGGTACCGACTGGGCGTCGGAACTTGGGATGCAGGGTGTCGGAACTCATGCCTTTCCAGAGGTCAGGTTCCGCGGCAACAACCCGACCTTGAGCGGTGGCTATCTCAACTATGGTCACCCGGGAGGGGGAAACTCCCCCAATGGCAGCACCATATTCCAGGATGATTTCACCTGGCTTCGAGGCAATCACAGCTTCAGGATCGGTGGTGAGATTCGACGCTATTACGAGAACGATCAATCGCTCCAGAACACTGGAACCTACACTTACCATAACGAACAAACGGGTCTGCCAAACTCTGACATCTTACCGGGCTCGCTCAATTCCACCGGTTTTGCCTACGCCAGCTTTCTGTTGGGCCAAGCCCAGGGCGCCTCGCTGGGTATCCCCTTGTTAACTCCGGGACAGCGTTCCCAGACTATTGCGTTCTATTTTCAGGATGACTGGAAGGTCTCTCCCAAACTAACCCTTAACGTGGGGTTGCGCTGGGATATTCCCACGCCCATCCATGAAGTCGCCAGCCGAATGTCCGGGCTTGATCCCACCAAGCCAAATCCTGGGGCCGACGGTCATCCGGGTGCCTTTGTCGTCCTAGGTGACGGTCCTGGACGGACGGGCCAAAGCAATTTCGCAGACACGTATTACAGGGAGTTCGGGCCACGATTTGGATTCGCTTACGCTGCCAGCAACAAGATGGTGATTCGCGGCGGCTACGGAATCAATTACAGCCCGCCCATTGCAGACGGTTTCAACTTCCCGTACACGGTGGGTTTTGACGGTTCCAATCCAATCATCAGGAAGACCGCTCCATTTGTCGGAACTCCCGCTTATTCGTGGGATACCCCCTATCCGCCTTTTAAGCAAGCTCTTCCCAGTACAGACCCGACTTTGTTAAACGGGCAGGATATCGCTTACTACAACCCGGCCGTTCAAAAACTTCCCTATGTCCAGAACTGGAATCTGGGTGTGCAATATGAACTGCCCTGGAAGACGAGGTTCGAAGTCAACTACATAGGAAATAAGGGCACTCGGCTGAATGAACCCTCTTATGTTGGGTCATTAAATCAGGTGGACCCCAGATATTTGTCGCTGGGAGACGCCTTGCTTGACAACATCAATGCCCATCCAGAAATTCCCAAGCCCTATCCGAGCTTTGACGATACCGTAGCCAGGGCCCTGCGGCCTTTTCCCCAATATGAGAACATCAACACACACCGGTTAAACAACGGTTATTCCACCTACCATTCCATGCAGATGACCTTTACCAAACGAGCCAGCAGAGGGCTGAGTTTCATCGCGGCCTATACCTTTTCAAAGGCTTTGGCAACTGCTGATTCGGCTGGACCGGGCGACTACTATCTGTACTACACGCGTCAGGACATCTATAACAGAAAGGCAGATTACTCGCTTACACACTTCAGTACCCCCCACGACCTCAAGGTCACCTGGATTTATGACACTCCTTTCGGGAAAGGTGGTCGCTGGCTTAAGTCCGGTGCGATGAGCTACGTTCTTGGAGGCTGGACTGTGAGTGCCATACAGCGGTATTCATCGGGTCTCCCCCTTTATCTTGCCGCCGGCAACTATGAGGCCAACGCTCTCTTCAACCCGGGATTGCGCGGCGACATCTTATTGCCTCGAGACCAGTGGATCATTGGCAGCAAGCCCACCGACCCTGATGTGGTCGACGGAACACCCTATCTCAACCCGGCTGCTTTTGCGGCACCTCCTCTAACGTCCAACAACGTGCCGCTTCGTTTAGGTAACAGTCCACGCTACCTGTCACAGCTCAGGGGGTTTGCTGGCTACAGTGAGAATCTCTCTCTCATCAAGCGGACCGACCTGGGGCTGCGTGAAGGCATGAACTTTGAGCTTCGTATTGATGTTCTCAACTTGTTCAATCGGATTGGAATTTGCGGTCCTTCAACGGATGTCAATGACCCAGTCAGCTTTGGGAGAGTCTTTGGCAAGTGCGGTGGACCGCGAAACATTCAGTTTGGCGCTCGCTTTACTTTCTGATCTAAAGTTTTTGCAGATGAGGCCCCGGAGGGTGAGTTTACTTCTGGGGCTTTTTGTTTTTAGGGTCCATTGACTTCTGTCATGATTTTTGGGTTTGCGCATTTCATGCTGCTGCATGATCTCGATCCAGAACGGGTGCGACGGAATTTCGCAAGCCAAAGAGATGGGTTTACAAGTCTAGATTGCCATCCTTCATCATCTTGGCAAGCTTAACGGAAACATTGACCCAGCTACTTCGACGACCGTTCTAACTGATCCAGAGCATCGCGAGCTTTCTGAAATTGACCATCGGCCAATAGAGCCAAACGGAAGTGGCGCGCGGCTTCTTTGTTCTCTTTTTGCTGCTGAAGCACCAATCCTAAGTTGTAATGGGCCCAAGCAAAGTTCGGCTCGAAGCGAATTGCCTTTAAAAAGGCGTCGCGGGCTTCATTGAGACTTCCCTGTCCAAAATAAACGCTGCCCAATGCGTTGCAGGCTTCCGGAGACTCCGGGTCAGTTTTGAGCGCTGAAAGCAGGTGGCTTTTTCCCTCCTGCCACTTCTCCTCAATCGTCGCCAGTACGCCTAAATGATAATGGGCCGCGTAATCGTCGGGCGCGATTTCCAGCATGTGATTGAAGCATTCGCGAGCCCGAACATAGTCTTTTCCTCGCATCCATACGGTGCCTAGCAAGTAGGAGGCACGTGAATGATACGGTTCAATGCCCAAAACCATTCGAAGCTCATTGATGGCCTTGTCAACTTGATTCAGAGCGAGCCAGCTGACTGCCAAGTTATAATGGGCCTCCACATTGCCGGGATCGCTCCTTAAAGCCGCCCGAAGATGTTCGGCAGCTTCAGCGTGCTTGCCCATCTTTTGTTGGTTGAGTCCCAGACTAACTAGGATGGCCGTGACCTCCGGCAATTTCACTCGCAACCGCTCCAGCAGCCGGTTGGACTGTTCCAACTTGCTGGAAGAAGCCAATGCCACTGCCAGATGATACGTCTCGGCTTCCACGATGCGGTCCTTGGGGTCGGCCCCAGAATTGGGACGGCTGGACCCCGAGCTGCTGATACTAAGATATCCCAG
>QHZP01000299.1 GCA_003224715.1 Acidobacteriota bacterium | reverse complement strand
CTTGCACTTGGACCCAGGCTTAAAACGTCGACTTAGAACGCTTGTCCGATGGGGTTTTGATCGGGCCAGACTTGACGGGTCATCGCTTGGTTGATGATGACGACCGAGGGCGCAGCCTCCACATCACTCTTAAACCTTTTAACGCGGGGAGCGCGGTAGCGCCCTCGGCTTTATCTGATTCATGAGGGTGGACATGAGACGGCGGTATTCCCCGTCTGAGCTAAGGGTCTCGGTGGCTGCCAGAAAAGCCGTAAGCAAGGTATCATCGTTCGAGCAAAACTTAGCTGCCTGCTCCAGGACGGCGGCCTTCTCACCATCGGAGGCAATGCCCGCCGCAGACTCGAGCACTTGCCTAAGGTCCTGCTGGCTGAGATCGCCCCTACCCAAAAGGACAGTCAGAACCCGTCCGCGCTCGCCGGCTGAGCTGATCGATCCGGCCGTGGCGAGGTAGGCTGAGAGCACTGTCTCATGGTTAGGCCTAATTTGAACCACTTCTTCCAGGACAGCGGCTTTCTCGCCATCCGAAGAAATGGTTGCTGTAGCATTCAAAGTCTTTACCAGGATTTCGTTGCTGAGACCCTGTTTCTTCAACAGAGCTGACAGCACCCTACTCTTTTCGCCATCGGAGCTGATCGTAACGGCCGTTCTGAGGTATTCAGAAAGCACGTTATCATCAGCGGGGCAGTGCTCCGCCGCCTTTACCAGCACGCTCGCTTTCTCGCCATCTGACGTAATGTTAGCCGCGGATTTAAGAACCTGGATCAGGAGCTCTTGGTTGAAACCTTTTCTGGTCAGCAAGCCGGACAAGAGGCCCTCCCTTTCTCCGTCGGACCCGATTGTTTGAACCGCTCCGAAGAAGTCTGAGCGCGCCGCCGGGTTCATCACGTAGAGGTCTGCTACTTCCGACAGGAGACTGGCCTTTTCTCCATCGGAGGAGATCTGACGTGAGACCTGTTGCGCAGCTTGTTGCAGTTCTTGGGAAGAGAGATTTCCACTCTGGAATAGTTCTTTGAAGTAGAGGACTTTGATCCGGTCACTCTTAAGGTGAGCTATCTCTTCCAAAACACCGGGTGTCCCCCTCTGCTTGAGAAGCTTCTGAGCTCGGGTGCTAGCCCCAATCCCAGTCCTGTCGATAACCTCGGGCAAAACGCTGGCCAGCCAGGCCCGCGCTTCTTTATCCATTTGGCGCGGTCTGCCCCGGAGGTAATAGGAGCGCGTTAGAGTCCCATCCGGTCCCTGAACAGCCTCGAACTTTCGGACCGTTAATCCACGCCTTTCCTTAATCAGCAGGTAGCCCTTGGGAGTAATGCTTCGGATGTCCGTCTGATCCTCGGTAAATTCCAGAGCCCCTTCGGCTTTCACCTGAAGGCTGGTCAGGGCACTCGACCAACCCAGGTTGATCTCGCCGTCGGACCCCTGGTAGCGAGAGGTGCATCCCGTATACAGGCAGGCCAGAAGGACGATGATTGTGCCGGCCAGGGGGCCACCGTCATTTTGGCCTGTATCCTCCTTGGAGCAGGTATCATGCATCGAACTAAAACCCAAAGCGGCAGAGCTTAAGGCTCTTAGGAACGCTGCCATGCCGGGCCTCCCAATGTTTAGAATTCATCTAACCTACTCCTTACCCAGCCCATTATCAGCCAATAGGGTGTAAAGGGTTGCGATCAGGGTGGTACAAAATAATCCGAGAGCCAAAGAAATCAAGGACAGTGAGAGCGAGGTTAAAGGCGCTAGCGACCAGTCCCGCGGCCAGGCCTGCTTGAAGACGTTAAGCCCTCCCTGAATCTCCGGCCATTTCCAAGCAGATAAACTGACCAGGCTCAGGACTGCCACGACACAGGCCACGTGCTGGAAAATGGCAATGGGCCTGGTCGCTTGCTCCCCGGCGGCCTGTTTTTCCAGCCACTGGGCTTTCCACCAGATCTGAGCGGGACTGGGCAGGGCAGGTTCATTTTCGGGGGTTGCCGCCAGCACCTGCATCCATTCCGCCACCTGAACGACTTCCTGGCAAATGGCGCAGACGGACGCATGGGAATGAATAAGCCGTTCCCACTGACCCGACTGGACTGCTTGCAGAACCTCTGTTTCGTAAGGACATTCCCAAACTTTCACGGCTTCACCTCAGAGCCCAATCCTTTTTGCCGGAGCAGCCTGGCCAGCTTTCGGCGGGCCCGGAACAGCAAGACGCGACTGCTGCTTTCCTTCAGTCCCAGTGTGTCGGCCATCTCTCGGTGCCCGGCGCCTTCCACATAGGCCAGCCACAGCAGAGCCATTTCCAACGGCTTCAGCTGCTGAAAGACCCGCGCCAAGTCACAACTGAGGATTACCTTTTTCCCCAGATCACCACGGTCAGCGACCCTATCGATCTCCATATCCTCACTCGACGGCGCTTTGGGAAACCGGGAACCCTCTCGTTTCAGTCGGCGCCCATAGTCACTAATCAAGTGGGTGGCAATCTTATACAGATAAGCCTTCCATTGATTTTCGCCCTTGCCTAAGGAAGCCGTGCGCAGGAACCGGTAGAAGCTCTCCTGCAGGAGATCGTCGGCTAGGGCGCGGTCGGAGCAAACCCGCCGAAGGTAAGACCTTAGAGCCGGCGCCACTTTTCGGTAGAACGTCTGAAAGGTGGCCTCGTCCATCGCGCAGCCTTGCTCGGAGTGCTGCATGGCAACGACATCATTTTCCACCCGGACATTTTCCGGGAAGACTTCGTCCCAGATCATGACGCTCACGGTCTCGATACCAGCTCGCCGCGCCTGCCCGATTCAACCCCGGAAATTAAACCCCACTCCTTCGACAAGCGATAGGAGATCCCTGCCGAGACCAGAAACCCCACCCCCAGCGCTAAAAGAACGGTGCCAATGATAGTGAGGACGTCCTCGTCAAAGCGGTATCTCCAACCCAGAAACAGAAAACCCAAACCCACGATGCTCAGGATGGCGCCCTTCTGTACAGAACCTAGGATCCGGTCCATCGGACCCACGCGTTCGGTTGAAAAGGTTTCCAGAAACCGCAGCCCCCCTTCGGTCTGGGAGAAGTCGATAAACTCCCGGGCCGAGCTGAACTTGTCCATCATCCGATTATAAAATTCAGTCCGCGCTCTGACTGTCAGCCAGCGCCTGCGGCCGTCCACAAACGTCCAAACAACCCACCCGAAAAAGAAAGACAAGGTGGGTAAGATGATCAAGGCCATGACGGCGTCGTTATGCATTGCGCCCTCCAAAGATAACAATGTTTGGCGATTCAAGGTCCGAGGACCGGCTCACCCAAAAGGGACACATCTCAGTCTCACTTCAGGATCAACTCCCATATCGTCCTTCTTATCTTTAAATACGCTTTTGCCCACTCCGATGTTAACAAGGCTGGCCTATTTTTCTTCAAAGCGATAGCGGATATTTCGTGCCTGAGCGCCACCATGGGATCTGGGCAATTTGCCCAGCTCAAGAACCAGCAGTCCATCACCCTTGCCGTTGAGGTGATCATCCTTTGCCGCCTTGCTACCGCTACTTGAGGCCCTATTACCGCGACTCGACAAGTCCTATCCGCCAGCTCCAAGACGAAGGGATCTGATGAGCTTTGACCTCGGTCAACACCTGCGTATGAAGCTCCAACAAGCAAGTCTGCCTTAAAAAGAGTTAGTTCTTGGGTGAAGCGGTTCGTGGGAGATCTTTTCTTTCTTGGCCTACGATAATTCCGATTGGTTTTTGGAGAATCTTTGTGTTTAGGTTTTGCGGTGTGGTTTGAGTTGTTCCACCTGTTCAGCAAGGTTCTGCAGGTCGAGGCGCAGGGTTTTGAGCTCGGCGGCGAGGGATTGGGTGTCGGTCAAGCAGTTGAACTGTTCGAGCAAAAACGTGTTCTGGCGTGCTTGAAAGGCGTTGTATTTGCTCCTGGGGTTTGGTTCCATGCATAAAACACCCCAAGTATTTGTGGGGGTTGATGGAGCCACCTGGAGTAGTGAACGTTTAATCGTCGATAGGTGATGTTTTCCTGATCCAAGTGCAGGGCTTGCAAAAGAAGACTTGTGTGGGAAGCGAGCCTTTGAGGATCCTCCAAGTCGTCGATCGATATGAGGGTTATGGGTGGGCCAAGGGGTACATCCCAAATGTGACCATCTCCCGTGTCGGCTGGCCAAGGGGGATCGGGGACCCTACGTCTGGGCATGGGCACTTGAGCGGCGCCAGCAGGAGCGTCAGGGAGCAAGCCTACCTGACCACAATGTCCCGCGGTGTATCGCGCTGCCCACATATTGCCGGTAGAATAGAGTGCGATGGTGAGTCTCTGCTTGTCTACAATGCCAATGAGGAGAGGCAATTCCTGGCTAAACAGCCAGTTGATTTCCTCTCTCCAGCGTTGCTTTTCGTCGATTCCACCATACTGTTGTTGGGTACGACTTTACTTGAACGAGAAACGGTGCATGGAAGGTCATCCTATTTCCGTCGCGGTGAGCTAAAGTACAGTGGAAGTCAGCGCCAATGTCCTCCTGGCGGGGGATTGGTACAGCAATGCCTAGGGCGGAAAGAATGTAAAGTGCGAGATATTCACTTCTTTCCCCTTGCCTAAATGGATACCACAAAGATCCTGGCATGTTGTTTCCAATAGGTTTCGTCCTCAGTCAATTTATGCCTGGGGACAATAGGATTATAGAGAAAAAGTATTCGGTGTCCAGGGAAGATGCGAGCCGAAAGGTTATAGGAGTTTCAGAAACTCATCAGTGGTCAGCGCTGCTTCCCGCAAGATGCTTTTGAGAATGAGGGGTGGGAAGTCACGCCCACTGATTCGGCTACCTTCGCAGTTATCTCGCTTCTGCTTGCTGGAGTGGCACTGCTGGCCTGTTACATCCCCGCCCGGAGGGCAGCGAGGGTGGACCCCATGCCTGCATTGCGATGTGAATGCTTGGATTACCTGTATTGCTCTAAGACCCTCCATTGGATTTCTCAAATTCGAATAACGAATACATTGCCCAATCCATTGAAGAGGAGCCTGGTCGCACTTGTCCTCTGTCGCAACGCTGGCCTGCTACATCCCAGCCCGCCGGGCAACCAAGGTCGATCCGATGGTAGCGTTGAGATACGAGTGAGCC
>QHZP01000298.1 GCA_003224715.1 Acidobacteriota bacterium | reverse complement strand
CTGAAGGAAGGCAGCAAAAACAGACCGAGAGCCTTAGTCTCGAACTCCCCATCACTCCTAAGGCATACCGTTTTCCAGAGAGTCAGAAATCACCCGTGAGATTTCTTAAAGCAGTCTCTTTCCCGCAATTCGCGGTACCCGGTACCGACAGCTGCTAACGCACTCCGTCACCCCCTCACCAAAAAAGCAGGTCGCCCGCCGAATTAATCAGGGGAAGGTAACATTTTATCAAAACCTAACATTTTGCGGCAGGACCTGAAGACACCTCCTTCAGACTTGCATTTATGCTAAATTCTGGTGGCTGAAGACTCGCGTCCTCGATTCAGTTACCGTCTTTCATACAACTCGCAAATAAAAAAATTGCCAGGAACAGAAAGCTTCCTGTAGAGTCTCAGTAGCCTGAACAAGTGGAAGGAACTACATCATCTTGGCCGAAGAGCTCTGGGTGATAAGGGTTAAGAGAGTCTACGAACCACCCGATGAGGAGGACGGCGTTCGGGTACTGGTCGATAGACTCTGGCCCCGTGGGTTAAGCAAAGAGAGAGCCAAGGTGGATTTGTGGGCAAAAGAGATTGCACCTAGCGAAGACTTGAGAAAATGGTTTGGGCACGATCCTGCGAAGTGGAAGGAATTCAAAAGACGTTATTTCGAAGAACTACGTCCGAAGAAAGGATGGATTGAAGCGTTTCTCAAGGGCTCAGCGGGAAAGACTACTACCCTGGTCTATGCGGCCAGGACCGACAAATTTAATAATGCTCTGGCTCTGAAGGAATATCTTGAAAAGGAGTCGCGTAGATAGTCACCACCGCGCAGGACACAAGCAAAGGTTATTCACTTTGGCTAATGCCGGATGGGCGCGTTTACAAAGAGCTGGCACGTCTGATTTCTCGGTTGAGCCGGGAATGGTCGACGGATAATTTCGAACCTCATGTCACCTTGCTGGGCGGTCTGCTAGATTCTGAAGAAGCCATATCATCCCGGACATCTCAGTTGGCTACATGGATTAGGCCCTATGAAATAAATCTGACGGCGGTCGATTATCTTGACGAGTTTTTCAGGTGCCTTTTCCTTAGAGTAGAAAGAACAGAATCCATGATGGACGCCCATTTGAAAGCCAGAAGGCTCTTCAAGCAGCGACGAGATCCAAAACACCTGCCTCACCTGAGCTTGATGTACGGGAACTTTGCTCCGGCAATAAAAGAAAGGATTATTACAAAAATAGGCCGCGAATCTAATTGGCGGTTTAGAGTAGGAGCGATCCACGTCTACTCGACCACAGGCAAACCAAGCGATTGGTTCAGAGTAAAAGAATTCACTCTTAAATGAATTTCACTGCAGGCGATCTCTTTCTGTATAGAGGCTTGTATCAACCTCACGTCGGAGATGAATCATGGACAAGCAAACTGCCAGGTTTGGACGACTGGCCATGGTGGCGATGGGTGCCTTCCTGAGCGGATGTATTGGGGGTAAGGTAGGCGATTTGCGGATGGAGTCGGAATCGGTGGAACTCGGTGGCGCTGAGTCGGCGCACGTCGAACTTGAGATCGGAGTCGGTGAACTCAGAGTGAGCGGAGGCGCCAAGAAGTTGTTAGAAGCCGACTTCCTCTACAATGTTGCCAGTTGGAGGCCAGAGGTCAGGTATGAGGTAGACGGCCGTCAAGGCCGGCTTAGCATTAAACAGCCCCATAAAGAAGGTAGCCTCGGCAATACTCGCAATGAGTGGAATCTGGCTCTGAACAATCAGATACCCATGGACTTGAAAATTGAAGCAGGGGTTGGAAAGAGTAATTTCGACCTGGGAGATTTATCTCTGACTAGGCTCGATGTCCAGACTGGCGTCGGTGAAGCCACGCTGGATTTGATTGGCGATTGGAAAAGGAACCTGGACGCCAGCATCAAAGGCGGCATCGGCCAACTCACCTTGCGTTTACCTGGCAGAGTCGGCGTACACGTTGAGGCACAAAAGGGCATCGGGAGCATCCAAGTCAGCGGTCTGAAAAAGGAGGGTGACGCCTATGTTAACGAAGCCTTCCAAAATTCAAAGGTCAAACTGAACTTTCAAATCCAGGCAGGCATCGGCGAGATCCGTCTGGAGCAGGTGGATTGAAGGCACCGCCGGCCGGCGTAAGCGGCGGTCATACAACGCCGCCGCTACAGCAGATGCCGTGACCGCCTGAAGACCCATTTAGGAGGTTCCGATGGATCGCCGACAATTTTTGAAATCAAGTCCCTGGCTGCCGACAGGTGCGGCGGCGGCACTGGGCTCACTGGGAAGGGCTGAAGCTCCTCCATTAGCACTTCCTCCACTACTCCCCTTCCAGGATGAAAAGAGCAAACTGAAAATCACCAGCATCAGGCTGGTTAAACCAAAGCCCAAAAGGCCGCTGCCATCTTACACACCGGCGCCGGGATCCTGGTCGACAGGAGGCGTCGAAGTGGCCAATCCGATGTCGATCTATCCCAAATACAAACCTAAGAGGTCGTTATTTATGGCCGACGATCTCGGTCCAGCCGCAGTTGAGATCTCGACCGACAAAGGTGTCAAGGGCATCGGCTTCGGCGGGCCCGGAGCCGGTTTTGTAATCGAAAAGCACCTGACCAAGTTGCTCCAAGGAGAGGACCCGTTTAACGTCGAACAATTGTGGGACATTATGTGGCGATCCACCCTCTATTACGGTCGGAAGGGACTGGTCCTTCACGCCATCAGCGCCGTAGACAATGCTCTGTGGGACCTCATTGGCAATGCCCTCGGCCTGCCCGTTTACAGGCTGTTGGGCGGCGAGACCAAGCCAAGGATTCCCGCTTACTGTACGGGAAACGACATTGAACAACATCTGCAGTTCGGCTTCAAAAAGTTAAAGCTGGCCATTCCTTACGGGCCAGCCGACGGGCGCGATGGCTTGAAGAAAAACGTGGAACTGGTCAAAAGAACTCGCGATCTGATGGGTGGCGAAGGGGAAATCATGCTGGACTGCTGGATGGCCTTCACTGAACGGTATAGCCTGGAATTGGCTGAGCAGTTGGAACCCTATCGCGTCTATTGGATGGAAGAATGTCTTCCTCCCGATGATTATGCCGGCTTCGGCCGATTGAACGCGCAAATCAAATCGACCCGCATCGTCACGGGCGAGCATGAGTATACGCGTTACGGGTTCAGACTGCTGCTAGAGTACAAGGCGGCCAGCATCTGGCAGCCTGATCTGACCTGGTGTGGGGGTCTCAGTGAGATGCGTCACATCGGAGCGCTCGCAGCTGCTTATGAAATTCCAGTGATCCCTCATGGAGGATGGTTGGGCGGCTGTCCCCACTACATTCTCGCCACCGCCAATAGCCCCTGGTGTGAGATGTTCCTGCCACCGCCCGGTGGACCGGCCGAGGTCTACCAACGATTTGAGGAGGATAATCACATCACTCGCGGGCCCGAGGGCATTTACATGCGACCTTCGGATCGTCCCGGATTTGGGTGGGAATTAAGCGTCGATTAGCTGTGTATAAGTAACCCGTCTACAAGCGAGCATGGATCGTGTCCGTCCCTTCCACGCAACGGCAGCAATTTCACAGAGCCGAGCCCCCTGAAGGTGTGAAAAAATTGAGCTGTAATGTAGATCTGAGCAGCCCCTCACCCCTGTCTCCTCTCCCCCGACGGGGCGAGGGGAAAGAAATAAATGAGTTAACTCCCTCGCCCACGGGGGAAGGGTGGCCGAAGCGACGGCGGTCGCGGAGGCCGGGTGAGGGGTCATCAGCTCATGACTGATTCGCACGAGGTACCTTGGTGAAAGACGGCCTTTTGCCGAAGTGGCTGCTCCATGCCCTGCTTTCCATCTTCTGGTGGGGTGTCTGGGGGTTTGTGGTTAAACTCGGATCCGATAAGATTTCTCCAAGGCAAATGCAGATACTCTTCATGGTTGGCATGGTGCCGCTTGTCCTAGCAACTCTGATTCGGCTCAGCTTCAAAGTCGATATGGACGGACTGGGGATAACTTACGGAGTCCTCAACGGTGTCTTCACGACCTTGGGCCTCCTCGCCTATTATGCCGCGATGCAGCGCGGGCACGCTTCGCTCGTGGGTCCTGTCACCGCCCTCTTTCCGCTGGTGACGGTTGTGCTGGGCTTCGTGCTGCTGCACTTTGCTTTCGATCTTCATTCTGTCTATGTAAGGGGTGTCGATGGCAGACTGGGTCTACTACTCGCTTCTGGCTATTTTGTTCTGGGGATTTGTCGGACTGTTTCAGAAATTAGGAGCGAGCCGAATCTCAGCGGACTCTTTGCTGGTGTGGCTCATGGCTGGATACATCCTGACGTTGCCTTATCTCCTGGCTCCTGATGATATCTTCACCTTGAGCGCTCGAGACATTTTTATCGGCGCCCTCGGTGGAATCACGAATGGGTTGGGATCCTGGTTTCTCTTTGCCGCCCTTGAAAATGGCGCCAAGGCCTCCGTCGCCATACCATTGACGGCCCTGTATCCTCTCCTGACTATTCTGCTGGCCGTTGTGTTCCTGGCAGAAAGGCTGACGGGGCTGCAGTGGGTCGGCATTCTGTTTGCCATCGTTGCGGGGGTTTTGATCTCGTATGAACGCCCTGGAATGGCGGCCTCAAAAGGACAATGATCGAACTGGTCCCGGGTTCAGCTTTGGGGTGCCCGGAGTTCTTTCATGTGTTACCTCCTCTAAGTAAACTAGCCAGGGGCTACCCTTGATATCCTTGGGGCAGGACCGTTGAAAGCCCGAAGCGCCCACAGCTCTACCTACCGCGAACAAAATTCTCGTAACGTCGCACCTAACGGTCTAGACAAGGGCTACTTCTTTGTAACGCGAACAGCGGTGACCACGATCACCGCTCAGTTCGCGGTGGTCGTGAGCAGCTTGGCGCAGCGCGGGGAAAACCAACGGCCAGCCAAGCGCCTGGCAGTGGCTACCAAAGCAAGCAGGTTAGGTATTCGCGGCCGCCAAGCCGCGCGCCAGAGCGCGGACATAAGCCGCGTTGCAGCCACAGCAGCCGCCCAAGTATCCGATACCTTCGGCTTTGGCCGTTCGGGCAAAGTCATAGAATTCGCGGCGCGAGATTTGAATGGTTTCCAACTGGTCTGGGAATTGCGGCATGCGAGTAAAACAAGGCGTTTCGTCAGTAGTCCGGAAAGCTGCGGGTTGTGCGGCAATTGGTATATCCACCGCATGACGCATCTCACGAAGGATTGGCAGCATGCGCTTAGGCTCCTGTTCGCAGTTGGCTCCCACTATCTGAGCTCCGGCGTCCATCATCGCCCGCGCACACTCGGCCGGAGAATGGCCATCGCCGCTTTCGGTGATACGCGGACGGAAACTCATGGTGGCTATAAGCGGGAGACTACCGGAACGGGCACATTCCAGCGCAATCAGCATCTCGTCGAGCCGGAAGAAGGTCTCCAGGAGCAGGAAATCGACTCCGGCACGCTGGAGGAGCCTGATCTGTTCAGTCAATAGGTCCCTTACCAGATGCGCAGCAGACGGGCCTTGACGTTCAAAAAGCTGCGTCCGCGAAACGGAGCCTGCCACCAGCGCCCGGCCTTCTGCAACTTCCCGAGCAATCTTCACCGCCGCCTGGTTGATGATTTCAGTTTGTTCACCATAACCGGACCGGGTCAGCTTTTCGCGAGTCCCAAAGAAAGTCAGGGCCTGCAAGACCTGCGAGCCCGCTTTCAGGAATTCCCTGTGCAATTCACGCAAGGCTTCGGGGTGCTCGATTGAAACTTCAGGCGTGTACTGACCGCTTCCTCGCCCCGTGCCGACCTTCTCTCGCTCGGAGCCGCTGTCCACGTAGCCGCGCCGCTCCAGTTCAATCAGGTAGCCACCGTCACCCAGGACGATGCCCCGCCGTTTGATTAAATCCAAAATGGTCTCAGTCACAGGATTCTTCCTTTCTCTTAAGTAGAGAACACAAATCAATGCACTAAATTCCTTCTCTATATTTTCATTAACCCCGTCCTTCAGCGCGGGGCTGGGGATTGGACATTTCGGATCAGGCACGGGCTTCGAGTTTGGACATTTGCGGCACCGGTCAACCCACGGGAATTGCTCCTCAAAATGTCCAAACGCCAGCCCCGTGCTGAAGCACGGGGCTAATGAAAATTCGACGCACTGTTTTGCGAAGGTTACCTTAGCAGAACTGTAGCTTCAAATTTTCAAACCCCCAATATCATTCCAATCCAGTCAGGCTGTTTGTCTCAATCGTGCTCCTCTTACGCTGAGTCGATTTCTAACGTAAAAACGTGCAAGAGCACGAGGATGATTTTTCGATTAAGAACTCTTTATGGGCGCGCCACGCCCGCCTGGCAACAGGTCCGGATGCTCTTTAAGCAGAATCGTGGCTGCGGCCCCGATCAGTCCGGCGTCGGCGCCGAGCTGCGCTTCTAGAATAGGCAACTCCCGGCTGGTATCGGCCCAAATATGCCGGCGCGTCGAGTTGATAAAGCTGTTCCAATAAAGTCCGCCAGCCAGCCCCAGCCCGCCCCCCACGATGACCGCCTGGGGGTCCAGCGTATTGATCAAGAAGCCGACGCTGACGCCTAAAGATTCACCGGCTGTCTTTACCACGTCTACCGCTGCCGAGTCACCTGACTCGGCGGCCGCCAGGACTTCCTCGGCGCGTTGGGCTCGAGTGGCGGCCTGACTGTTATACCGAGCTACCAGCGCGGGCCCGGAAGCAAATTCTTCCAAGACCGGTTGCAAGAGGGCCCCACAATGGGTGCACGTTGTGGTGAGCGGACTGCTGGAAAGAATTAAGGCATTACCGCGCGCGCCGGCATAAGGCCGGCCCGCCTCCACCAGGCTGTAGCTAATGCCGGTGCCAACCGTCACGTAGGCAAAAAGTTCAAAAGGCAGTCCCGAACCCAAGACTGCTTCGGCCAGAGCGGCGGCACGAACATCTGACTCGACAATGGCGGGAGCCAGCAACGAGAACTGTTCTTGCACTGGCAAGCCCTCCCATCGAATCGTTTGGCCGCTGGTCACCTGACCTTTCAAGTCAACTAACTCTGCAACGCCCACACCAATGCCAGAAACCTTCAGCTGCAAGCCAGCGGCCTCGTGGATCAACCCTTCGGCCAGCCTCAGAGTGTCCTGTAGAACGACCTCACCTCCACGCTCCGGCCCCGTTGGGATGACGCGCCGCACCAATATCCGGCCGGCCGGGAAAGCAACCAAACCTCCCGCAATCTTAGTCCCACCCACGTCTAAGCCGATCGCATGGATCTTTCTATCGCTATTGGGAGTAGACAACTCGAAGCCCTTTCCAAATCACAAATGAAAGGCAAGGGAAAAAGGCAAAAAACAAAGGGACTCTTTTCCTTTTTCCTTTTTCCCTTTTCCGTTGTTCCTGATCTCACTCCTCTGAAAATCCCCTCTTGGGAGGGGCAGAAGGCCTCAGCCTTCGGGGGTGGGTCCTTCCCGTCCCGGAACAACCCACCCCTGCACCCCTCCAGCGGAGGGGAATAATTTTCATGCTCAATGGCGCCACCGAAGGCCGCATGGGCAACTCCTCTGAAAATCCCCGGAAGAAGCCGAAGGCTTCAGGGGGTTGTCCCGCAAGCAGCGCGGCCAGACGCCAACAAGACAACCCCCAAGGCCCAAGGGCCTTCGCCCCCTTTATTAAGGGGGAATCACTCATTTTCATGTTCGGTAGCGCCGCCCCAGGCGACATGACAGACTCTCCTCTACTGCTCGTCAGCTGCTCGTGTGTGATCATGCAAGTGATGACTGTCCTTGCGAGCCTCCAGGGCCTCGGGCTGAAGATCGAGCGGTCGAAAACGCGAAACTACTCGAATTGCCTTACGTTCGCGGCAGGCGCGGCCAGCCGCCTCGATCACTTCGAGGAGATGGAGGTCATGGGTCAATTCAGCCAGAGGCGGTCGCCCCTGGCGCAATGCCATTACCAGTTCGGCCAGGCCATCGGCCCACAGCCAGGTCCCTTCGATTGGCTCATACTCTTCCCAGCACCCGGCCTGGTTGCGCCAGATCTCGAATCCGCGCGGATCCCAATCGTCGCCCAGCAAATTGGCCGTCCCCTCTGTCCCATACAGTTCCAGCCCGGGACGACGATAACGCTGGATTGCATGGCTGGAAACAAGGGATGAGAGGGCTCCGGAGTCGTGGCAAAGAATGATATGGGAGACATCCGGGTCAGGATTGGCAATCTGTACCTTCCCTACCCGACGGGGTTTGACCGCCGTGACTTCTGCCGCCAGAACCTCTTCGACGGGACCGAGCAAGGCGGTAAGACTTTTGAGATTATAGATTCCAATCTCCGCCAGAGGACCGATCTTGCTTTCGTGGTACCAGCGCGCCCAGGTCGAACCGGCGTTACCATACAACGCCCGAGCCGAGTGGACACAGCCAATGTCCCCGTCTCGGATTCGTCCCCACAAAACTCGGAAGGTGGGAGCCAATTGCACAAAAGGAGCGGCAAGCAGATGCCGGCCCTGATCGGCTGCGAGGTTGACAAGCATTTCCGCTTCACCACGCGTGGAGGCCAGCGGCTTTTCAACCAGCACATGTTTCTCGTGTTCGAGCGCGAGACGCGCCATCTCAGCATGACTCTCCGGTGAAGTAATGATGACAACAATCTGAACGTCTGAACCCACCACCTGGCGCGGTTCTGTCACAAGCCGGATCGACGGACGTCGAGCTTCAAGGTCCGGCCACACTTCGCGCCGTCTGGCGCAGATCGGCCCCTCGCAGGCATGTCCCTTTGGCATCAGGCGATCCAGCACCTGGAGATAAGCCCAAAGAACATTACCCGCCCCGATGATCCCGACTCCAATGGGGGATTGCTTTCCGTTCCGAATTGTGCCCATAGATTCCTTTTCCACAGCTTCCCCGTGCTCGTGCCGCGACCCACGCTCGTAAAGCAGCGCTGACTCTGAAGGGGTCGAATAATAGACGCTTGGAGGCCACGTCCGGGTGTTTTGGTTATGCGACCCCTTCAGGGTCGATCCCAATGACTTGCCCAGCCGGAGGCGGCGCCACCGCTTGCCCCCGGCTAGTTTATGGTCCGTTTCAGGGATGGTCACCCGCTCCCACAAGGAGAGGGAGAAAGCCAGGATGAGGCGGTCACAGAATCAGCCGTCTCGTTCCAGCAAGACCAGAACCCGCAACGAAACGTCTCGTTTAGTCGTTTAGGGTGCACCAGTCTTCGGATCAGCAATCAGTCCATATTCGCTTTCAACGATGTAAGAACAAATCCGGAACGAATCGCAGTCCACGCCCCGAAGGTGACTGAGTCGTTCGGCAGCAAGCTGGACCGGCATAATATCAATGAGAAATTGCCACGCGCTTGGAATCTTGGGAATCGAGAAGACCAAATCTCCCGCCGACTCGGGAAGGTCTTGTCCGATCAGCATTATCTTTCCTCCGAGCTTATGGAGGTCGGCCGCGACCGCCAGATCTTGACTCCGCATGCGCTCGGCATCAACCCACAAACCGAAACGCATCCCCTCCGCAATCATTTCTTGCGGGCCATGACGAAAACCCCCGGTGGTCAGGGCGGTGGCTGGGGCCTTGGCAGCCTCCTCCCAAAGCAGCCTGGCTTCATGACAACTGGCCAGGCTGGTGCCCCGAGCCAAGCAATAGGCTGACATGTCACGCTGGAGCCAATTGCTCTCCGCGACTTGCTCCGACCAGACATCCAAGACCTTTTGCACGGCTGACAGCGGTGCAAACAACGAGGCTGTTAATGATTCGTCAAGATTGTTCAACACGGCAGCAGCCAGAAGACCGCCGACCAGAGTCAGCGCCGAATACATTGTTACCGACACGAAGTGATCAAAAGAAGCGCCCGGATTGAGGGTGATGTCGGCGCTGTGTGCCAGGGGACTTTCCGGTGTATTGGTAATGGCAATGGTCCTCGCCCCAGCCTGTCTGGTTTTGG
>QHZP01000297.1 GCA_003224715.1 Acidobacteriota bacterium | reverse complement strand
CGCGATCCAGGAATTTAAGGTCCAGACGAACAATCTGGGACCGGAATTCGGGCGGTTTGCAGGCGGAGTGATCAACCTCACGACCAAGTCAGGGTCGAATTCCTTCCATGGGACTGCCTATGAATTCATCCGCAACAAGGTACTTAACGCAAACGATTTCTTCAGCAATGCTTCCGGAATTGGTCGTCCTCCCTTTACCCAGAACCAGTTTGGCGGCAACGCCGGCGGTCGAATCTTCAAAGACAAATTGTTCTGGTTCGGCAGCTACGAGGGATTTCGCCAGCGGTTAGGGCGGTCATATCTGCTCAGCGTACCCACATTGGCATACCGAAATGGCGACTTTTCGGATCTCCGGGACTCCAGTGGGAATCTAATTCCGATCTATGACCCGTTAACCACCTGTGGTCGTCTGGGCAATCCAGCCTGCGCAAGGGACGCTCAGGGGAACGAAATTATCACGCGGCAGCAGTTCCCCGGGAACATTATTCCTCAAGACCGGCTGGATTCCGTTGCGAAGATTCTGGCCGGCTATTGGGCTCCGCCCAACCTAGCAGGGCAGCCCTTTACTCATATCAACAACTTTGCAACCAATGCGAGTGTGGGAGGCAACAACGACCAACTGAACACACGCATCGATTACAACCTCAGTGACAGACAAAGGATTTTTGGGCGCTACACTTATTGGACGAATTTGAGCCTTGCCATTGATCCTTACAAAACCGGGGTTTGCCAGGACCGCTGCCAGGAGAGCTTCAATACTCATCAATTCGTCTTCGCTGACACTTATACGTTTTCACCGACGACGATCCTGGACGTACGTCTCAACTATGTTCGCTTCCATTACGATCGCGCTCCGACGACGCTCGGCACCGACCTGACGACTTATGGGTTGCCGGCCTCTCTGAACAATCAAGTGGCCTGGAAGCACCTCCCGACCGTCGTCCCGCAGGGTTTCGACACGCTTTGGGGGACTGAGGGAGCCGGAAGCGGGATTTTTGCCAGGAACGACAACTACGGCTTCATGCCTAGCCTGACCAAAATCACGGGGCACCATACCCTCAAGGCAGGATGGGAAACTCGGATCCTCCGTCACAACTACGCCCAGAGCAACATCCCAAGCGGGAGATACAATTTCGACAATCTATTGACTTCGGCTAATCCATTTAGTCCTGGGAGTTCGGGTAGTGGTTTTGCCTCCTTCATGCTCGGCTATGGGCATGATGGCAATATAACCACGCCGTCGTTCACCTCAAGCCAGCAAATCTACAACGCGGTGTATTTTGGCGATACCTTCCAGGTCTCGAGGAAATTGACACTGAATCTGGGTCTTCGCTGGGACCTCCAGGGCCCCTGGTCTGAGCGCTATGATCGGATCGATATCCTTCTCCCCACTGCCGAGAATCCTCTGGCGGCGCCGACGGGTCTGCCTCTAAGGGGACGGCTGGGATTGGTAAACTCTGCTGACCGGTCCGGCCGCAACCCCGTTGACATGAGCAAAAGGATGTTTAACCCTCGTTTTGGTTTTGCCTATCAGTTGAGAGACAAAACCGTTGTCCGCGGCGGGTATGGGCTATTCTGGCTTCCCAGCGATGTCATGTGGAATACTGCACCCAACAACAATGTCATCAATACGATCAGCACCCCCTGGGTGGCAACCATCGACGGGGACCTCACACCCTATAATCACTTGAGCGATCCCTTCCCGACCGGAGTCATCCAGCCTCCTGGCCGTGACCCGAGTTTTCAGCAGATTCTTCTGGGAAAGGGTATTAATGCTGCAGTTACCAATGCCCCATACGCCTACGCTCAACAGTGGAATCTTGACATCCAGCATGAACTTCCGGATGGCACGCTTTTCGACGTAGCCTACGCCGGATCTAAAGGTGTCCACCTGCCCGCCCACACACAGAATATCAACCAGTTGCCAGACCAGGCCCTGTCTCTGGGAACAGCCCTGCAGGATCAGGTGCCCAATCCCTTCTTGGGGCTGATTAGTTCGGGGACATTGGCAGCTACTACAGTAGCCCGGGGTCAACTGCTACGGCCGTTCCCTCAGTACACAGGTGTGGCGATTGATGAGAACACCAATCGCAACTCAACCTACCACTCGTTGCAGGCGAAGGTTGAAAAGCGGCTTCGAGGGGGTGGCACTATCCTCGCCAGCTACACGGTGGCCAAGCTCATTTCCGATACCGACACGCTCACGGGTTGGCTGGACGCCGGAGGAGGGACGCAGTGGGGCGATACCAATAGCAACAATATTCGCTATGAGCGCTCTCTGACGGCTTACGACGTGCCACAGCGCTTCGTGCTGAGCTACGTCCTGGATATGCCCTTTGGCAAGGGTCAGAAGTTCGGCAAAGACAAGGGCGGTGTGGGAGGCAAGTTGATTTCAGGCTGGGGAATCAATGGAATTACGACGCTCCAGAGTGGGTTTCCCTTGGGGCTGGGGGCAGATAACCTATCGAATTCCTTCGGCGGGTCTAGCCGTCCCGTCAGCACAGGTAAGAGCGGCAAACTGACAGGCAGCACCACCGGCCGGTTGAATGAATGGTTCGATACCTCGGCGTATACCCCGCCGGTGCCGTTCACCTTCGGGAACTTGTCCCGCACTTTACCCGATGTGCGGACCCACGGGATTAACAACTGGGATATTGCTATTTTCAAGAATACAAAGTTTGGTCCGGAGGAAAGGTTTGGAATACAGTTCCGTACCGAGTTCTTCAACACGTTCAACCGAACTCAGTTTGGCTACCCCAATACCAGTTGTTGTCGCCCCGAGCAAGGAGGCTCGAACAATAGCTTTGGCGTCGTGAGTTCGACAGCCAACCTGCCACGTCTTGTGCAGTTTGCTCTGCGGTTTACCTTCTAGTGTTCCCCAGGGGCTTCGACAGAACACCTTCCAAAGAAGTCTGTGGGAGCCCCCTCCACTTCTGCTTCGTTGACTTCATGGCTTCGGGGTTTCAACGCTTATTGCTCAAATTGGTTTGTATTGCCTTTCTCGCTTCCCCTTCGCTTCTCGCTCAGCAGCCCTCCGAGCAGGCCATCATCTCCCACTTCCAGGCGGGCCAGCGAGCGATGAGAAGTGGCCAATTTGAACTGGCCGTCACCGAGTTCAACCAAGTTCTGGGCTTGAGTCCCAACGTTGTCGAAGCACAAGTCAACCTAGGACTGGCCCATCACCTATTGGGGCAGTATATTGAGTCAGTAGACGTGCTGGCCAAAGCCGTCCAGCAGAAGCCCGAGTTGGTGCCGGCAAATTTGTTTTTGGGCATTGGCTACCTCAAGCTTGGTTCATACCAAAAGGCAGTTGCGCCGCTGGAGCGGGCGGTGCGTGTGGAGCCGACCAATCGGGAGGCACGGCGGGCTCTGGCGACCTGCCGCCTCGCTGACGGGGACTATCGCAGGGCAGCTAGAGAATTTCAGGCGCTGTTCACTCTCGAGCCCGACAAGGTAGAGGCCTGGTTCCAGCTCGGACGCGATTACACCGACGCGGCTAGTCGCCTGGTGAGACGCATGTCGCTGGAGCATCGGCGTACCGCCTGGGGTCACCGGCTTGCAGGGGACCTCTACAGCCAGAGCCTGCGCTGGGAACTCGCAGCCCAAGAGTGCCGCGAGGCCATCGCCATTGATCCCACACAGCAGGGTCTGCACGCCAGCCTAGGCAACGTCTATCTGCACCAGGAAAAACCTGCGGAGGCCGGTCGGGAATTTCGCAGCGAGCTGCAGCAGGATCCAGACAATGAACAGGCCTTGCTCGGACTGGCAGAAGTTAACTTGGCCAATGGCATGGTTGGTGGCGCTCGGGAGCAGCTCGAGGAGCTCTGGAAGACTTCGCCGGAGTTTCTGATCCTCCAGGCTGACTTTCCTAAAATCGAGCTGCGACGCGCTACGGTGCAGCGCCTGATTGCAGATCTGCACTCCAGCCCGGCCGATGCTCCATCCCACTTCTTGCTAGTAGCCCTTTTCAAGCTTGCTGGAGAAACAGACCAGGCTGACGAGCATCGGGTCGCGCTGTTGCGCTTCATGAAGGAGAGGGAGCGAGAGCGGCCTGCAACCGGGCAAGACGCACCGGAGCGACTCTGCCAAACTCACCAATACGTTGCTTGCGCTCAGGCACTCGGGTCAAAGGCCCGGCTCGATGACAGAGGCTACCTGCTGCTCGGCAAATCGCGTCTTGCCCTGCGGCAGTTTGAGGCAGCTTCCGACGCCTTCGCTGCTGCGTTGCCTCTCGCGCGTGACAACCCTGAAGTGATCTACCGCCTGGCCCGGTCCTACCAGGCGCTTGCGGACGAGTGCTTCAACCAGGTGGAAGAGCTGGCTCCCGACTCCTGGCGGATGCACCAGATGCGGGCCGAGGCTTACAAGCTGCGCTACGAGGACGAGCAGGCAATCCGGGAGTACGAGCAGGCGGCTCAACTACGGCCCGACACGCCGGAGCTGTACGAAGAGCTGGGGGCGCTTTACCTCAAAAGGAATTCGCTTGACGAAGTGCGGGCAGCTCGGCCAGTTGTACCTAACAGGACGAGAGCAGGAGAAGGCGATTCCTTATTTGGAGAAGGCGCTCCGGTACGACGCTAACTTGCTTGAAGCACGCGCCAGCCTGGGCAAAGCGTATCTACGCGCGGGAAGGCCCGAAGCGGCCGTCAGCGAGCTCAAGAAGGCCGTGTCAGTTGATCTCTATGGCGACCTGCATTATTTGCTTTATCAGGCCTATCGCGACTTGGGCGAGGCAAAACTGGCCCGCGCAGCGCTGAGCCGGTCTGAAGAGATGAGGAAGAATTCAGTGGCTCGGGACCGAGACAAGCTGGAAAGGTGGATGAAAAACTAGCAAGGCCCGCCACCGAAACTGATAGGGGAGCCAAAGTGGGCGGCGCATTAGGCGGGCCGCGCTGTATTCTGGTTCGGGTCTGGAGGAGTTCGAAACGGTCAGGCTGGCAAGCCATTTCGGTTCGACCCGGCCGAGGGTTTTCTTGGAACAGGCTCTCAGTTCTTCCCTGCGGTTCTTCTGAAATTCCTCTCCCCGCACATTACGTACGCCAACCCGACCGGAGTCGATTTCCCATATCTTCGGACAATCACGCCGCATCCTAGGAAAAACCAACGGTCAGATTCCGGGTAGCCGATCTCAAAGCCAGATCTTGGTAACGATTGATAAGAATTGGTCCCGTCCCGGAAGCCTGCGGGCCGCCAATCGACGATAGAACACGGCGTGCAGAATCGGTTCTCTATGTGAAGAGGCGGTTTTCTTCGTGGCTCGTGGGTGGAGTGCCTTCGGACTTCGCAAATAAGTGTGAGGCCGAGTGAGGGGCTGGCTGTTCAAGTGACAGAAACCAGTTTCATGTTCTTGGAAGTCGGAATTTGGGAGAACCTGGTTGGGGACGAAATATCACGTTTTCGGACACTTCCTCGAAGGTATTTCTTGTTCAGCGCTTAACCGCGCCATGCCAAGCCTGCATCTTAGCTCTGGCGGACAAATTGTCCTGCCTCTTCGAAATGTCATTTGGGTATAGGGCGTTTGCTTTCAAGCAAGTCTAGTGAAGGCCTCAAACTGGAACGAGGATTGCAACCCTTTCTTGGGTCGAAGCTTGACAACACCGAGTTTTCCCAAGAAAGGAGACCTAATGAAGAATCAAATGTTAGTCGCAGAAAATAGGTCTGTTCTACGGATCAACGATCATTCACGGCTCTATATTCGGGGGTTCAACACCTTTGGCCTCCCGTTCTCCGAAGTTTCGAAGATTATTGATATCAGCGAAGCTGGAATTTCTTGGCTGATGGATTCTCCGGTCGAGGTGGATTCAATCCTATACCTTGATATTTCCTACACGAATCCCAAGGATCCGCACCCGATTTTGAGGCGAAAGGCGAAAGCCAGGGTGCTAAGGGTGAGCCATAGCAAGGATGGCTATGTCGTTGCTGCTTGCTTCGAGCGCCCCCACCCTGAGTGACTTTTTCCTATCCCTTTCTATCCCTCACCTAATTCCAGTTCACAACAACCCGCCGCGAACTGTCTAGCCTCTACTCCCATCACTCTCGCAACTGCTTGCCTAGTAAACGGACAGGTATCTCCAAACTTCGGCCGCTGCAACTGAGCATACGTTTCATGACTTTTGCTTTTGTTCTCGGAACCGGAGGATGATAGACTTTTTTTGATTGTCATTTTTCTTCTAAGAGGTTTTCATGACGAAAGAGCAACTCATTGAAGCATTGCACGACAAAGCGACCCGTTTGCGCATTCATTCGATTCGGTCAACTGCGGAAGCAGGGTCTGGACATCCCACTTCCTGCATGTCCGCAGCGGATATCGTCGCCACGCTGTTTTTCCACGTGATGCGCTATGATCCAAAGAATCCTCAGAATCCCAACAACGATCGTTTCATTCTTTCCAAAGGCCATGCAGCGCCGCTTCTTTATGCCGCTTGGGCTGAAGCTGGAGCGATTCCCGTAGAGAAACTACTGACCCTCCGTCGCATTAACAGCGAGCTGGAAGGTCATCCCACCCCACGCTGCAAGTGGGTCGAAGTAGCAACCGGCTCATTGGGCCAGGGCCTTTCAATCGGAACGGGAATGGCCCTCAATGCCAAGTTTTTGGATAAGTTGGACTATCGGACTTTCGTGCTGATGGGGGATGGTGAAAGCGCTGAGGGTGGAGTTTGGGAAGCGGCAGCGCTGGCCGCTTACTACAAGTTGGATAATCTGGTCAGCATCATCGATGCTAACCGCCTGGGACAAAGTCAGGAAACCATGCACGGATCCCACATTGAAGCCCACCAGAAAAAATTCAGCGGCTTTGGTTGGCATACGATCGTCATCGACGGACACAAATTCGAAGAAATCCTGGAGGCCTTCGAAGAAGCCGAAAGGGTCAAGGGTCAGCCCACGGCCATCCTGGCGCGAACCAAAAAGGGCAAAGGGGTGTCTTTTGTCGAAGATAAAGAGGGCTGGCATGGGAAGCCACTCAAGAAGGGGGAAGAATTGGAGAGGGCGCTGAAGGAGCTTCCGGTGAACGAAGCCTCTTCTCCGGTTCAGGTCGTGAAACCCTCCTCCAGGACACCAGCAGTAGAAAAGACCTCCAGACAGGCGATTGCTTCTCCCGAATATAAGTTAGGTGAAAACGTTGCCACACGCGAAGCTTTTGGGAGTGCTTTGATCAAAATTGGGGCGGCCGATCCAAACGTCGTTGTCATCGACGGTGACACCAAAAATTCCACTTTTTCCGAAAAATTTATGAAACTCTATCCGGACCGTTTCTTTGAGGGCTTCATTGCTGAGCAAAACATGGTGGGTGTGGCCGTGGGACTCGCGAACCGCGGTAAGGTTCCTTTTGTCTCGACCTTTGGCGCCTTTTTCGGTCGAGCCACGGACCACCTGCGCATGGCCGCTATTTCTAGAGCCAATATTAAGTGTGTCGGATCCCACTGCGGCATTTCTATCGGAGAAGATGGGCCTTCCCAGATGGCGCTAGAAGACTTGGCCATGTTTCGTGCAATTCCCAACTCCCTAGTGTTTTATCCCAGTGATGCGGTATCCACAGAGAGATTGGTGGCATTAGCAGCCAAGCATAGAGGCATGGTTTACATTCGCACCAGCCGGCCCAAGTCAGCCGTTCTCTTCTCCAGCCAGGAATCTTTTGAAATTGGGGGCAGCAAGACGCTACGCTCCGACGTCAATGATAAATTAGCGGTGGTAGCCGCAGGAATCACTGTAGGTGAGGCACTCAAGGCCTATAATCAACTGGCCAGGGAAAACATTTTCATCCGAGTGCTGGATGCCTATTGCGTCAAACCCATCGATGTCAAAGGACTGCTTGAAGCAGCGACCCAAAGCAATAACAGGCTAATTGTTGTCGAAGAACACTACTACGATGGTGGGCTTGGAGATGCCGTACTCAACGCCGTAAGCAACAACGGGATCCAGGTCCACAAACTGGCTGTCCATGATGTGCCCAGGTCGGGAAAACCCGAAGAATTGCTGGAGCACTATGGCATCAGCGCAGATTGCATTGTTAAGAAGGTTAGGGAACTAGTCTGCTAGCTCTTTAGACTTGCGAAAGCTCGGTCGAGTGCCTTTGCCGCTTCATCCACGTCGTTTTTGGAGCAGATCAGTGGCGGGCTAATGCGAATCACGTTACCCCACAGTCCGCCCTTGCCAACTAACAAACCAAACTCCCGGGTCTTTTCAAAAACTCGAAGAACGGCTTGGGGGTTGGGAGTTTTATCCGGGTTCACCAGCTCCAGGGCTTGCATTAGGCCCATCCCGCGGACATCTCCGATAACGGGATATCTTTGCTGGAGTTCTTTCAGCTTGCCCCTCAGGTGTCCACCCACCTCTTTGGCATTCTGCAGCAGGTTGTGTCTTTCGATGTACTCAATTACTGCCAGGGCTGCAGCACACGTGACTGGGTTGCCTCCAAAAGTTGAGAAGGTAAGGTTCTTGTAGCTATCGGCCACTTGGGGACTGGCGATGGTGGCGCCAATCGGTACGCCGTTAGCCATTCCCTTGGCAAAGGTCATTACATCCGGTTCCACTTCCCAGTAAGAAATACCAAACATAGCTTCGCCAGTACGCCCCCAAGCTGTCTGGACCTCGTCAATGATAAGAAGGCCACCATACTTCTTAACAATTCGTTGGACTTCCTTGAAATACTCTTTGGGGGGGGTGATGAATCCACCGACACCCTGAATAGGTTCTGCCAGCAAGCCGGCAATCTGGCCGGAAGTGGTCGTCTGAATGATTTCTTCAATATCCTTAGCGCAACGTAATTCGCAAGAAGGGTAAGTCAGTCCATAAGAGCAGCGATAGCAATAAGGGGAAGCAGCATGAACGATCCCAGGTACGGCTGAAGGAATGACTCTCCAGCTAGACTGCCCGCACATGGCCATGGCCGACTGGGATCGTCCACTGTACCCGTGACGCAAGGTGACGATTTCCTGAGCGCCCGTATACAGCTTGGCTAGCACGACTGCCGTTTCGTCCGCTTCCGTCCCGCTGTTGGTGAAGTAACTCTTTTGCAGATGGCCTGGGGTAATTTGAGCTAGCTTCTCAGCGAGTTGAACCGCAGGCTGGTTAATATAAAGCGTGGAGGTATGCTGTACCTTTCTGCCCTGAGCTTCAATGGCAGCATTGACTTCAGAGTTACAATGTCCGACGCTCACGGTAAGCACGCCGCCGAAGAAGTCGAGGTAACCTTGGCCCTCGGTGTCCCACACCCGCATGCCTTCTGCCCGCTCCATCACTAGAGGCTTTTCATACATGGTGACGGCGCAAGGCCAGATATACTTCTCCTTCTTAGCGATGACATCCTCACTAACTTGGCTTTTCATAATGGTCCTTAACAACCGCTGAAATCGCCTGATAGAGACTCCGATCTCTCCATCGGTCCAACCGCTCTGAATTTTCCATAGCAACCTGTTTGGCATTCACTCGACTGAGAACAGTACGAGCAGACCAGTCCATCCTCTCTGGTCCCTCTGTCAAGACCGGGACCTCGGTGGGATGAGAATTCACAATCACGAAGTTCGCTTTTTCCAGAAAGTCTCCAGTGTCCTCCTTCCACCAGGAGGGTGGCAGAAGCGGGTTGACAACAAACAGGCGAAGATGCGCCGGCACATAATGAACGACGGTATTCCCCTCCATTAAAAGCAAAGTGTGATTCTCAAAATAGCGTGTAGACAACTCCTTGAGCATTTCTGGATAGCCCTC
>QHZP01000296.1 GCA_003224715.1 Acidobacteriota bacterium | reverse complement strand
GGCCTGTGCTACTCCGCAACAACGTTGGTCAGGACGCAACATGGATCGGATTCCAGCTCGAGGGAACCAAAAGTAATCGTGATGCCATAGGCGCGAAGCTCATCGTCAGTTTGCGAGGCAGCAAGTTAGTCCGATGGATCACAGGCGGTTCTAGTTTTCTTGCCTCTCATGATAAGCGGGTGCTGTTCGGCCTTGGCTCGAGAAACCCCTTTGACCCAGTGAGCTTGGAGGTTCGCTGGCCGAGCGGACTGACAGAAACTGTATCCGGTCTAAGACCCAATCGGTACCACAGGATTGTGGAGGCGAAAACAAGCGCTAACTAGTTTCTGACGCGAAACTCGCGAGACCATGCCTGGCGTCATTCTTGCGAGCTCTCACCACATCGGCTCCCCTCGCCCCAGCAGGGAGAGGGGTTGGGGGTGAGGGGAGGTGCACTCAGTCAATTAAGTGCCTAGGTCGAGGCCGAACAAGCCCGCCAGGAGAGGAAAAACAGCGAGGCTCGGCTACACGGAAGCGGCCCCCCTCACCCCCCAGCCCCTCTCCCGGCTGGGGCGAGGGGAGCCGAAAATTGTCAGAGGCGTCGGCTGGAAGCTACATAGTGCAAGGCTTGCCAGGTTTCGCGACAGAAACTAACTAAACGAACACTCACCTCCAGCTGAGGATAGACGACGTGGTTCCATATTTCGTAAGACGAGATAGAGCCTGCAAATACTGTCGTCGCGTTCGTCGCGATTAGGGCAAGAAGCATTCCAGATTGCTACAAGGGAACGTGCAAACGTATCTGCGGCCGAATTGTCCCTTCAGGTGGCTTTCGCCAGGTAAACGTTTACTCGCACGCCTATGATCGATTGTATGATGTGACGCGGCTCAGTCAGTTCAGCGGCCCACCAGGACTATGGAAGCGGTTTTTGACAAAATAAAAACCAGCACGTTGCGAGGGCAGATCGCACAGAGGATTCGTCAGGCCATCCTCAGTGGATCCCTAAAGGAGGGACAGCGTCTGATAGAGCGAGACCTAGCCACTCAATTTGCCATAAGCCTAACTGTCATCCGAGAGGCTCTCATTGATTTGGAAAAGGACGGATTCGTCATCAAGAGACCCAATGCGGCAACCTATGTGACCAAGCTGTCGCTCGATACCGTCGAAAAAAGCTTCTTCTTTCGGAAAATCAACGAGGGATTCGCCGTCGAAGAGGCCGCTCGGCGGGTCACTCGTGATCAGGCCCTGGCCCTTGAAAAGACCTATCGAAGTCTCTGCGAGGCAGCCAGGAAAAAGGATGCTCAGTTGTATGTTCAAACCGACTTTTCGCTGCACGAGATAATCTGGAAAATCGCCAATAACGAATATGTAGAACAAGCCCTGCGGAGGGCACTGCTTCCTATTTTTGCCTTTACAGTAATTCGAGTCATCTCCCGCCGTCCTTTCGACCTTACCCAGGACGCTGAGTCTCATTTACCTCTGGTGGAAGCGATCCGGTCAAAGAATCCCAAACAGGCGCGCCGGGCTTTCCTGGATGCGATGGATGGATGGCTTTCGAGAATCCGAGAGTCTGTTTTTGCAGAGTGAGCGGAAAAACATGAGTCTCTCAGAGGCCATTAGAAAATGAAGTTTCCTTTCCTCTTCGTCTCTAAGATTCTTTTCATTATCAGAGGCGCTGAGACACAGAGAAAATCTGGGAGAGGGACAAAAGCTCTACTGCCGAAATGCAACCCAAACTCAAAGCCGAAGCTCAGGTATTGCTCGCAAGGTCACAGCCACCGAAAGATGGGATTCGCTGCGGACTGGCTACTTGTGCTCGTCATCGCGTCTGTCGGCCCATGGAGCAATCACAGCAGGCTCATATGCGTGTTGACTCACGAAACTTGTTATCAGGGATCTGTTGACCAGTCCCTCGTCGGCAAGCGCGCTGATGGCAGCTAGAGCAATACTGGTCCGGTCGATTTCAAAAAACCTGCGTAACGCAGCGCGCGTGTCACTTCGTCCAAAGCCGTCTGTTCCCAATGTGACATAACGGCGGGGGACCCAGGTTCGGATCAAATCTGGAACGGCACGCACATAATCCGTCGCAGCAATAACCGGCCCTGTTGCTGGACCGAGACACTGCTCGATCCAGGAAAGTTTTGGCTGCCCACTGGTGCGGAGCCTGTTCCACCGTTCAACTTCCAGAGCTGCGCGGCGCAACTCCGTGAAACTGGTGACGCTCCAGACGTCTGTAGCGACGTTCCAATCATGCTCGAGAAGTTCGGCAGCAGCCAGCGCCTCTCGTAGAACCGTCCCTGACCCCAGCAATTGGACCTGCGGCAAGGATTGGGATCTGGTTGCAGGCGCTTCTGACAGGGTGCTGGCTCTTGCCAGATACATGCCGCGTAGGATCCCCTCTTCCACGCCCTCCGGCATTGGTCTGTGAATGTAGTTTTCGTTCATGACAGTTACGTAATAAAACACGTCCTCTTGGTTTTCGAGCATCACCTGCATGCCGCGTTCTAGAATAACGGCGAGTTCGTAAGCGAAGCATGGATCATAGGCGCGGCAGTTTGGGACAGTGGAAGCAATCAGGTGACTGGTACCATCCTGGTGTTGCAACCCCTCTCCTGAGAGCGTCGTGCGACCTGCCGTGGCTCCGATCAAGAAACCCCGAGCCCGCGAATCGGCCGCCGCCCAGATCAGATCTCCCACACGCTGAAAACCAAAGATCGAGTAGTAGACATAGAAGGGGATCATTGGTATGGCGTGGTGGCTGTAGGAGGTTCCAGCCGCAATCCAGGAGGAGAGAGCTCCGGCCTCGGTAATTCCCTCCTCAAGGATTTGGCCATCACAAGATTCCTTGTAATAAAGCAAATCCGCCTGATCGGCGGGTTCGTAGAGCTGCCCACAGTGTGAGTAGATTCCAACCTTCCGGAACAGTGATTCCATACCAAAAGTGCGGGCTTCGTCGGCAACGATGGGCACGATGTATCGGCCGAATGAATTGTCCTTAAGCATGCCGTTGAGCATTCGCACAAACGCAACAGTGGTTGACATCTCACGATCTTCAGCTTCGAAGGCAAACCCTGCGAATGCCTTTCGTTTTGGCGTCTCCAGTTTGCGCGCCTTGGTCGCACGTGCCGGCAGAAAACCACCAAGCTTCCTTCGGCACTCCTGCAGGTACCGCATTTCGGGAGTATCCGGTGAGGGGAGATAGAATCGGGCATTGTCTACATCCTCGTTCGACAACGGTAACTGGAATCGGTCCCGAAACGAACGTAGAGCTTCAGCGTTCAGCTTCTTTTGTTGATGGGCCGCCATCCGGCCCTCTGCCGAACGACCCAGCCCGTAACCTTTCTTGGTCTGGGCCAGTATGACCGTCGGCTGCCCGATGTGTCGGATGGCCGTGTCAAATGCCGAGTAGATTTTTACAGGATCGTGACCGCCCCGCGTCAGAGAATCGATCTGCTCATCAGACAGATGGGACACGAGACGACGCAATTCCTCGTATTTGTTGAAGAATCGCTCACGGTTAAAACTAGCGTCGTGTGCTGCGTAACTCTGGAGCTCTCCATCCACCGTTTCATGAAGTCTCTGCAAGATTAGATTATTCTCATCGCGCGCGAAAAGATCGTCCCAATCAGAACCCCACAACAGCTTGATTACGTTCCAGCCGGCGCCAGCAAATAGACGTTCCAACTCCTGGACGATCGAGCTATTGCCGCGTACAGGGCCGTCCAGCCGCTGCAGGTTGCAGTTCACAACAACGATCAGATTGTGCAGGTTTTCTCGTGCCGCCAGAGTCAATCCAGCGATTGATTCGGGCTCATCCATTTCGCCATCACCAACAAAGGCCCAGACCTTCCGGTTCGAAGCGTTCAACAAGCCGCGGTTTTGGAGATAGTGCATAAACCGGGCCTGGTATACCGCGGTCAGTGGACCAAGACCCATAGATCCAGTGGGAAACTGCCAAAAGTGAGGCATGAGCCAGGGGTGAGGATACGAGGACAGTCCCTTACCCTCGACCTCTCGACGAAAATTAGCCAGATGGTCCCTCGTCAGTCTTCCTTCCAGGAAGGCACGGGCATAAATGCCGGGCGCCGAATGGGGTTGGAAGAGAACCAGGTCGGCAGTCCTTTCAGATTCCGGCTCCAACGCATTGCCATGAAAAAAGTGATTGAAACCCACCTCGAACAAGTCTGCCACCGACGCATAGCTCGAAAGGTGGCCCCCGAGTTCAGTGCTCTGTTGATTGGCGCGAACGACCATCACCAGGGCGTTCCAACGCACAATGGCCGCTATTTTCCGCTCTAGTGCCAGATCTCCGGGGTACGATGGCTCATCACAGCAAGCGATTGTGTTGCAGTAGGGCGTGTTGAGGAGTCGTTCGACCTCAACGCCTCGGCGCCGAGCGTGTTCGAACAACTTGCGCAGCAACGTTTTGCAGTGCTGTGGCCCAGATGCCTCTAATACGGCGTCAAGGGACTCTAACCATTCCTGAGTTTCCAGGGGATCAGTGTCCAGTAAGGTGCTGGGATCTGCCGCGGAATGAGGTTTGGGGATCACCGTCACAGGTCCTCACTATTGGATTGGCGTGTTTATTGTAGAACGCACCTTATGGCAGGCGATTTCGTTCTTAGCTGTTGCTTGACGATATTACAGCAGGTTATGCTGTGATGACATTTCGTGGCAGCATAATGTTTTGATCGCCAAACGGAGGGTATGGTCATGCACTTCTCTGACCTAGATTCGATTGACTGGAAAATCCTGACGGCATTGCAGGAGGATGCACGGATCGCCAACGTGGATCTTGCCGACAAAGTCAACTTATCGCCGTCCCCGTGTCTAGCCCGAGTGAAGGTGCTCGAGCGGGAAGGGTTTATCAACCGCTACGTGACCCTTTTGAATCCTGGAGCCGTTGGGCTCGGGGTCAGCGTGTTCG
>QHZP01000801.1 GCA_003224715.1 Acidobacteriota bacterium | reverse complement strand
GGGGCAGCCAATCCTGGCTGCAGCCGCCTTTCGAGTGGCTCCGCGCTCGACCACCGAAACCGATCTTGTGTTGCAAAGCCGAGACTTCTCTCACGAGCCAAAGGCCGCCTAAAAGTGGAATGAGAAGACTGGTCTCCTGAGGCGGCATGCAGTAAGCTGCTGCCTGTAGGTAGAACGCACTCCCGAGGGGTGCAATCAAGGAGACCAGCTTATGAGCAAGGATATCAAAAAGCCGGCCGGGGAGACCCGCCGATATGTAGGAATCGATTTGGGCGACAAAAAGAGCCGCGTCTGCATTTTGGACGAACGGGGAGAGATCGTATTGCAAGAATGGGTGGTGACCACGCCGGAAGCCTTTTTTTAAGCGCTTTCACGGTGAGACGAAAATGGACATCGCGATGGAAGTGGGTGCGCATTCGCGATGGGCCAGCGATCTATTGGGGAGGTGCGGTCACAAAGTCGTGGTGGCCGACCCAAGGCAGCTAGGGCTCATCACCAAGAACGATGCGAAGAGTGACAAGCAGGATGCGCGGACACTGGCGCAGTTGCTGCGGGCGGATCCGCGTCTGCTGTCACCCATCGAGCATCGAGCTGAAAAACTGCAGACGGATTTGACGGTGATCCGCGAAACCCGTACGCGATTGGTCACGAGCGTACGAGGAGTGGTAAAGGCAACCGGAGGGCGGCTGCCCAGCAGCGAGACGTCGAGCTTCCCCCAACAGGTATCGGACCCGATTCCCGAGCCGCTGCGCCCGGCGGTGGCGCCGGTTCTGGAAGTCATCGATCGGTTGAACGAGGCGACCTACGAATACGATTGCCTGCTGGAACACTGGGCTGGGACGCGGTACCCGGAAAGCAGCCGCTTGACACAGATCCAAGGAGTAGGCACCCTGACCGCGCTGACGTTCATGCTGACGGTGGGAGACAAGGCGCGGTTTTCCCGGACACGCGATATCGGAGCGTATTTGGGGCTACGGCCCCGTCTGGGCCAATCGGGCGATAACGAACCGCAGTTGAGGATCACCCAGGCGGGGGATGGGTTACTGCGGAAGACGCTGGTGGAATGTGCGCAATACATGGTCGGCCCCTTTGGTCAAGACAGCGACTTGCGGCGGTGGGGGCTCAAGATGATTGAAGCCGGCAACGGGAGTAAGCGCGCCCGCCAACGAGCGGTGGTGGGAGTGGCGCGGCGTCTGGCGGTGCTACTGATGAGCTTGTGGAAGAGCGGGCAGACCTATGCTCCACTGAGCCGAGCCCAGGAGAGTAGAGCGGAGGTGGCGGCATGAGCAGCCAGGAGGTGAACTTCGCCGCGGTCAAACAAGCAGTGGCGATGGAAGTGGTGTTGCGGCATTACCAGGTTGACGATCTGCAAGGCGGCCACAGCGGTCGGTATCGCGGGCGGTGTCCCCTCCACCAGGGCGAGGGGCGCGATGCGTTTCACGTCGACGTGAGGCGGAAGATCTTTCACTGTTTCTCGTGCGGGGCAGGTGGGGATGTGTTGGACCTGGTCGCTCTGCTGAACCAGTGCACGCTGCGGGAAGCCGCCTTGCAACTGCAAGACTGGCTCCCGGGTGCGGCGACGGGGAGAGAACGGCCCTCGAGGCAACGGGTTACGAAAGAAAATACCTGTGACAATCCACCGTTGAGGTTCCTGCTTCGGGGCGTGGATGGCTCGGATGCGTACTTGGCGGCTCGGGAGATTCAGGCCGGCACGGCGGCCCGGTTTGGCGTGGGTTTCTACCGCGGTCCCGGGTTAATGAGCGGACGGGTAGTGATTCCGATTCACGACGAGCGTGGGCGGTTGGTGGCCTATGCCGGTCGAGCGGTGGATGGGCGTAAGCCTCGTTATCGTTTTCCAGCCGGCTTTGGGAAATCGCAAGTGTTGTTCAATTTTCATCGGGCGGCAGCGACTAGGAGCGACACGGTATTGGTGGTGGAGGGCTTTTTTGATTGTCTGCGAGTCAGCCAAGCGGGGTTTGAGAGCGTGGTGGCGCTCATGGGAACGGAGCTTTACGAACATCCGGTGCAACTGCTGCGCGATCGATTTCGACGTGTGGCGCTGCTACTGGATGGAGATGCGGCTGGCCGGGTGGGGAGGGATCGAGTGGCGGCCCGCCTAAGAGATCTGTGTGAGGTGTGCTTGATTGGTTTGCCCGAAGGCAGGCAGCCGGACCAACTGCCAGAGGGCGAATTGCGTCAGTTGATCGAGTGGGCGATGAAGAGTTACG
>QHZP01000802.1:1924-3098 GCA_003224715.1 Acidobacteriota bacterium | reverse complement strand
TCGGTTTCACTTCGTAATGGTGGGAGCTGATTTGGCCGGTCAGATGCCCCAAGTTCCCGCTCCAAGGACTGTGTCTTCGTCGACGAGGGTGAGATATCCGGGAAATTCTGCGATATTGTATAGTAAGTGATTTTTTCATGCTCGAAATCAATCCATGAACTCTTTTTTCTCGGGAACTGGACGAAAGCCAAGGTTAGAAATACCACCGCGTGGAAAAGCAGTGAGGCTCCCATCGAACCATAGGGAAAACGTGGGGCAATCAAAAGTATGGGTGAAGAGTATTTAGCAGTGAGAGAGTGGTCGCGTTTTCTTGAGCCATTTGATGCTTCCAGGTCTCGCTGGAGAGCCTGGAAATTCTGATNNTGATTACCATCCAGTTGCAAAACCATCTTATACTTTCACCTCAGGCATTGGCACATCGATTAAAACACAGACTCAAGGAAGACCCAAACCGTTATTACCCGTTGGCTTGAAAACGTTGAAAGATAAACTGCCACCCTCGGGCATCCTCGATGATTATTGTGCAATCTGAGTAATCAATGGAATGGGATTACCCAGGAAAGGGAAGAATTCGTGAACGGAATTAACACTCTGAATGTCCGAGTTTCGGCTGCTTCGATCCATCAAGCGGGTTACCTTTTACTCGTGCTCCTACCTCTTGTTTTTACCTTGTCCGCTTTGGCTGGCTATAAGAGCCTTAAAGTCAAAGTAGATCCTGCAAGGAGTTACCCTTTCCATCAGTCGCAAGGCACTGTAACCATCGCCGCCGATCCGTATGAAACCAACCAGAAAATCAGGACCGCCTTTGATGTTAAAGACCTGGACAAACTCGGGATTGTACCGGTGAACGTAATTATTAGTAACGACGGCGAAGATCTGGTTTCTATCAATGGAGAAGATATCAATCTATTAGATCATAAGAACCGATCCATCCAGTCCACACCTCCCGATGAAGTCGTGCAATTGATCCTCAACAAGGGAAGGGGACCGTCCTCTGCAGGCCGAACCCCTGGACCTATTCCCTTACCCAGGCGGGAGGGTCTGCGGGGAGATGCTTTCGAAATCGAAACTGACTTTACCAACAAGGCTTTGAAAGAAGTTCGAGTCGCCCCCAAAACGACAGCTTCAGGGTTTCTTTTTTTTCGTTTGCCTGACAAGCAGATGAGGCTAAGCG
>QHZP01000802.1:0-1901 GCA_003224715.1 Acidobacteriota bacterium | reverse complement strand
ATCTATTGTTTTTTGAAATAGAAATCAAATAAATGCAGCAGGACGTTATGCAGGGCCATTGCTGCTCCTCACGGTCGCAGTAGTGAACAGGTAGGGACGCACTAGAACTACCATCAGGCACTGAAAGGGGAGAATGGATCCTTGGCTAAGGAGGCCGATGATGCTAGGCGATATCAAAAAAAATTTCTGTCTCGGGCTGATTGGTCTGATGAGCTGGCCATTATCAGCGAGTCCGGCGCAATACGCCGAAAAGGTCACTATTCCCGCAGGCACCAAGTTTAAGGTCTCCCTGCAAACACCGATTAGTTCAAAACTCTCGGAAGTAGGTGACACAGTGGCGGTCTCGCTTCTTGAACCTGTGCGCATCGATGAACAGCGCGTGCTCCCTCGAGGCATGGAGATGACTGGGAAGATTACGCTCGTGAAGCGCCCGGGCAGAGTCAGGGGGAGGGCTGAGGTTTACGCCCTGATTAATGAATTGACAACCGATTATGGATCGGAACCTATCTCGGTGTCGATCGCTTCCGCGGACGATTTTACCAACGACGAAAAAATCAAAACAGATGAGGAAGGTAAGCTGAAAGCCGGTCGCGATACGGGACGGGACCTTGAGAAGGCTGCTCAAGGGGCCGGAATTGGTTCGATCGGCTCAACCCCTGTCGCCATCGCGACGCACCAGGTCGGTCCTGCGTTGGCTGGGCCGACCGCCGGGGCCATAGCGGGGATTCTGCTTACGCGGGGAAAAGACATTCGTCTGGCAGTGGGCACCGTCTTCCGAATGAAGTTTGACAAGGACGTTAGGTTACCTGTCTCTGCGACCCAAACTCTGGCAGATAGACGCTGAAGCCTCACTGAGCCTCGACCAAGGGTTGTCGAGGATCTCGCCCCCTAAGACTGACAAGGAGCGTGCCCCGACCTTTAGGTGGGTAGCTATGAGTGCTTTATTGCGAGCGAGGAGGTGGGACATCACTGGTACTTTCTGGACCAGGATAGCCAGGAGGTTCTGGTTTGACACTGGTGATGGGCTTCCCTTTCAATCCTTTCGCCTTTAGTTTGCGAGTAATGACGTTTAGGAAATCCCGAAGCGTCATCGCATCACTCTTGGAGCTTGGATTCTGCCGCAAGACCTGCTCTGAGGGGCTCCCGTCATCGGTCTTGCCGGCACTGCCGCGACCACCAACGATTTCAGCTTTGGCTGAATGGCCTCCCCTTATCAGCAGCTCTTCACCTTCGACCCCAACGACCTGATTCCCCTCATGATCTTTAACTCGTTCGGTGCCCGTCTTCTCGTCATAAAACACTCGAAAGACTCCCTGGGCCCATCCTACCAACGGAACGATGGCATGTCCGTTGTCTTTTAGGAAAAGAATCACTCTGTCCTTGGGCGTAAATCTTGGGCTGCCTTGGATTTCTAGAACATCGCCGTCTATCTCACCGCCCTTGAGCTGCAGAATTAACCTGGGAGCATCATAGCGGCCATGGACAATTTCAAGGTCGATTAGAGTCACAAAGGTGTGGATCTCTCTATCTTTGACATAACGGGCCTTCACGTCACTGACCGTGCCCACTACAATCCCATCGGATTCAGCCAGTAGGTCGTCCAGGCTCTTCTTGGGTCGCGCGGTAGATTGGGCCTGCGCGGCATTGAGGAGGACCAGCACCATCAGCCACAGTGCTGAGACGATAACTGATTGAGACATCCCGGCCCCCGGTCCCGAGGACAGGGCTGCACCACCGGCCGATGCGATAGTCAAGCCGGCAGAGTCCGGCCTTCCCAGTATTTCAAATAGATATCTCATAGGGATTTCCACTCCTGTCAGCGTTGTTCCCTTACCGGTAAGTTTGCCAAAAAGAGGGCGTACCAGCAACTTTCTCTTTTGCACGCAACAATACGAACCCTG
>QHZP01000283.1:7390-7768 GCA_003224715.1 Acidobacteriota bacterium | reverse complement strand
GAGGTTCTTGTTGGTTTCAGCTAAAGTCTTACCCTCCGGCGCTACATCGCGATCGTGGAAGCAGTAAAAGGGGGCACCCAGCTTCTCGAAAAATTCAAAGGCCACCCTGGCGCGGTTGGTGGCATTCTCGAGGGAAGGGGAGCCGTCATCCCAAGGCATCAGACGTGTCGGCATCCCGAACATGTCGGCGCAACCATTGCGGAAGGAGTGCCAGTAGGCCACGGAAAACCGCAGGTGTTCGGCCATAGTCTTGCCTTCCACGACTTCCGTTGCATTATAGTGTTTGAAGCTCAGTGGGTTCTTGGATTGGGGTCCCGCATAAGAAATTTTGTTAATTCCTGGAAACGCTTCTTTCATAGTTTCTTGCTCCTCTGAAAA
>QHZP01000283.1:480-7310 GCA_003224715.1 Acidobacteriota bacterium | reverse complement strand
CCTTAACAAAGGGGGAGAGAAGCCGAAGGCTTCAGGGGGTTGTCCCGTGAGCCAGCCCGGGCAGACGCCAACAAGACAACCCCCAAAGGCCTAAGAGCCTTTGCCCCCTTTGGTAAGGGGGAATCACTCATTTTCATGCTCCGTGGTGCCGCCCCGCGGCATGGATGGCTCCTGCGAAAATCCCCTCTCGGGAAGGGGCAGAAGGCGTAGCCTTCGGGGTGGGCCCTTCCCTTCGGGACACCCACCCCTGCACCCCTGAAGCTGTGAAAAAATTATGAGTCCTTGCAGAAACGGGTTGGCCTCAGATTGTCCCCCCTTTTTTCAAGGGGGGACTTGAGGGGGGTAGCCACTGTTGAATCAACACTTGATGCGGATTTCCATCAACCCCCCTGAAGTCCCCCCTCGTTCGAGGGGGGACCTGTTCCAGGCGCTCCCTTAATTCTTTCACAGCTTCTCTCCCGTGGAGGGGACTAATTTTCATCGCTCGTGGTGATCCGAAGGATCATGAGAAACTCCTCTGCGGTTCTGGACAGNCAGAAAACCTTGAAGTCTTTGACGACGCTTGACGCTGTTGGTTTCTCTTTTCATAATGAATCTGGACATAATATTTAAAGCCAAAACCCCTGTCAAATTCGGGGGAGCCGGCAAGTGGAAGCAGGACGATGCATCCAAGCTATTTTCTTCTAGCCAGTCAATGAAATTCTCGTGGGTTCAAGGGCTGATTTGTTTTGATTGTGGAGCAGCTTTCGATTTTCAGTACCTGCTGAAGTGTACTAAGTGCGGAGGATTGCTCGACCTGGTCTATGACTTGCCCCAAACCAATTGGGCCGATCTGACAGATAACAATTTCCAGGGGATGTGGCGCTTTCATAAGGTCCTGCCGATTCGAAATCCCGCTCATATCGTTACTTTGGGCGAAGGCTCGACAGCGTTGATTCCGGCCCCGCGTCTGGCGCGCTCGATTGGAATCAAATCCCTCTATCTGAAATACGAAGGAACCAACCCCACAGGTACGGTGAAGGACCGCACCAGTTCGACGGCTGTTTCCTCCGCCAAGCAATTCGGAGCTAGCGCCATTACCGTCGTCAGTACCGGCAATGCCGGCGCTAGCCTGGCGACCTATGCGCATCGCGGCGAGATTCCTTCAGTCATTTTCTGTTATCACAGGGGTGATCCGATCAAGATGAGTCATATGAGCCTGATGGCCTCAAAGTTCTGCGTCTTTGAGGGGGAATACGATGACCTGATTCGTTCGGTGGACCAGTGTGTGGAAGAAGGATTGGCGTTTGACGGCGGGGCCACCCGAAATTCTTTCAAACATGAAGGAAAGAAGACCATTGCTTACGAGGTGACCGAAGCTCTGGGGACGGTCCCTGATTTCTTCTTTTCCCCCGTGGCCGTGGGAGAGATCTTTATCGCCACCTATCGAGGATTTGATGAAATGCAACAAATGGGGATGGTTGACAGAATGCCCACTCTGGTGTGCTGTCAGAGCATGCAGGCTCAACCTATCGTCGCCGCGTTCCAATCGGGCCAGCCATTTCGGCCGACCACGATCCAGCCCACCATAGCCAAAGGCGTCGCCGTAGGAGACCCGGGCCCCAAGGGGCCGAGGGTTTTGGAGATTCTCAGGCAACATTCAGGAATGGCCCTGGCTGTCTCGGACGCAGAGATCCAAGAAGCCCAAAGTCTCCTCGCCGAAAGTGAAGGTCTCTGGGCCGGCCCAACTGGAGTGGTTTCTCTGGCGGCTTTGATCCAGGCTGGTCGCAATAAGCAGATTCCCTCAAACTCCTCTTCTCTTTGCATCATCACAGAAACTGGTCTCACCAGCCCATATCCGCCCGCGCAAGGTCAGGTCGTTAAAACGAGCCTCGAGGATGTTCGCCGCTTGTTTTCCTGTGTATAATTCTAAGAAGTAGGAGTCAAAAGGTTCCGCTTGCGGTACGGCAGTTCATTGCTTTCAGTTTGTTTGCTACAAAGAATTCTGCACGGCTGCTGAGCGTGGGATTGATTTGTCACTAGATCACGTCTAACTCTGAATTTTAAGCTGGTGGAAATGCGAGGTAAGCCATGACCGATCCCAATCAACCCATTGAAGCTCTGTTGGCTGAAAAGAGAGTATTCCCGCCTTCGCGGGATTTCCACGAGCAGGCGATCGTGCGAGATGTTGCAATTTACGCCAAAGCCAACAAAGACCCCGAAGCCTTTTGGGCCGAAGCCGCCCAAAGCCTCGACTGGTTTCAGAAATGGGATAAGGTGCTGGATTGGAAGCCACCTCAGGCCCGGTGGTTTGTGGGCGGAAAAATCAACGTTTCCCACAATTGCCTGGATCGTCATGTTGCGACCTGGCGGCGCAATAAGGCGGCCATCATATGGGAAGGAGAACCCGGTGAGGAGCGAGTTCTCACCTATGCGGATCTCTATCGGGAGGTCAATAAATTTGCCAATGTCTTGAAGAGGCTGGGAGTCAAAAAGGGAGACCGCGTGACCATTTACATGCCAATGGTTCCCGAACTTCCCATCGCTCTGCTGGCCTGTGCTCGTATTGGGGCCCCTCACAGTGTGGTTTTCGGGGGATTCAGCGCAGAGTCTTTGCGCGACCGCATCAATGACGCTCAATCCAAGATCGTCATAACGGCCGACGGCAGCTATCGGCGTGGCCAGATTGTTCCATTGAAACGGAATGTGGACGCAGCTTTGCAGGGATGCCCTTGTGTGGAGAGTGTGATCTTACTGCGTCGTTTAGGGGAGACAGCCTCCATTCATGTCCAGGCAGGTCGAGATCATTGGTGGCATCGTCTGATGGCAGACGCCCCCTCTTACTGTCAGCCAGAAGTGATGGATTCTGAAGATCCTCTTTTCGTCCTCTATACGTCGGGCACCACCGCCAAGCCTAAAGGCATCCTTCACACGACCGCTGGTTATCTGCTGGGAGCTTCATTGACTCATAAGTGGGTCTTCGACGTCAAAGAGGAGGATGTCTTTTGGTGCACGGCGGATATTGGTTGGGTAACAGGACATAGCTATATTGTTTATGGCCCTCTGGCCAACGGTACGACTGGCCTTATGTATGAAGGATCTCCCGATTGGCCCGAGAAAGACCGCTGGTGGGCTTTGATCGAAAAATATCGAGTTAACATTCTTTATACGGCTCCCACCGCCATTCGAGCCTTCATGCGCTGGGGAGAAAAATATCCCAACAGTCACGATCTTTCCAGCCTGAGGTTGTTGGGTTCTGTGGGCGAACCGATCAACCCGGAAGCCTGGATGTGGTATCACGAGGCTATTGGCAAAGGTCGTTGTCCGATCGTGGATACCTGGTGGCAAACCGAAACTGGAATGATCCTGATCTCACCGCTACCAGGCATTACAACCACCAAACCCGGGTCTGCTACCTTTCCTCTGCCGGGAATCAACGCCGATGTCGTCGATGAAGCAGCCCGGTCGGTGCCCTTGGGCGGAGGCGGCTATCTGGTGCTGAAATCTCCCTGGCCCGCCATGGCGCGAACGATCTATGGAGATCAGGATCGATACGTTGAGGTTTATTGGAAACGTTTTGGCAAGAACGTCTATTTTGCCGGCGACGGCTGCAAGCGGGATGAGGAGGGATATTTCTGGCTTCTGGGGAGAGTGGACGATGTCATGAACGTGGCGGGGCATCGCATCAGTACCATGGAAGTGGAAAGCGCGCTGGTCGATCATCCGGAGGTGGCTGAGGCTGCCGTGATTGGAAAAAAGGATGAAATCAAAGGGGAAGCCATCGCTGCTTTTGTTACCCTCAAGGAGGGGTCCACGGCAAGTCCAGACAAGATGAACGAACTGAGACAGCACGTGGTAAAAAAAATAGGGCCTATAGCCCGGCCGGACAATATTTATTTTGCCGCCGAACTGCCTAAAACGCGCAGCGGGAAAATCATGCGTCGCTTGCTGCGAGACATTGCTGAGGGACGAGCCCTCGGAGACACCACCACTCTGGCCGACCCGGCGGTTGTGGCTGTTCTCCGGGGACAGTATGAAGAGGGTTGATGTGACTGCAGAGCAGTCAACGTCCGAGATTCCTCCCAAAGTCGACAAAGCTCAAAGAGAATTGAGCGGTCCTCATCGAGCCCAACACAGACCCAATTGAAAAACGATTGTAGCGGACCCGCAGCACTCGTTTTCCGCCTCGCCGTCTTTTTTGGGAGAGGCCCTTTTTTTCGATTCGGACTATGAATCCACAATGAGACATAAGACACTGAAAGCAACCTGGTGGTTGGTTGGAGCGGGCTGTTGTCTTAGCACGGCACTGGTCCTGGCTCAGAGCGAGCCTGATAATGTCAACCAGATCTTTGACAAGGTTCAAGCCATGATTCCGGTGCGCGACGGAGCACGTTTAAACACTGAGATCTACAAGCCCAAGAACTCAACTGAGCCCTTGCCGTTCCTGCTTTTGCGAACACCCTATGGAATAAGTGGCCGCCCCAAGCGAGAACTCAGCGGCTATTTAAAAGAGCTTAGTGAAGAAGGCTACATTTTCGTCTTCCAGGACATCAGGGGTCGATACAGGTCTGAGGGACAGTTCATTATGCTGCGTCCCCTGGGCGAAAAAGGGGACGCGAAGGCTGTCGATGAGAGTACGGATACCTACGATAGTGTAGAGTGGTTATTGAAAAATGTCCCTAATCATAACGGCCGCGTCGGAGTCTTGGGAATCTCCTACGGCGGTTGGTTGACCGTCATGGCGATGCTCAATCCGCATCCGGCTATCAAGGCCGTTTCGCCCCAAGCTTCTCCGGCAGACATGTTCTTAGGCGATGATTTTCACCATAACGGGGCCTTTCGGTTGAGCTACGGCTTTGAGTATGCGGCTTTGCTGGAAACTTCCAAGGAGAACACTTCCTTCAAGTTTGACAAGTTTGATACCTATGAATGGTACCTGGACTTGGGGGCGTTATCCAACGCCAATGAAAAATATTTTCACGGCAAGCTCCCTACCTGGAATGATTTTGTAGCGCACCCGAATTATGACGAGTTTTGGCAAAAACAGGCAGTGGCTCACTACCTGAATCAGGTGACAGTTCCGACTCTAAATATTGCAGGCTGGTGGGACCAGGAAGACTTCTATGGTCCTTTGAAAATTTATGAGCTACTGGAGACCAAGGACTCGATGCATCTGAATTACCTGGTCGTGGGACCGTGGAACCATGGGGGCTGGGCCAGCGGCGCCGGCGGTTGTTTGGGCAAGATAGATTTCCAAAGTGACACCAGCGAGTTCTTCCGCAAGGAAATTCAAGCCCCCTGGTTCGCCTACTTTTTGAAAGACAAGGGGAAGCTCAACTTGCCCGAAGCGCTTACTTTTCAGACGGGCGCGAACAAGTGGAAGTCTTATGACCAGTGGCCACCGCGTCGCCACGTTACTGAGCGCAAGCTTTACTTGCAGGCTGGAGGACGGCTTTCCTTCGACCCGCCGCCACAAAGTGGCAAGTTAGAATTTGACAGCTATGTCTCGGATCCTAAGCATCCTGTTCCATACCGGGCGCGACCCATCGAGCCCACCTATCCCGGACCAGGCTGGCCAGCCTGGTTGGTTGAGGATCAGCGCTTTGTTCATCTGCGCCCTGACGTGTTAAGCTGGGAGACCGAAACATTGTAAGAAGACGTGATCGTCGCTGGTGATCTCGTTGCCCATCTCTTTGCGGCCACCTCTGGTACCTATAGCGATTGGATTGTGAAACTGATCGACGTTTATCCGGAAGATTATCCCAAAGACCCCAGGATGGGCGGTTATCAATTGATGATAGCCAACGAAGTCCTGCGCAGCAGGTTTCGCCAAAGCTTCAAGAAGCCCGAGCCAGTGGTGCCTAATCAGGTCGCCGAATATGTGATCGATTTACACAGCAACAATCACTGCTTTTTGAAAGCGCATAAAATCATGGTCCAAGTTCAAAGCACCTGGTTCCCGGTGATCGACCGCAATCCCCAGAAGTTCGTAGCAAACATCTTCACAGCCCGGGATTCCGATTACCAGAAAGCAACTCAGCGAGTTTTCCGATCTAACCAGTTCTCTTCCTACTTGAGACTTCCGGTGGCGACGCCCTAGTCGTCGTCCCCTCGGTCACGCTCCTCGCCATGCAGCGGTTGTGCCGCGTTTTTCATCACGAAAGCACCGATGGCATCCCCCGACGAGCGACCGTTGCGGACAGCGGCCCGGAAGTGAATGCCTGAGTAGATGCGTGCAAGGTTCGCCTCGTCAGCGGCCGCCGAGAAATTCGGCCAGCTGCGCACGACTCCGGGTAACCCTTCCGACGTGCCTTCGACTGGCATCTTGTTGCCGAAGTAGGTCGTCAGCACCGTCTGAGCTGCCCCGCTCACGTGTGAGTGCCCAGAGGGGTACTCCGGAAACGGAGGCGTGACAATGAACGGGTTCCAGTCCCCTTGCTCCGCCGTGTCCGGATTGCCATCCGTGCTTGCCAGGCGGATCGCCGTGATCGGTCGCCACAACTCGTAGAAGTATTTCGCCTCCCAGCACGAGATCCCCGCATCTGCCATCGCGACGCTCAGGAGCACCAGCAGCCTGGCGTTCTCAGATAGGGTCGTATGCCCTTTTTCTCCTCGTCGACCTTCTTCTCGAACGTGGTGATCTCCCCGATGCCGAAGCAAGGCGCTGACCGCTGTACGGTTCCAGAAAGTCTGCGCCGTGCCGGCCCAGAAGAGGGCGGCCTCTGACTGGTCGGCCGTGCGCACAGCGCTGGCGGCCTCGCCGATGATCTTCACCTCGTTGAAGTCGGTTGCGTACTCGGGGCTGCTCAAGCTTGGGGGGGCCGGGGGTCGGAAGCTGGATGGGCTCGGAA
>QHZP01000283.1:0-314 GCA_003224715.1 Acidobacteriota bacterium | reverse complement strand
CCGCCGCATGCGGGGCCATTGCCGCGAGTGACGCTTCGAGATCCTGTGCAAACGCGTCGCTCTGTTCCGGGAACAGTGCGACCAGAGCGGTGTAGGCCGCATACACGGCGGCTGCCCGTCGTGAGGCGCCCCGCGGCGCTTTGCCATGGACGTGAATCGGCGTGAATCCCCGATCGATCCCGTTTACGGCATCGAAGACCGAAACCTGGACGATGGCTGCCGGGCGAAATGCCAGGACCCCACCAACCTTGCCGACGGTCAGGGCGCGCATAAGGACGGCGTTCCAATCGAGTACCTCGTCGGCGCGGGCGAAA
>QHZP01000267.1 GCA_003224715.1 Acidobacteriota bacterium | reverse complement strand
TTTCCACGGCAGCACCCCGACATCTACAAAGGCGATCTGATGGTCACTGCTTCGGTGTTTCCCTTGGCAGAAGAGATCGTCGGCAAAGCCCGGCCGTGGCTGCTAATTCTCCTCGGTGCTGTCGGAGTGGTCCTGCTCATGGCCTGCGCCAATGTTGCAAACCTCATGTTGGCGCGTGGCGCCGGGAGGCAGCGGGAAATGGCCGTTCGCCGGGCGCTGGGCGCCGGAACGGGGCAGCTTATTAGACAACTACTCACCGAAAGCTCGTTACTGTCATTATTAGGCGGTGGTGCAGGCCTCCTGTTGGCCGTCTGGTTGACTGGGCTGATCAAAGCGCTCGGTCCGCGGGCCGTCCCTCGCCTACAGGCTGCGGACTTGGACTTGACCGTCATAGCCTTTGCCTTGCTGGCATCGCTCCTCACGGGATTCGTCTTCGGCCTTTTTCCGGCAATTCAGAGTTCACGATTTGGACTGAACGAAGCGTTGAAGGAAGCGGGCTGGCGCTCCGGTCAGAGCCGGGCGACCCAACGAATGCGTTCGTCATTAGTGGTTCTCGAAACGGCATCGGCAGTTGTCCTGTTGATCAGCGCGGGATTACTGGCGCAAAGCTTTGTTCGGGTGCTGGGCGCGTCACCGGGATTCAATCCTGCAGGGGTGCTGGTGGCGCGAACCATGTTGCCGGAATCGCGTTATGCTCAACCTAAGTTGGCTAAGGGTGTTCACCAGCAAGTGACCGAGCGGCTCGCGGCGCTACCCGGGGTGGAGGCCGCTGCTGCCGCTTCCAATCTGCCTCTGGCCGACGAGTGGAAAATCGGTTTCCGTATTGAAGGTCATGACAAAGACGAGTTTAACCTCACAAACAATACCTGGGTCAGCCGCGACTATTTTCGGACCCTCGGGATTCAGATGGTGAAAGGGCGAACGTTCACGGACGCGGACCGTGAGGGCGCTCCCGCTGTTATTCTGGTCAATGAGGCGATGGCGCGTCGGTACTGGCCGGGGGAGGATCCCATCGGGAAGCGACTCAAGTGGGGCGGCTGGCAACCGGAATGGCTGACGGTTGTGGGTGTGGTGGCCGACGTGAAAACTTCGGCCCTCGATGCGGAAGCCAAGCCAGCGATCTACATGCCGCTGATGCAAGTACCTCGCGCACGGCTCAACGCGGTTTACGTGCTTCGAACTGCGGGCGATGCCAGTCGGCTCACTTTTGCTGTCCGAGACGCGATACGGTCAGTTGACTCGAATCTGCCCACTTACGACATTGTGACGCTGAACCAGATTGTTTCTGCCTCGTTGTCGCAGCGCCGGTTTCTTCTGGTCTTAGTATTATCATTTGCGGCGAGTGCTCTCGGACTCTCAGCCGTTGCGCTCTACGGCGCGGTCTCATACTCGGTATCCCAAAGAACTCGTGAAATCGGAGTGCGGATAGCACTGGGCGCGCAGCGTCGGGATGTACTCAAGCTCGTCCTCGGCCAAGGAATGAGAATGTCCCTCATGGGCGTTGCACTCGGTCTTGTTGGGGCGTTGGCTATCACGCGAGTCATGTCCAGTCTGCTTTACCAAGTGGGGGCTGCCGATCCTGCGACCTTTATCTGCAGTGCCTTACTGCTCACCGTGATCGCTTTGGTCGCCTGCTGGCTGCCCGCCCGGCGTGCGACCAAGGTCGACCCGATGGTGGCGCTGAGGTACGAATGAAGCAGTGACGAGTGGTCAGTGGCGAGTGGCGAGAGGGAAAAAACATGGACACCCACGGAAAGCTCAAAAGTTACAAGGATGTCCTGGTCTGGCAGAAGAGCATGGCCTTAGTAAAGGATATCTATCGTGTGACGCGTGGTTCCCCCCAGGATGAACGATTCGGGTTGGTGAGCCAACTGCGGCGGGCGGCTGTTTCCGTTCCGTCCAACATCGCCGAAGGACAGTCGCGTCACTTCTCGAGATCCATTCATGCCTCCGCTGGGCGGCACCACCAAGAAAATTATTCCCCCTTCGAAGGGGGTGCAGGGGGATGTCCTCTGGTGAAGATGGCACTGGAAACCAGAAGGACACCCCCCTACGCCCCCCTTGATAGGGGGGATTTTAGGAGAGTTCGTACAGTTTGTTTCGCACGCGGAAGGATCTCTGGCCGAGTTGGAGACACAAATCTTGATCGCCGTAGACCTGGACTTCTGCAGTCAGGAGGAGGCGAATCAAGCCCTGGCGCAGATCGAGGAACTTCAAAGGATGCTAAACAGCCTGCGGCAGAAACTCGCCACTCGCCACTAACCACTGACCACTATGATTAATGACCTTCGTTACGGTTTTCGGATGTTGTTCAAGAGCCCAGGCTTTACGGCGGTGGCGGTGCTGACCCTGGCTTTGGGCATCGGAGCGAATACAGCGATCTTCACGCTCATCGATGCCGTGATATTGCGTTCGCTGCCGGTGCGATCACCGGATGAGCTGTTCTCGGTAGGCGACGCTTCACGTCCGACTGCACTATGGTACGGCGGGCCAATGGTGAGTGTTTTCTCTTATCCGCTGTACCAGCGGCTGCGCGACCAAAACCGGGTTTTCACGAGGCTGCTGGCGTCTGGGAAAGCCGGACGTATTGACATGAGTGTTGACGATAGTCTTCATGAGGAGGTTCGTGGTCGGCTCGTTTCGGGCAACTACTTCGAAGTGCTCGGCGTGTCGCCGGTTCTCGGTCGCACCTTCTCGGCCGAAGAGGACCAGACCCCAGGGGCTAATCCAGTGATCGTGATCAGCTACGACTATTGGGAAAATCGTTTCGCGCGCGACTCCAGCATCCTGGGACGCACGCTCAGGCTAAACGATTCGACTTTCACGGTCATCGGTGTGGGACCACGTCACTTCACAGGCGATGTGGTTGGCAGCCCGACCGACATCTGGATTCCGCTTTCAATGCAGGCACAGGTGAATCCGGGGGACCCAAGACTAGACAAACGCGATTCGAATTGGCTGCTGTGCATGGGACGGCTAAAGCCGGGCGTCTCCGCCCAGAAAGCTCGCGCGGAGATGACCCTGCTGGCGCAAGAGGCTTTGATCGACTACGAAGGCGCTGCCCTATCGCGCGATAAGCTGCGCGATATCCGTACTCAAACGGTGGATGTGCAGCCCGGTGCCCGAGGCTTCTCCTGGATACGCAAGCATGACTCGCCGCTGCTGCTACTGCTCATGCTCGTGGTCGGCTTGGTGTTGGTCATCGCGTGCGCGAACGTTGCGACTCTTCTGCTAGTCCGCGCGTCGAGCCGGCAAAAAGAGATTTCGGTACGGCTTGCAGTCGGGGCAAGCCGCTGGCGGCTCATATGCCAGTTGCTGACGGAAAGCGCTCTGCTGGCAGCGATGAGCGGAGCGGCGGGTTTGTTGCTGGCAGGTTGGGGCAGCCGTCTGTCATCGCGGCTCGCATCTGGGGGTCCCAATCCGATTCCGTTCGACGTAGACGTTCATCCGAATTTAGCCGTGCTGGCTTTCACCGCTGTAGTTTCGGTTGTGACCACCATCCTCTTTGGGCTCGCTCCGGCGCTGCGCTCGACGCGCGTCGACCTGATGTCCACGCTGAAAGAGAACGCGCGCACTCTGGGCCGGAGCAGATGGCAGTTGAGCAAGCTGCTGGTGGTCGGGCAGCTGGCATTGTCGCTCCCGCTGCTAACTGTGGCAGGCCTGTTTGTCCGCAGCCTCGTCAATCTGGAAACGCTCGATGTCGGCTACTCTCGCACGAATCTTGTGCTATTGAAAGCCGATCTGGCCGGAAGCGGCTACGGGCCGCGGCAACAGTTGCCGCTGACGCGCACGTTAATTGAGCGTTTGCGTTCGGTCCCAGGCGTGCTTGGAGTGACGGTCTCCGAGAATGGGATCTTCAGCGGCACGGATTCCAGCACGGACGGGTTGCAGGTGGAGGGTTTCAATCCGATGCGGAAAGATGATTCGGCGTGCGGGTTCAATCAGGTTGGTCCGCATTACTTTCAGGTTGTGGGAGTTTCGCTCCTCGCCGGACGCGATTTCGACGAGCACGACAACGCGGGAGCACCGGCAGTAGCAATCGTGAACGATACGATGGCGCGATTCTATTTCGGTAATAGCGACCCGCTCGGGAAGTATATTCTCAACGGCGGGGAGCGCTACACCATTGTTGGCGTGGTGAAGGACATTAAGGAGCGCGACTTGAAGGGCAAGACCGAGCGGCGTTTCTATGTGCCCCTGTTTCAGGAAGGGGGCCGTATTGCGGATTTCAATTTCGAAATCAGAGCGCGCGATGACGCCGCGCGCATGGTCCCGGCGATTCGCCGCGAGATGCGATTGTTTGATCGCAACCTGAGGGTACTGAGCCTCAAACCGGTCCGCGTGCTTATGGACGAAAGCATCAGCGAAGACCGGTTGATCGCCCAGCTTTCCGGATTCTTCAGCGTGCTGGCGCTCCTTTTGGCAGCCATCGGCCTCTACGGAGTTATGGCCTTCGCCGTTGCACAACGCACGCATGAGATCGGCATTCGGATGGCCTTGGGTGCCGCAAAGTCTGATGTCGTCGGGCTCGTGGTGAAGCAAGGAATGTTTTTGACATTATTGGGCGTTGCTATCGGACTGATCGTCGCGTTCGCATTAACACGTGTCATTGCCAGTCAACTCCACGAGATCGGTGCCACGGACCCGACCGTTTTCTCCGCGGTTTCGGTGTTGCTGGCTATCGTGGCATTCTTCGCTTGTTACATTCCGGCCTGTCAAGCGACGAAGGTCGATCCGATGGTGGCGTTGAGATGGGAGTAGGTTACAGGCGCCCGGGTTAAAGGTGGTGACGAGTGGTCAGCCAATTGCGGATTTTGGATTTCCGATTGCCGATTGAAAACCGCTTCACGAGTTTTGGACCTTGAACTTTGGACGTTGGACTACTAACCACCAACCACTGACCACTAACCACTATGTTAAACGACCTTCGCTACGCCATTCGCATGCTACGTAAGAATCCAGGCTTCACTGCAGTGGCGGCGCTGACCCTGGCTTTGGGCATCGGCGCCAACACAGCCATCTTCAGCATGGTGAATGCAATCTTGCTGCGTGTGCTTCCCTACAAGCAATCCAACCAAATTGTAAGAGTTTTGGAAACGACTCCGCAAGGAACGCCCGAGGGCGTTTCGCTGCCCAATTTTGTGGATTGGAAGGATGAAAACCG
>QHZP01000800.1:2203-2651 GCA_003224715.1 Acidobacteriota bacterium | reverse complement strand
GAACAACTATGGTCCCATTGAAATTACTTCCCTCAACAGCGTTCCGTTGATTGCCAGTTCGCGTGTTTCCAGTACGACTCAGACGGGAGGTTTCTTTGAGGGGCTTAGTTATTCGGAGGCTACCACAACTCAGGTCATCCCCAATGTAGTGGATAATTCCGAATTGAGGACCAATATCGGCATTAATAATATTACCAACAACACTGCTACTGTGACCGTCAGGTTACTAGGTAAGGACGGGAGTGAGCGAGGTGCCACAACCGTCACCGTTGCCGGCAGAGGTCTCACCCAGATGAATAACGTGGCGCGACAACTATTGTACACGTCAGCCGTTACCAATTTCGAAGGCTATGTCCGCTTGGAGTCTAATCAGCCGATTTTCGGCTGGGCCTCTATTATTGACAATGTCACCAATGATCCGGGGTTTGCCGAGAGTAAAGGGGCCGGT
>QHZP01000800.1:0-2098 GCA_003224715.1 Acidobacteriota bacterium | reverse complement strand
TGGGCCAAATCAACGGGGAACTGAGAAACCTGGTCATTCCGGCCCGGGGTTATTTTAGCAGTGCCAATATCCTGGAACAGCTGGGGGTGTCGAATACCTTTGGTCCGGTTGAAATCACCTCGACCAATGGGCAACCCATTATTGCGACCTCCCGGGTCTACAGTACTTCCCGGACCAGCGGATTCCTTCAAGGCGAAGCAGTCGAGTGATTTCTTTAAGCTGGTTGTTTGACTGTTGTATCTCTGATGTCGTCCCAACATCATCGCGGAAAGCAGCTTCCACAGGGCTTTCCGCTTTTTTTTGCTCTTTCAGCCCGGTGCGGCCCCAAGAAGCAGTTCATCAACTAATACGCCGAACGTCAGCTCCCAAAGCTCTTAGTTTTGTCTCAATCCGTTCGTAACCGCGGTCCAGGTGGTAGACGCGGTCAATCAGTGTCTCTCCTTCAGCCACCAGGCCTGCAATAACCAGAGAGGCGCTGGCGCGCAGGTCAGAAGCAATCACCTTGGCGCCAGTCAGTTTGGTTTTTCCGATAACGATGGCGCGGTTCCCTTCAATCCTGATATTGGCTCCCATGCGAACCATCTCGCTGGCATGCATGAAGCGATTCTCGAAGATGTTTTCAGTGATGATCGAGGTTCCGTTCCCTTGTGTCATCAGCGCCACGTATTGCGCCTGCATATCCGTGGCGAAGCCCGGATATTCCAACGTGTCTGCATCGACCGACTGAATCTCTCGGGGCGCTGACACCTTTAAGTGCTCAAGCGATCTTTTCTCCACGACTACACCCGCCTCTTCTAACTTTTCGATCACGGCTGTGAGGTGATCGGCACGGCAGCGTTTGACCTCAATTTCTCCGCCTGTGACGGCTCCCGCGACCAGGAAACTCCCTGTTTCGATGCGATCCGGAATGATCGTATGCGTTGTACCCCGTAGCTTTCCCACTCCCTGAATGCGAATGCGATTGCTCCCGTCCCCTTCTATCTTGGCGCCCATGCTTCTTAGCAGATCGGCCAGATCGACCACTTCAGGCTCGCAAGCGGTGTTGTATAGAATTGTTTCACCCTCGGCTAAGACTGCGGCCATGATTAAGTTTTCTGTTCCCGTCACCGTGATACGGTCGAAGACAATCTCAGAGCCTCGCAGTCGCCTGGCGTGAGCTGAGACATAACCATGCTGGATCTTGATGGCGGAGTTTGTCGAACCCTTTGATGTGAAGGTCGATGGGACGTGCTCCAATCGCGCAGCCATCTGGCAACGAGACTTGTGCCGTGCCAAATCGGGCGAGTAATGGGCCCAGGACTAAGACTGAGGCCCGCATGGTTTTCACCAACTCGTAGGGAGCTTCGTAGGAGGTCACTTTCTGTGCAGTGATTCCACAGCTATGATTCTCTGCCAGACGCTCGAGATCTGTTTCGCAACCAAGTTTAGAAAGTAACTTGCCGGTTGTTTGGATATCACGGACACAAGGAACATTATTGAGAACAACCTTTTCGTCGGTCAGCAGGGCCGCTGCCATTGCGGGCAACGCTGCGTTCTTGGCTCCGCTTATCTCAACGGTTCCGAAAAGAGGCTTCCCGCCGCTAATTAGTAATTTATCCACAAAGTTTCTCTTTTCTTTTTGCGGCCAGATTTATTGTGGGCTCGATAATCACCCGCGTTTATTATACCCATAGGAGCACTCCCCCTAATCAACTAATAGGACTCATTTCGACAATTCACCCCCCCAAAAAAAACCAATGGAAACTCGCTTGACAGGGGTGAAGCTCGTGTCTATCATTTTTTGGAAAAGAGTTTCAATCGTTAAAATCTGTGCGCATGTTTTCTCTAACCCGGTGCTTGATTTTGTGGAAAGAAAAGGTCTGACCTTGAAACTTGCCGGCTCTTTGCCCGTCATTCCCACTCCATTTTACAACGGCAAAATTGACTTCGACAGTCTGCTGAAGCTTTTCGAGCACCTGTTTCCAGAACTCGACGGATGCACTCTCTGTGGGAGCACCGGTGAAGCCGTCTCCCTCTCTTTGGATGAGCGCCTGGAACTGATGAAGTTTGCTGCTCGGAACACGCCAGCAGGCAAGGCCATCGTCGTGGGCCTGACCCA
>QHZP01000087.1:26589-28428 GCA_003224715.1 Acidobacteriota bacterium | reverse complement strand
TGGCAGATGGCTGGCAGCCAGGCATTGTCGAGTTGCAGTCTGCCGTACAAAAGGCGCCTCCAGATCGGCGCCAAGAGGTTCAAGCTGACCTGCGCTTCGCAAAGGCGGCGGGGATAATTTTTCAGTCAGTCGCCAACCAAGCACATTTTATCATGGCCCGCGACGCTCTTGCCCAACCCTCGAACAGGCTGTCGCGTGAAGAGAGCGAACGGTTGCGGATTGAAATGAAACGACTCCTGGAATCCGAGATCGTTTTGGCCCGTCAGCTCTTTAAGATCGCACAGGAGGATTCACGGATTGGCTTCGAGCCCACGTGCCAATACTTCTACCTGCCTCAGGACTTGGTGGAAAAAGTGGTCAATTGCCGCTGGTTGTTGGGGAATTTTGAAGGCGGAGAGCCTCGGGGCCAGACCGCAGTCAGTCCTTAGCAAGTACTGGTGTGTATGGTACGGAGCGCCAGAAATCAAGGGGCCAAATCATCGCTGGTCAAGTAGCCCAGCAAGGTATTGGAGTGGCAATTGGAATCTTACTGGCGGTCCTAAGCGGGGTCCTGCTTGGGATTTGTTTTACTCCGATGCGTTACATGAAGGCGTTTGCTTGGGAGAACACTTGGTTCACGTGGAACCTCTGTGCCTGCTTGCTGCTGTCCCCGCTTATTGCATGGCTGACTATTCCTTCGGTATTCGAGGTGTTTCGAGAGATCGGCCTGCGACGGAACCTCATCATGCTCGGAGTCGGTCTGCTTTCTGGCACTTCGGGCATCCTATTTGGGCTTGGCTTGGCTCGGGTGGGGACTACACTGGTAAACTCGTTGTGCAACGGGATTGGGCTGATTGCCGGTTCCTTCATTCCTTTGATCGTCCAGCATCGAGAAGCAATGCAGGGCTTGATCGGCCTTTCACTTCTCGCTGGGTTCGTACTTTCCGTCGCCGGAGTGGGCGTTTGCGCCTGGGCGGGTTCCCTACGTCAGGAGCCGTCGGCCTACATGGGTCACGACACTAACGATCGCCAAGTGCGCCGCCGGATCGCATTGCAGGGAATCATTTTGAGCAGCGCCGCGGGATTGCTGATGCCCCTGGTCAACCTGGGACTTGCTTTTGGCGACGGCTTTATGGAGGTGGCCCGCGACTACGGCGCCTCCGAAGCGTTCATGAGCTTTGCGGTCTACGTTCCCTTTTTCGCGACAACCTTCTTGGGTAACGGCTTGTACTGTGCATTGTTGTGGAAGAAGCACCAATCGTATAAGCAGTTTTTTGAACCGCAGAGCCTGCACTTCCTAGCCATAGCCGCCGTTATCGCGGCGCTGTGGATGGGGGGCAATGTGCTCTACGGTTGGGCTCTGCCTTGGATGCAGTCGTATGGCCCGGTCCTGTGCTGGCCCATTTGTTTGGCCAGTTGCAATATTGCTGCGGCCTTGGTGGAGTGCCTATACGGCGATTGGAAGGGGACCGCCTTTTACACCCTGGCCGGCGGGTTGGGGGTGCTCACCACCTCTATTGCCACGTTTGGCTATGCAAGCCTACTGATACAGAACACGGTTCCAATGAGGTAGTCAACCGTTTCAGGAATACTGACCAAGCAGGAGGTGATAAGACATCATGCTGAACCGAGTTGAACAGCTAGGATACGTGATCGTTCTCTGCAACGACCTAGATCGCATGAAGGAGTTCTACCGGGACCTGTTTGCATTTCCCGTCGAAACCGAATCAGCCACCAGCCTGGCGTTCCGTGCGGGTTCGGTGTTCCTTGCACTGCGCAAGCGGACGCGACCCTACGACGGCCGCGGCGCTGGCATCGGGTCGCCCGGCGTGCAGATTGCTTTTCCGGTGTCACCCGCCG
>QHZP01000087.1:8611-26518 GCA_003224715.1 Acidobacteriota bacterium | reverse complement strand
ATCCCGAAGGCAACATCCTTGAATTCTACGCCGAGATTAGTGAACCACAATGAGTGTCACACGACCTATCCGGGCGGCTGTCGTTGGCGGTGGTGCCTTCGGCGAGTGTCACCTGAAGACCTTCTCCGCCATGCCGCATGTGGAAGTGTCGGGCCTCTATACACTGGAGCGGGACCGGGGTGAAGCATTGTGCCACAGATACGGCGGGCATTGCTATAAAAGCCTTAAAGAGCTGGCGTTCGATCCAACTATTGATCTGGTCTCGATTGCTACCCCGGAAAACACCCACTACGAACCCTTCAAGCTCTTGGCAGAAAGGAACAAAGCCGTCTACGTGGAAAAGCCATTAGCCACGAGCCTAGCTGAAGCCAGGGAAATGCTGGACCTGTCCCGTTCAATCATCGCGATGAGCGGACATTGTTTGCGGTTTGAATCCCGCTTGGCGCAGGTATTCGCCCAACGAAGCAAGTTCGGCCGACTTCGCCACATGAGCTTTCGCGACAAGAGGACGCAAGGTGAGAAAGAGGTGTATGGACGTGTTCACCCTGCGTATTGTCTATTGTGCCACGAAATCGAACTTAGTAACGCGTTCGCTGAGGACCGGTTTAAGAGGGTCTGCGCCTTGGAGACCCGCTTTTCGGCAGGACAGGTCGACGGAATGAATATTCTGATTGAATATCACAACGGGGTGACCAGTTCGATCGAAGGCGGGTGGTATTTACCCACTCAAGAATCGCTGAAGGAGAATGATCGATGCACTTTGGACTTCGAAGGAGGCACATTCGAAATCGTCCTGCCTAATCTTGGTTTTACTTTTTTGAGTTCACAGGGATACCATTTTCTGAATCAACAGTACGAATTCAATGTCTATGGAATGGAGTTCGGCGCCCTGCGCTCAGCCTTGGAGTACATGGTTCGCTGCATTGAAAACCAGACACAGCCGGAAATCAGTACCATTCAAGATGGCTATGAAGCCGTGCGCCTGGTCGAAGCAGCCTTGCAGTCTGCCAAGAACGGCCAATGGATTCAGGGGGACTGATCCCCTGCCACGGGGGTTCCATGACCAGGCCGGCAGCCCGATACACAGTTCGAAAGGATGACCGCGGCTGGAGGTTGGGCGTTGCAGAGTTGCAACGGGCCTGTAGATATGGCGCCGCCAGATCCGGTGTGTCGAGGTCCGAGCGGACCTGCGATTCGCCCAGGCAGCAGGCATTAATTTCCAATCAATTGTCAACCAAAGGCGTTTCGTCCTTGGCCGTGACGCCTTTGCCAAACTCTCGACCACGCCGTCGCCCGAAGAGCGCCAGCGCTTGCGGGCTGAGATCAAGCGCTACCTGGAATCCGAGATCGTTTTGGTCCGCCAGCTCTTTATGCTCGTGCGAAAGGATTAGCGAAAATGAGGGCAAGATGAAAGTCGTCGGTCTTAGGAGGTCTCTTTTGGTATCAACCCTAACGCTGGCCACGACAGGCTTGATCCTGTTTGTCGGCTGCTCAGTACGGTCTTCGGAACCCGTTCAAGCCGAAGCCACGACCGATGCTTTCGCCCGGGAGATAGAGCGGGTATTGCCACAGGAAGAACTCTACGACTACCACAAGCGGCTGAAGCAGGGCCCTATGCATGTCGCGAGGCGTGACTCCGAAGCCCGGGCTCGGTCGGGGGAGATGATACTGCCCGAAAAAGGTTGGAAACTCGTCTGGAACCAGCGCAGCTCGGCGGTTCTTCAGAAGGCGGTGCAGGACTTTCGGGATTACTTGGACAAGTCGATGGGAGTCAGGGTCGAGGCAAAAGGCTGGGACTCATTGGAGAATCACCGAGGCCTGAGCCGGAGCATCGTGGTGGGGACGCGCGAGCAGCTGCCAGGATGCGGGGGTTCGTTGAAGAGTCCCAAGGACTACGAGATCGTGGCAACCCCTGAACGGCTGACTGTGTGCGGCCACGACGAGCAGGGGGCAATGTACGGGCTCTACAGTTTAGAAGCCCGAATGAATCTGCGCGAAGGGCCGTTTCTACCGCGAGGTCTAAATACGGTCCGGCACAGCCTTTACGACACTCGGATGGTGTTTTCTTGGATGGGTTGGATGGAGTTTCCGGACCAGGTACTCTCCCACATGGCCCACGCCGGTTTCGACGGCATCTTTGCTTCATGTTATGCCAACCCAAACGGTGACCGTTCGACCGAGGAATCCTCAACTGAATTTTACGCCCGCATTCTTTTCCGGATGCGCCGCCAGGACCCGGCTCGCATGCGAGATCTAATCAACCGGGCCTCCCGCTTCGGGATCAAGGTCTATGCGCCGATCATCTATCACTACTTGGGGACGAAGGAAAGCGAAGCAGGGTTGCGCCGAGTAGTGCGCGATATCGTAAAGGAGTTTCCTGAGATCCACGGTTACATCCTTCTGACCGAAGGCTTCTGGTACAAGCAGTGGGGAGGAGGTCGCGTCGCCGACGAAGAGGCGGTACGAGACTGGTTACGGAATTGGACGCGAGCGGTAGCGATCGTGGCCGAGGAGTCCCACCGGGTGAATCCCGCCATCGAGATTCTTCCCTGGGACTACAACGTCGATTTCCGGCCCGGCAAGACCGAATTAAAGCGTTACTTGATCCAGCAGCTTCCTGCCAACACAATACCGCTGCTCACCTGGGAGAATGGGAAGAGCTTTGAAATCGACGGCCTGCAGGGATGGCTGAAAGATTATTCGTTGAACCAGGTCGGGCCAGCGGAGGTCACCCACGCCCAGATCGGGGAAGCCCGCCAGCGGGGAATGAAGGTCTATTGCAATGCCGACACGTTCGCTTGTGGCGGGCAGCTCCAAACCATCCCCTACCTCCCTTTTCCGTACCAGTGGTACGACAGGTACAAGGCGCTGGAAAAGTATGGCGTGAACGGCACGCTAGAGAGTTGGACCACGGGGTACACTCCTAATTTTATGGCTGAACTGCGGGCCTGGTACGGCTGGAGCGACGCACCTCCGCTCGAAGAATTGCTCAGTGCCATTGCCGCCCGCAATTTCGGAAACCAGGGGAAGGGAGATGTTCTGAAAGCCTGGGATGCCTTCAGCCAGGCAATTCGCCTTGTCCCGGACACCGGCCCCACTATGGGAACAAGCAACTCTGTCGGCAATCCTCTCTTCTTCAAGGAACCGCCCGCCCGAACAGTGACGTTCAAGTACTCCTGGACTGATGAGGTGACGTGGATGGGGTATATGGGCGCAGAGATAAACCCCTACTGGCCGTTCACCGTCTCCCGTCTGGTGTTTTATCCCGACTTCACGAACCGGACGAACCAAGCCGAGCTCTACGCCCGGCGCGTTTCTGGAATTGAGGCGGCAAAAGAACAAAAGATACTGCCCGTGTTCTTGAAGTATCTCCGATTGGCTTCTGACCGGATGAATGAGGGATTGAAGTTGTACCGGGTAGCGGCCCTTCGCAGCCCGGCCTCGAAGCGAGAGCGCGCGCTGCGAGAAGTGGTGGTGGCCGAGCAGATTCAGCGCATGCTGCTGAGCAACCATGCGATTCTAGAATTTGAGGATCTGCGGCTCCAACTGGCAGCCGAGCAGGACAGCCAAAAGCAGGCTGCCCTGCTGGATCGGATGGAGAACATCTTGCGAGAGGAGATCGCCCGCACAGAGCTTTCGCTGCTTGCCGCCAGCCGGGACTCACGTCTGGGGTTCCAGTTCGAGACCGACTATGTATACACACCCTACTCTTTGCAGGAGAAGCTGAAGAGCCTGCGCGAAACCCTGGAAAAGCAGTTGACGCAGCGACGCAAGACGATAATCGTCGCCCGAAACTAGTGCCTCGTACCGTTCGCGAGCAGCGGGGTTTTCTTTGAACCCCGCACGCCTCATGCTTCACACGCAGATATTCTGCAACCACCGAGGAGGTTTTTCATGAACCGCAGGGAATTCCTAAGGCAGGGCACCGTTCTCGGCTTGGCCGCAGGCCTTCCCCACATAGCGCTTGCCCGAAGGAGCGTAACTCCTTCGGGTCCGCCATTCAAGGTTGGCTTTGCCGAGCGAGACATTACCCCCGCGCTCGGAATGGAGAAGCCCGGGGGATACGGTAAGGCATACCACCAAAGGTTTCACGACCCGTGCAAAGTGCGAGTTGCCGTTTTCGACGATGGCACGGCGCGCGTTGCTCTTGTTGGGCTAGATGCCCTGATGGTTCCGCGACGCCTCGTCCAGGCGGCTCGTGATGCGATCCAGAGAAAATGCGGGATCACGCCTGGGAACATTCTCATCGGCGCCTCACACTCGCACTCGTCCGGGCCGGTTGGGATGGTTCAGCCCGGCGAGTACGATCACGCCTCGCCCCTGGTGCGGCGGCTGGCCTATGAGAAGTCGTCGTGCGCCGAGGTGAACTACCTCGAACGCGTCCGCAACGAAATCATCGGTGCCGTCTGTCAGGCCGACGGTGGGCGAACAGATGCGCGCTGCGGCATCGGCTGCGGTATTGAAGACAAGGTGGCGTACAACCGGCGCTTCCGGATGAAAAACGGTATCACATTCACGCATCCCGGCGGCGGGAACCCAGACATTCTAGCGCCGGCGGGCCCGATCGATCCGCAGGTCGGGGTGATCGGAGCCTGGGACGGTGAAGGACGTTTGCGCGGCTGCGTGGTCAATTATGCCTGCCATGCTACCACCGACCCCGGCGGCATCTCCGCGAACTGGATTTACTACCTGGAGCAGACGATTCGCGGACTGTTTGGTTCTGACGTCATCGTGGTTTTCCTTCAGGGCGCTTCTGGCGACGTGACCCAGGTCGACAACCTGAGCCCTTATCAGAATCCCGGTCCAGAGCAGTGGGCGCGGCTTGTCGGCGGCCGGGTCGGAGCCGAGGCGGTCAAGGTGCTGCTGGGACTGGAGCCGGGGAGCCTGGTTCCGATCGCTGCGGCATCGACGATCCTGCGAATGGAGCGGCGCGTTCCGAGCCCGCAGCGCGTCGAGCGCTGCCTGGAGCTGGTGCAAAAGGATCCGAAGAGTGTCGACGCGAGCGAGTGGACCTTCGCCAAGGAGATCGTTCTGCTGGACGCGCTCCTGGCTAGGCACCCGACCGTGGAGGCTGAGGTTCAGGCGGTGCAGATCGGCCCCGCGGTGTTCGTGACGAACTCCGCCGAGCTATTCTGTCAGTTCGGGCTCGACCTGAAGGCCAGGAGCCCATTTCCATTCACGTTCCCCGTAGAGCTGGCCAACGGCTGTGTTGGGTACGTTCCGACCGAAGAGGCTTTCGGGAGCCACGGCGGCGGCTACGAGACGCGCCTCACGAGCTACAGTAATCTGCAGCCGGACGCAGGTCGGCGCATGATCGAGGCGGGATTGGAGTTGACCGGCGGCATGAAGCCCGGCACGGTCCCGGAGCCGACAAAGGCCTCGCCGTTTCATGGGCCCTGGCCCTACGGCAACGTGCCTCCGGAGCTGAGTTGATCAGACCAGGGGGTTGATGATCCGACGTCTTCCGGTCGTCGCGGTTCTGTTCACGTCCCTCGCTTCGCTCGATCTCCAAGGCGGAAATGAGGGAGGAAGAGTACTGGAGCTCTACTTTGATAGAATCAAGAATACCATCTACGTGCCCTCAGATGCTAAATGGAACGAAATCATGCCCAGTTGGGCGACGGACCGAAAAGCTGAAATTATGAGCAGAATCAAACAGCATGTCGGCAAAGATGGATTGGTAAGAGCTGGACATACGAGGAAAGCGACACCAAGAATTAATGAGCCAAAGGCAGTAAGCAGCCAGGAGTTTGTGGACCATAAGGCAAAAAAGGATTATCGTACAGCACTGTCAGCTCAAGAAACTGCCGACTGCTTGCTCCGTGCGTACGCAACTGCGGATCCTAACGCCGATCCAGAAATCAACGCAACCGCGACCACCGGGTGTCGCCTTCTCCCTGGCACGACGTGCCTCTGATTCGTCAAACTTCAGATGTTCTCGGAACTCCTAAGCTGGGGTGGGGAGACCTCTATGTTTTCTGTCGTAGGTGCTCTACACGGTGTGCAGCAAACGTTCACTATTTCAGGGGAGTTCCTGCTTGCGAACCGGACGTGGAGTTTTTTGTGGAGCTGCGGTTTGATTATCAAACGCTTCGGCTGCTTGTGTGCGTTTGTTCGAGGTGATTCGCTCAACCTCCTCCAACTCTTTCGTCCCCTCGGGCAACCTCCCCGCTTGAATCAGAGTCTTGCCAAGCCAGTAGTGCGGTTCAACGCGATCTGGAAGAACAGTGACCGCTTGCTGGAAGTGTTGGATAGACTCGTTCACACGACCTGATTCAACATAAGCTCTTCCTATTCCAAGATGAGCTTCACCGTAAGATGGACGGAGCCTCAAAGCCTCCTGAAAATGATCGATTGCTGTCGCGACTTCCCCTTTCCGTAGCGCTATATCTCCAAGATAAAAGTGGCATGGCGCCGAATCAGGCGTAAGCTGCAGCTCCTGCTTGAGTGGACCTTCGGCTTTATCATAATCCTTCCACCTCCAATAGAGATAGCCGAGCGCAAAGTGGAGTTGGGGAGTTTTAGGATCTGCTTCAATTGCCCGCTTGAATTCCTCCTCAGCCTCCTTGGGCCGCTCGGCATTATCATAGGCTTCCCCAAGGAGCCGGTGAATCAAGGGGGAGTCGGGGTAGTCTCTAAGTAGCTGTCCAAAATTCTCTAGTGACTTATTACGCTCACCGACTTCGCGGTATGCCCTCACAAGCATGAAGAGGATTTCAGGACTATCGGCTTTCTCTCTCCGCGCAATTTCAAGCTCATGGAGGGACTGATCCCACTGGCTTGCATCGAAGAGACAAGTCCCGAGCAGATAGCGCGCGTCTGATTCGTGCCCGGTAGCAGCCACACCCGCCTCCAGACGAGGTATGGCTTCATCACAGTCGCCAGTCTGGAAGAGCGCCAATCCTAGATTAAAGTTGATCTCGGGATCCTTAGGTCTTAGACTTTGGGCCCACTTGAAAGCTGTCACTGCCTGCTTAAAATCTTTCTTGCTAAAATAGAGAGCTCCGAGGTTGTTGTATCCCTGTGCTGCTTGCGGTGCAAGCTTCAAAGCCAGACGATATTCGCGTTCCGCACCCTCCAGACTCCCCTCCTCAAAAAACTTCTTTGCTCGCCGAAAGTGAGCCTCCGCGTCTTGTGCGGAAATCGAGCGTAAGAAAACAAAAAGATACAAATTGCATATGAGCGCGATGACAACTATGCGGGTCGTTTTACTTGTCTTCCCTTTAGCCAGCCGCATGATCTCTGTACCCCCGATCAACGGTTCTCTAGACTTTCCGCGAGGTGAAAGGCTATTGAAGCGACTTGATCCTGGCAGCTTCCTTGTGAATGGCAATCCTTCTTCGGGAAGCAAATGAAGAGGCTCTTGAGTTTCCCCGCGAGATAACGCATATCGCAGAGATTCATTGGGATCGGTTACGGCCGCCGGCTCATCGCAGCTGGTCGATCTCGATGGGATCTCAGGTAGAGCAGATCCATTGCTGGTTTCTCGAAGAGAACTACTCTTAGGCATTTTTGACCTTGACGTATTCTTGTCTCATCGGTACCTTTTCTCGTGTTCAGGATCCTGGCATTGTGATCCTACTTTGGAAGGCTTGGCAAGGCTCCCCGCTTCCCACTGCCAATAATGACTTCAATCTACTACTTCAACATATGATAAAGTTGGGGTCAATCAGAATGAGAATCGAGAACTAGTGGTGAATTCTTCCAACAAAAGCAAGCAGACCCGCAGAAAATTCACAGCCACTGATCTTGTATATAAGGAACTCAAGGACCAGATCCTTACCCTCAAACTCTCTCCAGGGACCTTACTTGAGGAAGATCGCATATTGGGGAAGCTCGGGTTTAGCCGCACCCCTTTCCGTGAAGCTTGTATGCGCCTCAAAGAGGAAGGATGGCTCCTCTCCATTTCACGCCGAGGCTATCTCATCTCGCCCATCATGTTTGAGGACATGAGCGATATCTATAGCTTGCGTCTGATTTTGGAATCCGCCTCGGTCCAGATTGTCGCCAGTCGTGCGTCGGAAAAGGATATTCAGCTGCTCGAAGAGATGGTTCGGTTCGAAGAAGACGAATTGGGCTCAGGTCAATCTCTCAAGAAATCGCTTGTGGAGTTAAGTTACAAGTTTCACATGCGCTTTGCCGAGCTCGCCGGCAATACCCGTATCGTTAATATCATGCAGTCGGCGATGGAGCACTGCGAGCGGTTTGACTCTATGCTCTCCCGCTACGATTCGCAAGCTCCCTGGGTCCGGCACTCCAAGATCGTGCTCGCTATCAAGAATCGTGATCCTATCGAAGCCAGCAAAAGAATGCAGGAGCACATTCAGCAAGCAAGAAGTCGCATTCTCAATGCGTTTAGCGGTCACGCCTTGGAGTTGAGTTTACCAGTCCAGGATTTCCGGATGCAGGTCCCACTCTCACCTCTCCACAATCACGGCCGTAAGGGGCAATCTGCTGTCTTCCCTCGACGACCACGATCTCGCTGAAAGATCAGTTGGAAAGAAAAGGGTGATCTGGTTTCTGACAGAGGAAGCTACCCTTGTAGCATCGATTCTGTCGGTCATCGAGCGAGCAAGCCGAAACTAAGCTTGGTTACCTTCCACCGTATTTCACTTCCCAAGCTGGCAGCTGGCCGAGATTGTTGTGCTGGCGGGCCAGATTCACTTCGGAGGCATTCACAACTGTTTTTTCACTTCGTTGAACTCCCAAACTACTATTTCCCGAGTTCTCGAAGCCTTACCCGCACGGGATACGGTGAACTAAGTGGGGCATTCGCTGGCCCTTTCGGGCTTCATATTTATACGCAAAAAATACTTGACAAATTATTTTGAACTTTCTACTGTACCACTTTCGTTGATTCAATCCATAGGCGAAGGGCGGGCAACAATGCACTGTCGCTCCCTTTGAAAACCTGGATCTACTTGATGCCCCTTTGCTGAGGGGAACGGATAGAAAAGGAGGAGAAATGAAGCGACCAAAATGTCCATGCGGGCTGGTGCTTGCTTTCTCATTGATCTATATAGCGTGCCTAGATACGACAGCGATGTTTGGTCAAGCCACGACGGGAGCCATCCTCGGAACAGTCACGGATTCTTCCGGGGCTATCGTCCCCGACGCAGAAGTCACCATAACGAACACGGCCACACAGCAGGCCCGAGTTTTGAGGACGGCTGCCTCGGGACTTTACGTTGCGGAGGCATTGTCGGCCGGAAGCTATGACGTGACAATAAAGAAAGAGGGCTTCAAGGCTTACACAGTACGTGATGTGAAGCTGGATCCCAGCGCACGCATCTCTATAAATGCGACCCTCGAACCTGGAGAAACGAGCACGCAGATTACGGTAACTGCGTCCGCGGTTCAAGTTGAAACCGAAACAGGTGAATCGAGTGGCGTGATCAGTGGGGTTCAGGTTCAGCAGCTGTTGCTGAACGGGAGGAACTACACGGGCCTGGCCTTGTTGATCCCGGGCGTTAATAGCATCATTGGAGGCGGATCGCTGGGAGGAGGTGGCTTAACGACCTCAGCCCCTATCTCCATCAACGGCATGGACCCCAACCTTAACAATTACACGATAGACGGCATTTACAACATGAACACAGGTGGTCAGTCTGCGCAGAACGTTGTTCAGCCCTTGGATACGATTTCGGAGTTTCGTGTTCTCAAGGACAATTACAGCGCAAAGCATGGTGTGGCTGGCTCGGCCCAGATTCAAGTTGAGACGAAGTCAGGAACCAGAGAGTTTCACGGGGCCATCTACGACTACCTTCGGAACGACGCACTCGACGCCAGCAATTTCTTTGCAGCGACTGATCCAGATACAGGGAAACGAACGACTCCGCTGAAGCAACATAACTTTGGATTTACTCTCGGCGGCCCCGTTTATATTCCGGGAAAGTATAACACTGATCGCAAGAAGACTTTCTTCTTCGTTAACGAAGAGTGGCGCCGTCGGCGTGCCGGCCTCACACTCCGAGGCGCGATGATCCCTCAAGCGATGCGAAATGGCGATTTCACTGGTAGCCCCACTCTTGGAGCCGGCGGTCTTAAGTTGGATTCTGTTGCGTCAGGCATCCTTGCCAATTCCCACCCGGGCGTGAACTGCCTGGCGGACTCGACACACATTAATCCGTCATGCTTTGACCAGAATTCGGTTGCTTTGATGAACCGTTACTGGCCCTTACCCAATAATCCGGTGGCCGGTTTTTTGAATTACATAAACCCAGGATCCGACAAGGTTGATCAGCGTGATGATACTTACCGCGTCGATCATAATTTCAATGACAAGCACAGGCTCAATGTTCGTGTGAGCTACGAGGACGTGGTCGATGCACCTCCGGCGGCTGTCTGGGGCCCAAATCCAGCGCCGACCACGCTTCAGACAATCGGTCAGACCGGTTTCAACGGCATGGTGCGCTTTACCAGCAATATTTCTCCAATAACCATTAACGAGGCCACCTTCGCCTACAGTCATGATAAGCCTCGGCTGAACATTATTGGGGCAGACCTTCCCTCTGATGTAAAACTTAAACTCCCTTTCCCCATCATCGACCCGGCGCGAAATCATATCCCCAACCTGTCGCTCGCAGGAGGATGGGCTGGCATGGGCGACAATGGATTTCCGTTTCACGCGAGTGACGGCGCCGGGGTTCTGGGAGACGACTTAAGCAAAGTTAAAGGGAACCACGTGTTGCAGGCTGGCGCGATGTACATCTGGGGTATCAAGCGGCAGGACACTTTCTCCACACCGAATGGCGCCTATTTCTTCAGTGGTGTGCATACTAATGATCCTGTCGCGGACTATCTTCTGGGTTTGTCGAGCTCTTTCAATCAGGGGGACCACGTACCGCGCCACTATTCCCACTGGCGACAGTTTGAGACTTATGTGCAGGACAACTGGAAAACCACGCGCCGGCTCTCCCTCAACCTAGGCTTGCGTTACATCTACGGGAGCGGTGAGACCATTGAGGGTGATATTTTCAGCGACTTTGATCCGAAAACATGGGATCCCAACAATGCTCCTGTGGTTTTGCCCAATGGCTTGCTCAAAGTTGACAACAGCGGGACACCAGTGACGGCAGACGGGAGAGCCGCGGACTTGCTCAACGGAATTGTTTTCCCGGGCACCTCCCGCTTTGGGAAACCTGCTGTTCAACGAACCATCTTTTCCCCGTGGAAACGTGCCTTTGCTCCCCGTCTGGGCTTTGCCTGGGATGTCTTTGGAGACGGCAAGACGTCAGTCCGCGGTGGATATGGCATGGGCTACACGTTCTTCCGTTACGGAACCGAAGGGAGTGTAATTAACGTCCCTTGGGTGCAAAGTGTCTCATTGCTCAACGGTTCACTGACTGACCCCACTCTGGGGACGCCGGTGGCAAAAACCCCGGTGACTTTAAGTTGGGCTGGTCCCCCCGGAGCTACACGCAAGCCGGTGATTCTCCAAAACTGGAGTCTTACCGTCGAGCGAGAACTCATGCAGAATGGCGTACTGAGTTTAGCCTACGTTGGGAGTCGGGGAACCCAGCTTGAAGGTGCTCGGGACATAAACTTCCCCTTGCCGGTGGCCGCCCCGTCTATCGCAGACCTAAACTGTCTGCAACCCGGACAGACTATTCCTTCCGGAGGGTTCGAGTTCGACCCCTGTCTCAACGCCGGGTTGGTTTCTGCCAACTACACGCGACCGCTCCCAGGTTGGGGTGCGATTACGAGTTTTCGGGGGGCAGCCGACTACTTAGGAAAGTCTTTTTATAATTCCTTTCAGGCGGGGTTCAAGTACAACCCGCCCGCGCGCGGTCTGACCCTCAGCCTCGCTTACACCTGGAGTAAGGCCCTGCAGGATACGAACGCGTGGACTGGGTCTGCTCAGAATTCGCGGAACTTTGCAGCAGAGTATGGCTTGTCCCCTCAAGACAGAACTCACATGTTCACCTCAGGGTACGTCTATAACGTGCCGTTCCTCAAGAATCGTAAAGATGCTCTGGGAATTGCCTTGGGTAACTGGACATTCTCTGGAATTACTGTGATATACAGCGGGTTCCCCCTCACGCCTGGGCTGGCGATCCCCACTCCTGGGCTGGCGAGTCGTCCGGATTGTGTTGGCAGCGTTGCCGGACCGAAGAGCTTGGAGCAATGGTTTAATACAGGCGCATTTTCGGCCCCAGCCTGGGGTTTCTTCGGGAACTGCGGCAATGGTCTCATCCGCGGGCCTGGGGAGCAGACGTGGAATTGGGCTCTCTTCAAAGGCTTTCCCATTAAGGAAAAATACAAGCTTCAGTTTCGGGCGGAGTTTTTTAACATCTGGAACCATCCGAACTTCAGCGGCGTATCCACAGGTTTGGGTAGCGGCAGCTTCGGCCAGGTCGTTTCGGCCAAGGAGGAGCGCCAGATCGAGTTCGCACTGCGTTTTGAGTTCTGAAGAAATCGGTCACCTGTGGGCTCGATAGGGGCGACTGCGCTGGGATATCCGAGTTTGTTCTGGCGCTGTCCGAACCCTGGGCTGTTTAAACAACTCCTGCTCGCAAGCTTCATATCCAACTGGTTGTTTCCCAGGGGACGAGCAAGCCAGGACCCCAAACGATGAAAGAACACCGATTGAACTTAAAATAGCGCACGCAACTTAACACCACAAACACTATAAATGCATAGGAGAACCTTCAACAAATTAGTGGCCGCGGGCCTGACCACGGCCGGGATTCGACCAAGGGGTTGGGCAGCAGTAAGCCAGAACATCTCCCCCACCGAGAGAAATCAACCTACTAAATGGCCGGATCAAGTCTATCGCCGTTTGCTAGTTGACACGCATATTCCGGATTGGGACCCCATCCTGCTCAGTCGCTTCAATGCGGTTGACTATGTCGCCACGATCGCTCGGGCCGGATTTCAATGCCTCATGCAGTATGCGATATCGTGCGCAGGGCTCTGCTTGTGGCGTTCGAAAATCGGGCAAATGCACCGGGGCATGAAGGGACGTGATTATTTCGCCGAAGTCGTAAATGAGTGCAAGCGTCAGGGTCTCCACACGGTGGCTTATTTTCACGTGATTTGGGATAACCATGCCTATGAAGCCCATCCGGACTGGCGGTACAAGCCCGCGGGCGGCGACGCAGAGGTTCTTCAAGGGAGATACGGGTACACCTGTCCGAACACACCCTATCGCGATTATGCTCTCGCACTGGCACGCGAACTCGTGACCAACTATGAATTTGCGGGGATTTTCAACGACATGATCCTGTGGCCCGGTGTTTGCTACTGCTCCTATTGCACTGGGCGCTTCTGGAAGGAACAGAACGCCGAACCCCCACGTGTGGTGGATTGGGACGATCCCACATGGAGGGCCTTCCAGCAGTCGCGGCAGCGCTGGATGCTGGAATTTGCCAAGGACTTCACGTCGATGGTGAAAAGTATTCGACCGATCACTGTAGAGCACCAGTTTGCCACCGTTTTCACGAACTGGGTAAATGGTGTCCCACTCGAACTTGGCACAGAAGCTTGTGATTTTGTTGGAGGCGATTTCTATGGGGGTCCCGCCCAGTTCTCGCTGGTTTGCAAGGCATTCAACGGAATCAGTCGAACCCGACCCTTTGAGTTCATGACTTCCCGGACCAACGATCTCACTGACTTTGTCACCATCAAACCGAAAGACGAACTGCGTCTGGAGTCTTTCATCCCCTCCCTGCATTCGGCAGCTCTCCTGACGATTGATGCCTTCAATCCCGATGGAACGATCAATCACAACGTATATGACGAACTCGGTAAGATCAACAAGCAACGTGCACCTTTCGAGCCTTTCCTTGGAGGTAAACTCCTTGGTGATGTCGCCATCTACTTCGACAAGGAATCAATGTACAATCCAGATGAAAAGGGAGTGCACATTACAGAATTGAAGGCTGTCGAAAAGTCCCCCCATTTCGAAGGTGTCCTGGGATCGGCACGTATCTTGCGCGAGGCTCATATCCCCTTCGGGCTGGTCACAAACGCGACACTGGACCAACTGAAAGATTATCGGGCTGTTATTCTCCCCAACGTGCTTGAGCTGAATCGGGAACAGGCAGTAAAACTCCGAAGTTTTGTGGAGCAGGGTGGAGTCCTTTATGCAACGGGGCCTTCCTCGCTGGATCGATTCGACAAAACAGGACCACGTTTTCTTTTGGAAGATGTCCTCGGGGTCCGATACCAAGGCAAGATTGGAAGGCTGGTGACTTATTTGACGGCAACAGATGAGGAACTGAAGAAGGTGATCTGGCCGCAGAACGAAATAATCTATAGAGGGCCGATGATCCTGGTCGAGGCCTCACCCAGGGCGGAAGTGCTCGGAACTGTGACGCTTCCCTATGTTGATCCCGAGACGATTCACGTTATTGGAAGCCACTTCGCTCAAATTATCAGCGATCCCCCCGCATTCACTCCGGGAAGAACGCCTGGCATTGTCGTCAATTCTGTTGGGAGCGGCAAGGCGGTGTGGGTTTCTGCGCCGATCGAATCCGGATCAAATGGGGTTAATGCCCGGGTGGTTTCCTTCCTGCTCCGTCGCGTTCTCCCAGGGCCCTATCATTTCGAGGTTGAAACGCACCCGTCAATCGAGATGACACTCTATGATCAGCCGGAAAACCACCGAGTCCTGGCCGGACTCCTCAACATGCAGCAAGACGCACCACCTATTCCCGTCGGCGCAACAGTTCGGGTCAAAGTGCCTTCGGGTCGTCGTGCCACGACCATACTTCGTGTGCCGGATCGCAAGCCGATCCCCTTTGAGCGAAGTGGACCGTATGTGCAATTTCGCATTGAATCTATCAGACAACTAGCCATGGCTTTGGTTGAGTATCAGTGAGGAATGCACAACACGACTTGGTCAGTCAGTTTGGAGAATGGTTCGGACGGATCGGATATGAAATCGAAGCAGTGCTAGAGGTCGATTCAACAAAAGGGTCCATGGCTAATCTCGAATGGGATTTAGGGATGAGATCCAAACGCGAGTAACGTTGCGCTACTGTCTTTTCTTTTTTTTGGATGATTGCCGATGGAACGTCGATTGTTTCTGAGTCGAAGCATGCTTGTCCCGTTTCTCCTCACGGAGCCCTGGAAATCCCTAATCGATTCACAAGGCCTGTGTTCAGAAAAAGAAACGCCGGCACTAGAGCCTGTGAACGAAACACACTTTCCGGATCGATTGCATCTGTTCGTCTGGCGCAATTGGGAATTGGTGAACACCGAACGTCTGGCCCAGGTATTAGGGACAACACCGGACAAGGTCCTGGAAATCGGCGCGGCGATGGGTCTCCCTAAGAAGCCCCACCTGAGCGGCGATCAGTTACGCAGGCTTTACATCACTGTAATCCGGCAAAACTGGCATATCTTGCCTGAAGATCAGCTCATTGAGCTCCTGGGCTGGGATCGCGGACATTATCAGTATGTGCTAAAGGAGGATGACGGCCTTTGGATCAAACTGGGTATGCTCAAGCCTCGTTGTCAAAGACTTACGTATCAGCCCCCATCAGCCGTGGTGCGGCACAAAGAGGCAGAGATAAGGGAACTCGTACAGGCAACCTTTGGGCAGGCCCTTAAAGAACCGGGAGAGCCCGCCTTTGAATTCATAAAAGGGCTCAGCCGCAGGAACCACACGTTTTTGAGAGAGATGACGAGCAATCCTCAAGCAGATGAAATCGACCTGAGCCGCAACTGGACTCTAACTTGGCCAGCCGAAGATTCGTCAGTCCTCTCAGTTCTGGTCGAGGACTTTCAAGCCTATCTCCGCGCCGCCATGAGCTGTGAAATAATGATAGGGAACGCAATTACTCCGACAGGAGGGGCTGTGAATTTCTCACTTGCGCCGTCCGTAAGCGAGGTGCCTGGAAGTTTTGAAGTTCTAGTGGAAGAGCACAAAATCAATATCGTAGGTCGGGATGCAGAGGGCCTTCGACAGGCTCTTTACTTTCTGGAAGACCAAATGGAATACTGCGGCGGACCCTTTCTTAAGAAAGGTCTGGTCAATCGTCGCACACGCTTAAGCCCTCGTTTCGTATACTCCTATTTTGCGCTGTACGGGGATCCGTTGATGGAGGAAGGGATTGATCCGTTTCCGGAGGGATTTCTGGACAAACTGGTGCGGGTGGGGGTCAACGGGGTATGGTTACAGGCGGTGCTGCGGAACCTGGCACCGTCGAAGAGGTATTCGGAGTTTGGGGGGGGATGGGAAACCCGTTTGCGGAATCTCAGTAAGCTAGTCGAACGGGCCAAGCGCTACGGGGTGAAGGTGTATCTTTACATCAACGAGCCGCGGACGATGCCGGAAGAATTTTTCACGCAACATCCGCAAATCAAGGGGACGCATGATTCACTGCAACAGGGTTACTTTGCGATGTGCACGAGCACGGCGGAAGTTCGCCAGTGGTTGTCGGACAGTTTGGCTCATGTGTTTTCCCAGGTGCCCGAATTGGGAGGTGTCTTCTGCATCACGATGTCGGAGAACTTGACGAACTGTTTCGCCCGCGGGGATGTGAGTGCCTGCCCGCGCTGTTCGCAGCGCTCGTCTGCCGAGGTTGTCGCCGAGGTTATCCAGACATTCCGAGATGGAGTTCGGCGCAGCAGTGCTGAAGCGGATGTCATTGTTTGGGACTGGGGTTGGGGAAACGACTGGGTTCGGAATGGCCCCGAAGCCGAAGGAGTGATTTCCAAACTCCCGAGCGACGTCTCTCTCTTGAGCGTTAGCGAATGGGACCAGCCCGTAAACCGTGGCGGGTTCTCCACAAAAGTGGGAGAATATTCTATATCAGTCGTCGGACCAGGGCCACGAGCCAAACGGTCCTGGGGACTGGCTAAACAACGTGGCCTTCACACCTTGGCGAAAGTACAATGGAACAACACCTGGGAAATCTCAGCAGTTCCGTACGTTCCAGTGCCCAATCTGATCGTCGAACACTCCGAAAACCTTGAGCGTTGCGGCATTGATGGCTTAATGATTTCTTGGACAGTGGGCGGCTATCCGTCGCCGAACTTCGAAGTGGCAAAAAGCTACTACTCTTCACCTCACCCTGAGGGTCGCAACTCCCTGCATGACGTCGCCGTGCGCAGATACGGCGCCCAAGCCGCAGCGGAAGTTGTGCAGGCTTGGAAACAGTTCAGCGAAGCATTCGTACAGTTTCCCTATGGTGTAGCAATCTATGTTATCCCTACCCAGCATGGTCCCGCAAACATGCTGCGTATCTCCCACACGGGATACAACGCTGGAATGATACTCTTTCCATACGATGACTTCAAAACGTGGGCGGGTCCTTATCCTGTCCAGGTTGTTGAGAAACAGTTCCTGCGCATGTCGTCGCTTCAGAAGCACGTTGCCCAAGGTGCCTGCTACCAAACGAATTGCAGCTCGCAAGGATCTGGCAATCGCGGAGACTTGCTACGTGCATTTCAAGAGCACGGCCAACCAGTTTCGATTTTATAGCCTGCGGGAGCAGCTGAGCTCAGCGGCATCACAGATCCGGAAGCAGATTGCAGCGGAGATGATCAAGATCGCTCAGGAGGAAGTGGAGCTTGCAAGGCGTCAATACGAGAACGCAAAACTGGACTCGACGATTGGGTACGAGGCTTCGAACCACTATTACTATCGTCCCCTGGACTTGGTTGAAAAAGTCCTGAACTGCAGGGATGTTATTGACCAACTACAGAAACTTCACGGCATGAATGCTAGGTGACGACCTCGTGGGAAATCACTTCTTTATTGATGGGAACTGCTTCCCCGCCTCTTTTGACTCTTCTCTTGACGGGGGGCTACTCAATTGACGGGTTATCTCCTCGTCATCGCTGCTGGCTTTTTCCAGGGGAGTTTCATGCTGCCCATGAAATTCACCAAAAAATGGGCATGGGAAAATACCTGGCTGGTTTTCTCGTTCACGGCTTACCTCGTTTGGCCCTGGA
>QHZP01000087.1:1712-8555 GCA_003224715.1 Acidobacteriota bacterium | reverse complement strand
TTGACCTTTGGACTCGGGGTTGACATGTTGGGCTTGGCATTGGGCTTTACAGTTATCATCGGTCTTGCGGCATCTGCCGGCTCGCTGATTCCTTTGCTTGTGCTACGGCCAGAAAAGCTATTTGAGAGAGAGGGTCTTTTAACCGTTCTGGGTTTGACACTAGTCATGGCAGGAATTGGGTTGTGCTCATGGGCTGGAAAGCTTCGCTCGGAAGGTCCGAACCCTAGCCTGGTGCCTCAGAAATCCTATGCCATCGGACTTACAGTGTGCGTTGTATCTGGGTTGCTTTCATCGTGTGGGAATCTGGGATTCGCTTTTGGTTCGGAAGTCGTCATGAAAGCCATACAGGAGGGAGCCCCTGAAACTCTTGCCGGCAACGCTTTATGGGCCTTAATCACCATCCCACTTTTTTTCTTTAACCTGGCATATACAATCTGGCTCTTTTCAAAGCGTCGAACGGGAACCCTCTTCTTTGCCAAAGGGACGACTCATTACTGGATGCTGGGCGCCACGATGGGTCTTTTTTGGATCGCCGGTTTCGTCTGCTATGCCCCGGGAGCACGAAGCCTCGGGGCCCTTGGAGTATCCATTGGCTGGTCCATCATGATGTCTGCGATGGTGATTACGGCCAACCTATGGGGTCTTCTGACGGGAGAATGGCGAGGCACACCCCGTCGGGCCCTGGAGGCGCTAGCAGGTGGTATCGCCATTCTGATCGTTGCTATCTGTGTTGTGGGCTACGCAAATCAAGGATGAGAACCTTATGTCGAAATTTCCAAAGCTTCAAATCGGATTGGTCGGTTGTGGTTCTTTCGGTGAGAGTCACTTAGCTGCCTTTAAAGGCATACCGTATGTTCAGGTGACTGCAGTCACTGATGTCGTTGAGAGCCGCGCGCGCAACCTAGCCACCAAGTATGGGATCGACCAGGTCACCAGAGACTATCGGGAATTATGCAGTCTACCCCAGCTGGATGCCGTAAGCGTTGTGACAACGGAGGATCAACACTTGGGACCCGTGCTGGAGGCCCTTCGCCATGGTAAGCATGTGTTTGTGGAAAAGCCAATCGCGACCAGCATCGAAGATGGAGAAAGGATGCTAGAGGCCTCTCGCAAGGCAGGGCGGATTCTCATGCCGGGGCACTTGCTTCGCTTTGAAGCCCGGTATGCGCTGGTGAAAGAGCAGCTGACTTCCGGTCGCCTGGGGCAAATTGTGTCGATCTTTGCCCGCCGGAACCGACCTAAGAAACAGGGAAAAATCTACAAACGTACTCCTCTTGTACTGGAAACGGCCATCCACGACATCGACACCATGCTTTGGTATACAGGGAAGAAAGTGAAATCGGTGAACGCCTTTGAAGTTGCTCTGGAGCCTGGAGGCATGGCGGACCTGCTCTGGGCCGTGCTCCAATTCGAGGGCGGAGCAGTCGGCGTGCTACAAACGATGTGGCTGCTTCCTGACAAAACCGAAGCCTTGGACGATGCAATGCAAGTTGTAACCACATCGGGAATCGCGAACGTCGACATATTGCATTCGGGTCTGACCCTGTGGCACGAGGAAGGGCACGAAATGCCGGATGTCTCTTATGAACCGCGTATCTGCGGGAGCGTCTACGGTGCGCTTCGAGAGGAACTCAGCTATTTTGCACTCTGTGCTCTCGAAGGCCGTGCACCAGTCCTAGTCACCGCAGAAGATGGCGTCAACGCCCTACGCGTCGGTCTCGCAGTTGTGGAATCAGCGCGAACCGGCGGGACGGTTATGATGTGAAAGTTGTGTTGACTATCGAATTGGCCCAACCGGCGACTGCCGGGGGTGTGTCATGCGCTCGCAATGTACGGACTTTTCCATGGTTAACCTAGAAACCATAAAAGCAGCGCGGGAACGGATTTCCTCTGCCATCATTCATACGCCGTTGGTTATAAGCGACCGGCTCGGTGATGAGACTGGGACTTTGGTCTACTTGAAACTCGAAAACCTGCAACGCATAGGAGCCTTTAAGGTGCGCGGAGCGCTCAACAAGATCACAACTTTGAATGACGAGGAGAGACGACGAGGCGTCATCTGCGCCAGCAGTGGTAACCATGGACTAGGAGTTGCCTACGCTTCCGCGCGCTTTGGGGCTCACTGCACGGTTGTGCTGCCCGAAAATGTGAATCCACATAAATTGTCTCTGTTGAGTAAACTCGGAGCCAACGTCGTCACCTATGGGATCACTTCAGACGTCCGGCAACAGAAAGTAGATGAACTCAGCCGCGACTATGGCTTCACGCAGGTGCATCCGTTCGCTGACCCGGTTTTGATTTCAGGGCAGGGAACGATCGGACTGGAAATCATCGAGGACCTGGCCGACGTGGAAGAAGTTTATGTTCCGATAGGTGGAGGCGGCCTGATCTCTGGGGTCGCCGTCGCCGTCAAGGAGTTGCGCCCCGGGGTGAAGGTCTACGGAGTAGAACCGGAACACTCCAACGCGCTGTCAGCAGCTCTGTCTCACGGCGGTCCCGTGGCGTTATCGAGCGTGGAAACAATTGCCGACGGACTGGCGGCGCGAATCACCGAAGCAATAAATTACACGATTGTCCGACACTATGTCGACGAGATCATTCTGGTCAAAGATCAGGATATCCTTGACGCCACCTTTTTTCTCCTTGACCGCGCAAAAGTACTTGCCGAGCCTTCTGGGGCTGCGAGTTTCGCTGGTCTGCTCGCAAATCAGCAGAAAAGAGGAAAGAGTGTCGTCGTCATTAGTGGCGGAAATGTAACGTTCTCTCAGCTCGAGGAACTCACGCGAGCTGGCCGGGTGAGCTAAGCACCCGAGGGGTCGGGCGAAAGGGAGTGTGGTTGCAGTGCAATTCAGTGAGACAGAGTTCATGTCGTCGGCCGCGGGTGGCTTGGGTTTGGCTTGAGCGATGACCTGGACTACCATGTCGATGCCGTTGATGGCGGAAGCGAACTAGCTTCTATCGTCATGTGACCCTAAGAATTCGAAGATCTGGACTTTCTCAAAAACTGGAGGCTTGAAAGGAAATGTCCCGCCCCGCTGGGTTTAGCAGAATGTTTGGCACGTTGGTCTGGTTCGCGCTATTCCCAATCAGTCTCAGAGCCCAGTCGCAGGACGCAACGACATTCTTTGAAACCAGGATCCGGCCTCTACTGGCAACACATTGCCTCAACTGTCACGGCGCCAAAGTGAGGATGGCAGGCTTGGATCTCTCGACGGAAGCGACCTTTGTTAAAGGCAGTGACAGTGGGCCTGTAGTGGCCAAGGGTGACCCGGACAAGAGTCGAATCCTTCAAGTCGTGCGCTATCTGGGAGACGTCAAGATGCCGCCGACGGGAAAGCTCAGCGAGCAGGAGATCGCTGACCTAACGGAGTGGGTGCGGATGGGAGCACCTTGGTCGGGCGTGGAAACCATCCAACCCCGACTACAGGAGCGCGACAACGATGAAGAAGAGCTCAGACCAGAACAGCGGTCCTTTTGGTCATTTCGGCCGGTCAGTCCGCCTTCGCCGCCCGACGTGCAGAAGAAAGCCTGGGTGAAAACCCCAGTTGACAATTTCATCTTGGCAAAGATCGAAAAGGAAGGGCTGCTACCCGCGAAGCCGGCCGAGAAACTAACGTTATTGCGTCGTGCGACTTTTGATCTCACTGGGCTGCCTCCAACCAGGGAGGAAATCTGGGACTTTCTGGAAGATCGCTCGCCTGAGGCTTTTGACAAGGTTCTGGAGCGGCTGCTGGCCTCGCCCCGGTATGGGGAGCGATGGGGCCGGCATTGGCTGGATGTAGCTCGTTACGGTGACTCGACGGGCGGGGACGAAGATTTCAGAAACCCTTATGCCTGGCGCTACCGCGACTACGTCATCCAAGCTTTCAATATGGATTTACCATACAATCAAATCGTTATGGAACAAATCGCGGGAGATCTGTTGCCAGCCGACAAGCCCAACGAGGTGAATGCGCGCGGCATTGTGGCCACCGGATTTCTGGCGCTCGGCCCGAAGCTGCTCTCCGAAGCGGATAAGCCTAAGGTGTTGTATGACATCATTGACGAACAAATCGATGTGGTGGGCCGAGGACTGATGGGTCTCACCATCGCCTGCGCCCGCTGCCACGACCACAAGTTTGACCCCATTTCAACCAAGGACTACTACTCATTGGCCTCGATCTTCGCCAGCACAAAACAGCTCAGTAAACTCGAGGGAATTACTTCGCAGATGTACTTTGCTCCATTGGTCCCTAAAGAGATCGCGGACCGCTATCAGGAGTATCAGAAGAGGATCACCGCCGAGAAGGAAGAAATTGATGAAATTATCGATGAGGAAGCCAGGCGATATGCTGCGCGTCTATGCCCTCACCTAGCAGATTACATGGTGGCCGCCTGGAAGGTTTATGGAACAAACGTCGCGGCTAAGGAGGTCGCATCCGCACGAGGGTTGGATACCGGAGTCTTGGAACAGTGGGTCGAATACTTGAAACCCAACCAGGAAGTACGTCCACATTTGGAGCCCTGGCACCAGGCAGCAGGCGCGGAAAAGGAGAAGATTGCTCAGGATTACCAGCGCGAGTTTGAACTGACTGTCAAGGAGTGGGAAGAGACGCTCGCCGACTGGAAGAAGAAAGTCACGGTAGCTCTGAAAGACGGAAGGGATCCTCCCGAAAAGCCCAAGTTCAAGGCAGGCAGAAATCGATTCTTTTACGAAATCGTGTTCAATAAAGGTCCTTTGGCATTGCCGGAGAAGGATCAGGATCAGTTCTTCTCTGAGTTGTCCAAGGAGCGTTTAGGCGCACTGCGACGGGAAATGGAAGAACTCAAGAAGGAGGCTCCGCCGGAACCTCCCATGGCTTGCGCAGTCGCTGAGGGGGAGATCATTCAACAACGGGTCTTCATTCGAGGTAATCCCAGGAACCAGGGTCAGGAGGTCCCCAAGAGATTCCCGCGCATTTTAGCAGGAGGCCATCAGCCTCCGGTAACGCAAGGGAGCGGCCGTTTGGAGCTAGCTCGCTGGCTTGCCAGCCCGAGCCATCCTCTGACAGCACGGGTGATGGTGAACCGCATCTGGCAATGGCATTTCGGCGAAGGATTGGTGCGCACGCCAAGTAACTTTGGAAAGTTGGGCGAGCCGCCGACACACCCGGAGCTGCTGGATTACCTGGCACAGCAATTTGTAGCCAGTGGATGGTCCCTCAAAGCCATGCATCGGCTCATTATGAGGTCCAGCACCTATCAAATGAGTACGGCGGCAACACCGCAGCAGATGCAGGCCGATCCGTCAAACCGCTTTTGGTCACACTTCAATCCCCGACGGTTGGACGTTGAGGAGATTCGTGACGCCTTTCTGAGTCTGGACGGCTCGCTCGACTTAACGATGGGAGGGAGCCTGCTGGAAGGTACCGGCATCGTGCACGACAAGGAGAACGATGCTGCCACACGGGTCAGCTTCGATCCTGCCAGGAGCCAGCGCCGCACGGTTTATCTGCCACTTCGCCGTTCCAATCTGCCCACACTTCTCACCCTGTTTGACTTTGGGGATGCTGTCACCACCTGGGAAGGTCGTGCCCACACTAACATCGCTTCCCAAGCCCTGTTTATGCTGAACAGCAGATTTGTAGCAGAGCGAGCCTCCAGCTTCGCAAAATATCTGCTTGCCAGTGAGGACACGAAAGATGAACGGCGCATTGAGCGCGCCTTTTGGACGCTGTTGACGAGAAAACCAACAGATCATGAAATGAACGCGGCTCTGAGTTACATCGGTGATATGGAACGGAAGATGGCAGGCGAAGGGGCCCGACTGAGCGCGTGGCAAAGCTACTGCCGGATTCTGATGAGTTCCAACGAATTTGTTTATATCGATTGAGAGGGTATATGGAAAACTTCCTAGCTCAAACCATTTCACGCCGTAGGCTTCTCCGTCAATCAGCCTGCGGATTCGGGCTTCTGAGCCTGAGTGCGTTGCTCGCGGAAGATTACACACTGTGTGCTGAGGCTGGAGCAACGAACCCTCTCGCCCCCAAACCACCTCACTTCGCTCCTAAAGCGAGGCGGGTAATTTTCTTATTCATGCAGGGAGGCCCGTCCAGCATTGACACGTTTGATCCAAAACCTCGCTTGATGACCGACGATGGTAAACCTCTTCCATTCAAGCGACCTCTCACCTTTGCCGAAGGAGATGTGGGAAACCTGATGAGGTCCCCTTGGGTCTTCAAACGTTACGGCCGGAGCGGGATTGAAGTCAGCGACTTGTTCCCCAACGTGGGTTCCTGCATTGATGACGTCTGCGTGGTCCGGTCCATGGTCGGCGACAGCGTGGCTCACGGCGGCGCCGTCCTCCAACTACATACCGGCTCCAACACCTTTCCTCGCCCCAGTATGGGCTCATGGGTAACCTATGGTTTAGGCACCGAAAATCAAAGTTTGCCCGGTTTTATTACAATCCGACCGGGGTTGGCTCATGGCGGGGCCAAGAACTATAGTTCGAGCTTCTTACCTGCGGCTTATCAAGGCACGCCAATTGGAAATGCCGGCATTAAGGTGGAGGATCTGGTTGGCGAGCCTATCGAATATCTAAAGCGGCAAGGGCTCACGCCGGAGCAACAGCGCTACGAACTGGATATGTTGCAGAAGATCAATCGCGAACATGGGCTGGGCAGGGATTACAACTCGGAACTGGAGGCCCGCATCCAGGCCTTCGAACTCGCCTTTCGCATGCAGATGGGTGCTCCGGAGGTGCTGAGCATCGAGAGGGAGTCGGAAACAACTAAGAAACTTTATGGGATAGATCGTCCGGAAACTCGGGACTTCGGGTGGCAGTGCCTGTTGGCCCGAAGGCTGGCTGAGCGAGGGGTTCGC
>QHZP01000087.1:0-1676 GCA_003224715.1 Acidobacteriota bacterium | reverse complement strand
GTGAGTTAGTTCGATTTCACACGTTGAATGCCCAGCAAGTCGATGTGCCCATTGCCGGTTTGCTTAAGGATCTTAAGGCTCGCGGGCTACTGAAAGATACCTTGGTGCTGTGGGGAGGAGAATTCGGCCGCACTCCAGTGGCTCAGGGCGGAGATGGGCGAGATCACAATCCCTACGGCTACTCTATGTGGATGGCCGGTGGGGGTGTTAAGGGTGGAATGGTCTACGGCGCTACAGACGAGTTTGGGTACTATGCCACCGAGGACCGCATGCATATCCACGACCTTCATGCCACGATTCTTCACCTGTTAGGACTCAATCATGAAAAATTGACCTATTTTTACGGTGGGCGATTTTTCCGCCTGACCGATGTCGCAGGAAAGGTCGCCTCCAGAATCATTGCTTAATCGTCAGATCAAGGGAACTAACCCGCTCACTTACGACTCATACTCTTCTTGTCCGACTTCAGAGATCGGCTGGGACGTCATTAAGATTATCCAGGGCTGGCATCCTGAGCTCATTGATCAGGCTCACGCTCCAGGGTAGTGTGTAAAACTGGATCACGTGGTGCCGCCGGGTGCACTTCACCCTCCAAGCAAAGCGGTGATGAGACTTCTGCGGGAAGCAAACGATGTCTTCGTGGCCTTCAGTCAAACGACGTTCAAAATGTTAATTATTATTCGCAAACGGTTCTTGATGCTTACTATCTTCCTGTTATGGAATGTAACCTCCTTGCTGGCTGGACAGAAATCATTTGATCAAAAAGAATTGACCAACCTTCTGGGAAAGGGAGTGTTGCTGCTGGAGCAGAAAAAATATTCGGAAGCGAGACACGAGTTTCGTTCTCTGACTCAAAAAGATCCTTCTTTTGCCCAGGGCTTCTTTACTTGGGGATCGCCGAAATGAATACAGGAGATCTCTTGGCAGCTGAGGGTTCATTCCGCCGTGCTCTTAATCTCGATCCTCATGCAACAAACACCCTCTATAATCTCGGAATTGTCTTACTTGAAGAGGGAAAACCGGACGAAGCTATCCCACCCCTGGAAAAAGTGTGGAAAGCTGCTAATAAGAACCCCGAAGTGGCTGTCAACTTGGTTCGGGCGTATCTCAAAGTAAACCGACAGATTGATGCGCACAGCTTTGCCCTTTCCGCGAGTGGCCGGTTTCGTGATCCAGCCGCTTATCATCTTGCCATAGGCAAGCTCTTCCTCTCAAACGGACGGTCGTCCGAAGCACGAGAGTTTCTTGAGAAAGCCAGCCGGAATGTCCCGGCGGCTCCGGAAGTAGCAATCCCGCTGGCAGAGGCTTGCTTGATGGAGAATGATCATGGGCATGCGATTCAGGCGCTTATGAGTATCCGGCAAAGCTCAGCGCATCTAGGTGAATACTATTGTCTCCTTGCACGTGCCTATTTGCTATCTGGTCAGCCAGAACAAGCCTTCCACGAAATCAATACCGCTATCCAGCTTAACCCACAAGATCCGAACTACCTTCTCACTCTAAGTAGGTACTATCAAAAAAGCGGGGACCAAAGAAAGGCTCTTGAGACTCTCGAAAAAGCAGCCAGTCTGGATCCGGCGCTAGCAGAAATCCCATATAGCATCGCTGTGAGTTACTTCATAGCCGATGATTTTGAAGTTGCGTCGAGGTTTTTGGAGCGCGCGCTACAACTTGAT
>QHZP01000295.1 GCA_003224715.1 Acidobacteriota bacterium | reverse complement strand
ACAGGCCGTCAGGTTGATCGACCGACAAGTTAACATCTTTTGCAAACCGGCTGGAGGTTAATCTAAGCTTGCACCCTGCTTTGCTGGGGCTAACTTCTGCGCTGATCTTCGGTTTGGGTAGATTGAGATTCTTGTAGGAAGTGAAAAAATAATGGTTGAAAGAAATGAGGTTCTCATCCGTCCACAACTCGCAGTTCAGCAATACCTCCTTTGCGTTCTTTCCCAGTAAAAGCTCGCTTTTGGGAAGACTCAGATAGACGCTGCTTTTTAGCGGAGGTAAGTTCACGGTTCTTCTGTTTTCTAATAGGCTGTGCCCTTCAAAGTCTAGGAGTGTTACTCTGAGAAGTGCCTGAATCCCATTCAGGCGGTCTGAAACAACGTGGATATTGACTATCCCGTTTTCTTCGGTGGGACTGACAAGAATGTCTTTGTAAAACCTTCGTGCATAGTAATGAAGGGCCTTCCATCGGCCAAAATAGTCAATCCCAGACCAGGAGATGCTAGGCCAGCAATCGTTAATTTGCCAGTAAAGAGAACCCATGCAGCGCCGCATGATCCGCCGCAAGTGCTCGGTTGCAACCTTGATGGCTTCAGCCTGCAACACCTGACTCACGTAAAGAAAAGACTCGAAGCCGTTGGGTTCAGGATAATCCCGAAGAATATAGGTCTGCAGCATCCGGTTACCGTCGGCATATTTTTGGTGAGCCAGCATGACTGGCGAGCCGATATCCTGATCACTGGCGACGGTAAAGGCACTGACCGTCCTTGCCTCGGGAAATGACTGGAAGCCATATTCACTCATGAATCGTGGTAACTGCCTCTTGTAGTCCACGAAGGGCAAACCTTTGTTCCACACGTCCCAGTAATGCAAATCGCCCATTTTTTGGGATTCAGAATCGTCCTCTAAGTTCGAACTGGGAGAACTGGGCCAGTAAGGCCTTGACGGATCGTAAGCCGCACACAACCCCGGCAAGATATCGTGGAAAATCGTCTTGTAGTCATTCCAGAACCGGGCAGGTAACTTCTTTTTCCACCCCCAATGAAACCAGCCTGTTTCAATTTCATTATTTCCACACCAGAGCACAAGGCTTGGGTGGTTCCTGAGTCGTTTTAGGTTATCGATGGCTTCCTGTGTGAGGCTGTCGAGGAAAGGCCGGTCTCCCGGATATAGGCTGTTGCCAAATATAAAATCTTGCCAGACCAGGATGCCCATCTCATCGCACAAATTGTAGAATTCTTCATTTTCGTAGATTCCGCCACCCCAAACACGAAGCATGTTCATATTGGCATCACGACAAGACCGGAGCAGGTAGCGATACCTTTCTGGAGTAACCCGAGTTGGGAAGCTATCAGCCGGAATCCAGTTTCCGCCTTTGGCAAATATCGGAACACCATTGATCACAAACTGAAAACTCTTCCCCCAGGAATCCCCCATTTGTTCCAGTTGCAGCGTTCGGAGCCCGATCCGGGTTACGACCTGATCAATTGGCTTAGCACTTACTCGCAGTTGTGCTCGCAGATCATAAAGCGGCTGATCACCCAATCCATTGGGCCACCATAGGGCAGGCTTTGGAATAACAACCTCTATGGTCAACAGATTCAGACCCGGCCTCAAGTTGAATTGACGTTCCGCTCTTTCAATCTTCCGAGACAGACTATCGATCATCAAGTTCACCTCGACTGCCGCAGTCGAGCGCAGTTCGATTTCAGCTGTCAGCCTGGCCACCTCAGGGCTAATTCGCTTTAGTGAAATGTGAAAGTCATTGATTCTAGCCTGATCCCAGGCCTCCAGGGCAATCGGCCTCCAGATCCCACAAGTAACAAGACGAGGAGCCCAATTCCAGCCGTATTGATAAGGAGCCTTGCGGGTGTAAGGACTCGTCTTCTCTCCGCGATCCATGGGGGCTGGCAACTGGTACTCTAAGCCTTTTATCTTTGGAAGAACTCTGTTGATCGGCGAACTGAAGTGAATGCGCAATATGTTCTGACCACCTTTCAGTGCCTTCTTGCAATCAACGCGCCACCGCCGAAACATATTGTCTGCATTTAAGAGAGGGATGTCGTTGAGAATCACGGTCGCGTAAGTGTCAAGGCCTTGAAATACCAGTTCGATGTTTTCGTAATCCAAAATTGCTGGCCTTATAAGAAAAGTAGTTTGATATGTCCAGAATGTTTTGCCAATCCATTGGAGCTGCTGTTCGTTGTCCCGGTAGAAGGGATCGCCAATCAGCTTGTTATTCAGCAAGTCGGTATGCACGCAGCCGGGCACTGTCGCAGGATGCCAAGCGTTCTCCCCCGCTTTTTGGAATTGCCAGCCAGTGTTTAGTAGGAGCACAGTCTTTGATTTGCAATCAGTTGAGAAACGAGTCGGGATTCCGAATTTCTCGTTTTGAAGGTGCCCCCGCTGATGAAAACGGACCTGAACTCTTGAAAGAGTGTAGGGAGTCGGCACAAAAGGAGATGCCAACCCAAAGCCAAGGAGAGCCAAGAAAGAGATGTATGCCAGTTTCACTTTGCTCCTAACTCCTGAAATGGAACCTAATGGCCGAGGTCATCCGCATCGCTTAGGAACATCGATTCTACCCCTGTGAGGAATGTTCCCATTTTTGCGGATGCCGCCGGTGGCATGAGAAGTTGTTCAGAAAGGATTTTCAGTTCAACCATCCTGAAGTAAAACGCGGAGGGAGCTATCCGCAGGTTTTTAAACGGCCGCAGTGGCTAAAGAGGATTCCTGGCAGCACTACGGCCATTTTGCCTAGCCCATCCTTCAGTTTAACAACGCGGCCCACCTTGCAATTGCAGATAGAATCACTTATGCTACTGATTCAATATTCCCCATGACCGTTTCAGCTCCAGGGTCCGACAAAGAGAGAAGCTCTTCCAAGGAAAGCCATCCTAAGGGATTATATGTCCTGTTCGCCACGGAGATGTGGGAGCGCTTTGGCTTCTATTCTATGCTGGCGATGCTTACCCTCTATCTCCAGAACCCTGTCCAGGGATTTGGCTGGACGGCGGCACGGGCCACCAGTGCCTATTCTACTTACTTGGGATTTGTGTTCGCCAGTCCTTTAGTGGGAGGCTGGTTGGCTGACCGATTCACTGGCTACCCGCTGGCCATCACACTGGGCGGGCTCCTCCTCTCAGCAGGATATTTTCTTTTGGCCTTCCCTTCGCTGGTCATTCTGTATGCTGCTTTAACTTGCCTCGTCATTGGTAACGGGTTCTTCAAACCCAGCGTTTCGACGATGGTCGGGAATCTTTACATCGAAGGCAGCCTTATTAAGGACTCGGCCTACAATATTTTCTATATGGGAATTAATATAGGCGCTTTTGTGGCTCCCATTGTTGCCGAAATAGTCATGCAACGATACGGTTTCCACCCCGCATTTGCAGTTGCCGGCGCAGGGATGCTGATCTCCTTGCTCATCTTCTGGAGTTTAAAACGACATGTTCTAGTTCAGACGAAACAGGGGTCCGCTAAGGGTGAGGGAGTGGTGGAACCGATTGCAAAGACGAAGCCCGCAGGTGACGGGGCTATGGACGTTATACCGGACTCCAGAAAGATACTGGCGCTTGTCATGATTTTCCTTATCGTCATTGTCTTCTGGATGGTTTTTTTTCAAAATGGATCGACCCTGACCTATTGGGCCAACAACAATACAGACTGGACAGCCGCTCCAGTCGTTCTCTACCTCGCATTCTTTCTCACGCTCGGCACTGTAAAACCCGACCTGGGAAACGTCTCCGGCGTCATTTCAAATGCCATCAATCCGTTTTGGATTATTGTGCTGACCTTTCCGCTGGTGGCCTTCTGGCGCTGGCTCAGCAGCAAGGGCAAGGAGCCCTCAACCCCAGCCAAGATGGCAACAGGGATGCTTCTAACTGCCCTCGCGTTTTATCTGATGTCGCTCGCTGGGATCAGCGGCGGAGACAATGGAAAAGTCTCTCCATGGTGGTTAATTGGTGCTTATGCCCTCATTTCCCTAGGAGAGTTGATGCTCTCCCCCATGGGACTCTCGCTCGTTTCAAAGGTCGCCCCCGCCCGCATTCGGGGCGTTATGATGGGCGGCTGGTTCGTCTCTCTTGCCATCGGGAGTAAGCTCACAGCCATCGGGGTCTATTGGGATGTGTGGAAACATTCGGGCTTCTTCCTAGTTCTTGCCACCCTGGCCCTCATGATTGCGGGAATATTGCTTGCTCTGCAAAAACCGCTTAAGAGAGCGATGCCGGGAGCGTGAAAGGAGATATAGGAGTTGTAAATTCTCTATTCCTGACAATCTTGACCCGGTGACATGTCTAATATCTCTCGCCAGGTTTTCTTCCCTCAGGCGCTTTTTCCCACCGTTCTAAAGTACTAATCATACAATAGTTAGCACAATCTTTGAGTTTGACCAACAAATCCTCTGGCAAATTGGCATTTTATTTGCGGAATTGAGATTGGTGGTCGCATGGTCCTATGTTGCGATGCAACTGCAAGCTGTGGAGGATTCGGTCATGAGAATTATAAATGAGAGACTTAATACTTTCCTGACGGGCCTGGTCATTCTGGGGTTGCTTGCTGTCGTTAACGCACCGGCTCAAACCCAGGTGAAACCAGGCTTCAACATTTTCTCCCAAGAACAAGACGTGGAAATTGGACGTCAATCGGCCGCAGAAGTTGAGGGGCAATTGCCGATATTGAAAGATCGAGATGTAGAGCGGTATGTTTCTGATATTGGGAAACGCCTAGCAGCAGTTGCGCCGGGCGCCAAGTATCCTTATCAGTTCAAGGGTGTGAACGTTTCAGATATCAACGCCTTTGCGCTTCCTGGTGGCTTCATGCATGTCAACCGCGGACTCGTTGAAGTGGCTCAGAGCGAAGGGGAACTCGCTGGGTGATGGCTCACGAGATGGCCCACGTTGCCCTGAGGCACGGTACAAATCAGGCCTCAAAAGCTTACCTGGCTCAGGCTGGACTTGGTGTTCTGGGAGGCATCTTCGGAGGCAGTGGGGCCAGTGGCCAGATTATTGGTACCCTCGGAGGCTTTGGTCTAGCGGACGTCGCCGGCGCGCAAATCATGTCACGGGCAGGTTATAACCCAATGGACATGGTGAGTATGTTTGAAACACTGCGAAGGCAATCAGACCACGATCCTGGCAAAGTCGAAGAGTTTTTCAGCGATCACCCTTCGCCTGCTCATCGGGAGGAACGCATCAGGCAAGAGGCGGACCTGCTGGGACCCGCGCAACGTGTTAAACCTCTCGGTGATTTTGCCCAGCTAAGGTCTGATCTACACCGCAGGCCGCCTGCGTCTTCCATTCAGCAGATCGCTCGCCGTCAGCCCCCATCGGCCGATGGCCGCTCGGAAGGAGGTCAAACGGCGAAAATCCAGATTGATCCACCCTCTTCACATTTTCGAAAGTTTGAGCAACGCAGTGGGTTCTTCCAGATCGATTATCCTGAAAACTGGCAGACATACGAAGCCGGGATACGAACGATCGTTCCGCCAAGCGGGGTTGTCGATACAGGCAATGGTCAACAAAGCATCATCTGTGGGGTCATTATCAATCACTATGATTCATTTGATGGATCGGTCGAAAAAGGTTCCCATGGAAACCGCAAGGGCCGTGCAACCTTGGAAGAAACGAGCCATGATCTTATTAACCAGGTAATGAAGATCAACCCGCACTTGCGGATGATCCCCGATTCGGAGCGCCGAGAAAGAGTCGATGAAGGAAGCAGTCTCTCAGCCGTTCTCTCAGGCCGTTCTCTCAGGCCGTTCTCTCAGGCCGTTCTCCAGTAACAGGACAGGAAGAGCGAGTCACCCTGTTCACCCGGGAGCTGTCAGACGGACATGTTATTTATGCCT